>JBNKZT010000171.1:0-12972 GCA_050301775.1 Promineifilaceae bacterium (SeqCode)
GGACGGCCATGACGCCAATTGGATTTTCAGCCAGCATAATGGGGACGCCTAACCAGCAGACGGGTTCACGGCCGTATAAGGTCAGGTTGAGGGTTTGGGCGGCGGCAGCGACGTTTTTTGGAATGAGTAACGGCCGTTTCTCGCGCAAAACGTACTCAACCAACCCATTCCCATCCTGCCGGACCGTAATCTCTTTGGGCTGATCCGCCTCCATCGCAAATGGAAAAGCAACCTCATTATTCGCGGCATCATACAAAGCAATATAAAACGTATGAGCCGGCATAAGACGGTCAACCTGGATATGAATTGCCGCTAAAACAGATTCGAGTTCCAGGCCCGCACTCAAGGTTTGTCCCACATTTTTCAAGCTGTCCAATTCCAATTCACGCCGGTTAAGATGTAATCCAATTTGATTCAAATAACGAACAGCAAACGAAAGGAACACAATACCTAACATCAAAATCAGAAAGTAATCCCAACCCAAATCGGTATAAATTCGGGCGACCAACGGGGCAAACGGTACCGCCACCGCTTCGTAAAGCAGGGGCTGCGGCATAGGCTGCCAAAACTGCTGGAGCTGCTTTGAACCCTGGAAAGCAAAAAACAGTATCACAAACAAATAATTGATGAAGAAATAACCTGCACCCCAAAAAAGAATCAAAACCGGATAACCAGCGCTGCCCGGCAAAAGCAATTCCCCTAATTGCTCGTAAATGAAGCTGCCAAATAAAATGCCGGCGGGGATCATCGTGGCGTTAACGGCCGTACGCGCAAACAAATCCATTTTCTTGGACAACGGTATTTTTGAATCCGCCCGCTGCAACAAAAAATATGAAATCAAACCTTGCACCCAGGCCGCAATGAAAAACAACCAGGCCGTGACGAGCGTCCCCATCACCAGATAAGCCGCCACAGCAACTACAGGTAAAAACGAAATCCGCCCCCCGGCCAGCCTAACCCCATAGAACATGGTAAAAACAGCCAATAGGCCAAATAACACAAACGCTAAACGATCAATCGAAATTAGCTTAGCAATTGAGGAAGTCAAATATATCAGCAGCATTAAGAACAACACGTTAATGGCTGCAAACAAATAGGGTTTCGCTCGGTTACGCATCTCAAAGGAGAGCATAATCGATTCACGCTTTTTTAACAATGCGACGATATTCCCACCAGACTGGCATCTCCAACCTGGCCGATGTATTATTTTCCACATGCCCGCCAATTAGCCTATTGGCTGAATTGCTAAGAAAAGGAAATTTTATGAGTACGCTAAATCCAAATATTCCCACAGCCGAACTGGCCCGGTTGATGACAACGGCCGTTTCCCGCATGGACGATTACCACCTCAAACTGCTCACCCCCCAACTCCTGCTGCGCGTCTTTCTGGACGAAAAAGAGTCGGCCGCCCACCGGATTCTGCGCCAGCTGCAGCAGCAGCGTGGATTCGACTGGGACGACCTGGTGCGGCGCGTAGAAATGATGGCCCGCAGCAACAAAGGCCGCAACGCCGACTTTTACTTCACCGACGACTTCGGCAAAGACATTCCACTGGATGACGAATCATTGATCGTCATTGATGAAGGACTCACAATCGCCAAAACCCGCGAAGAGCTAAAGGCCGGCAGCGGTCACGTCCTGGCCGCGATGGCTCAGCCCAACGTGACCACTTACGGGGTTTTACAGCGGATGGGGATAACGGCAACGGCCGTGATCACGCTGCTGGGTGAAATCGCTCAAGACGGTACGCCCATCATTCATGATTTCGTCACCGAAGCCCAGGGAGGCAATGCCGCCCCCGTCTATCAACGCCAGGAACTACTGCGCGAACTGATCAGCCTGCTTTCGTTGGCCCAGAAACGGCACACCATCCTTGTCGGGCCAGAAGGGGCCGGCAAACGCACGTTGGCTTACAGCCTGGCCCAACTCCTGGCCGAAAGCAAAGGGCCGAATAACCTGCGATCCCTCGTCCAAATCAACGAAAGCGCCTTGCTGGAAAATCCATTGGCCGCCCTGCGTGCCGGTATGCGCCGGGCCAGCGGCGGCGTTTTACTCGTCCCCAACATCGAACGCTTTTTCGCCGACCGGCTGCGAACCGTCTTCCCGGAACAAGTCAGCCGGGAATTACATAAAGCATTTCTCAACGACGAGCAGCTCATTATCGGTACAACAACGCCAGGGATATATGATCAGCTCAGCCAAAATCGCATCATCCGCCAAAACAGCAACCGGCTGGACGTGCCCGCCGCCACCAAAGAAGAAACCATCGCCATGCTTAGTTTTCACCAGGAACGGCTCAAACAAGAGTATGAAATAGAAATTACACGCGAATCGTTAGCCACAGCCGCGGCATTGGCCGGGCAGTACATCAAAACCATCGCTTTGCCTGCCGCCGCCGTCCAGTTGGCAGATCGGGCAGCCGCCTTGGTACGTATGGTCACGCAGGGGCATGTCACCAATTTGCCCGAGGTGGCGCCGGACGGCCGTTTAGACAATGAAGATGTGATGTTTGCCGCCAGCCAGATGACTAAAATCCCCATCACCAAGCTGAGCGAAGATGAACAGGGCAAATATGCCAACATGGTCGAACATTTGCACCAGCGCATTATCGGCCAGGAAGAAGCGATTCTGGCTGTCAGCCGCGCCGTCAAAACGGCCCGTGTGGGCCTGCGTGATGCCAAACGTCCCATCGGCTCCTTCCTGTTTCTCGGTCCCAGCGGCGTGGGTAAATCGGAGTTGGCCAAGGCGTTGGCTGAGTTCATGTTTGGCACAGAAGATGCGATGCTGGTGCTGGATATGAGTGAATATCAGGAGGAGGCCAGCGTCAACCGGCTGATTGGCGCGCCACCCGGTTATATCGGTTATGAAGGTGGTGGGCAGTTGACAGATTTTGTGCGGGAACGGCCGTATACCGTCGTCCTGTTCGATGAGGTAGAGAAAGCGCATACTCGTGTACTAGATGTACTACTGCAAGTCATGGACGAAGGCCGTCTCACCGACAGCCAGGGCCGCCTCACCACCTTCAGCGAAACCGTCATCATCCTCACCAGCAATTTGGGGGCGGACCACATGCTCATCCCCGTTATAACCGAACGAGAGCGGGAATTGGTTATGGGCGATGTGCGGCACTTTTTTCGCCCCGAATTTCTCAACCGGCTGGACGAAGTTATCACCTTCCACCAACTCACCGGACCACAATTAGCCAAAATTCTGGATTTGATGTTGAAGAAAGAGTTTAAACTGGCGGCCAATCAGGGGATTGAACTCAATCTCACCGACGCGGCGAAGGAGTGGCTGCTGGCGCAAAATGACCAACCTGAGTATGGGGCACGGCCGTTGCGCCGCATCATCGCCCGCAATCTGCGTGAACCACTCGCCGATTACCTGCTTACCCAGCCTGTGGGCCAAAAAACAAATATCGTCATTGATGCTGATCAATCGGGGCTAAATTTCAATCATAAAAATGGGGGAAAGGCATAAAAAATGAGATGCCCCGATAGCGGGCGCTAGCGGGGACATCTCTGGGGGGGGAGCCACTTACAATGATACCATAGAACTATTTTAAGGCAAGCCCTAAATTTATTTTTAATAAATCATTTATCTTTCACTTAAAACGTAACCTTACTTGTCCTATGCCGGGTAAAATATCACCAAATACCTACTATTGCTAACCAGTGTGTATGTTATAATGGTGATCTAATACCATACCTTTCTTACTATTTCTGCTGGTAATAATTATGAGTCGTTCTGCTAATATTTTGCTTGTCGAAGATGACCTATCCATGCTCAACGGCATGCATGATCTATTTCAAATGCCCGGCTTGCTGGAAAAAGTAGGCATTGATTATGAAGTAGATGTTAAAACTGCCAATAATGGACAAGAGGCATTGGCGGTCATGGCCGATTGCACACCCGATCTTATCGTCTCCGATATCATGATGCCGGTAATGGACGGCTATGAATTCCTCGACAAAGTGCATGAAAATCCACAGTGGCTGCACATCCCGTTTATTTTCTTGACGGCTAAAGGCAATAAAGACGAGATTTTGGACGGACAGCTACGAGGGGCCAATCTCTACATCACAAAACCGTTTGCCAGTGTCGAACTGCTGGAGCTGATTCGCAGCCAGCTCGATCGCTCGTTTCAACGCCAACTCACCTATGAACAAGATATTGCTGATCTTAAAAAAGGAATATTGCAGATCCTTAATCATGAGTTCCGAACGCCCCTAACTTACGTGACAGCCTATTACGAAATGCTGCGGGAAAGTGTTAACCGATTCCCGGACAATCATAATTTTCAGGAATATTTACGTGGGATTCAGGCCGGTTGTGTGCGGTTAACGAAGCTTATCGAAGATTTTATTTTAGTGATTGAACTCCGTACCGGAGAATATAAGTCTAAGTATCAACGCCGGGCCAGGCTTATCACAACTATCAACTCATTGGTGCAAACGGCCGTTCGGAAACAGGAAGAGGAAGCAGCCCGAAAAGGCATTACAATTGACCTTTCGTTATCACCGGATTTGCTGCCAGTTCATGGTGATTTAATAAGTTTGCAAGCCGTTTTTGATCGATTATTGAACAATGCTATCAAGTTTACGCCTGTCAATGTAAACAACAGCGCCAAAATTTTCATCACCACTGCATGTGAGGATAATCATATTCTTATCTCTTTCCAGGATGAAGGGATCGGTTTTCCACCAGACATCCGCCGGCAAATTTTTGACCTATTTTTCCAACACAACCGGGGAATCATGGAACAGCAGGGGGCCGGAACGGGCTTGACAGTTGCTAAAGGGTTGGTGGAACTGCATAACGGCCGTATCAATGTCACGACCCAAGAAGATGCCGGCAGCACCTTCACCGTCCTGCTTCCCATCTTTTCCGGCGCATTTGAAAAACAACCCGCCCAATCACAGCGGCCACAAGCCACAATTTTGGTCGTTGAAGATGAAGAAAGTTTATTAATGGGGTTGAAAGAACTATTAGAAATTGCCAGTGAAAAATACGAACTGACCATCCTGACCGCCGATCATGGGCAGCACGGCATGGAGGTTTTAAGCCAGCATAAACCCGATTTGATCATATCCGATATTATGATGCCGGTTATGGATGGCTTCGGATTTTTGCACAATGTGCGCCAAAATCCTGACCTGATCCATATCCCCTTTATATTTTTAACAGCCAAGGGCGAACGCCATGATCGTCATCGTGGATTGAGCGAAGGGGCTGAAATTTATCTCACCAAACCATACGACAGTGATGAATTATTGCAACAAGTCACTTCCCAGCTAGACCAATATTTCCAATTACAAGGAATCCAAAGCCAAAACTTTGATTCATTGAAGCGCAGCATTTTACAATTAATCACGCCCGATTTTCGGCTGCCGTTAACGGCCGTTCAGGAATACTCTGACGTATTAGCATCGGGACTGGAAAATGTGCGCAGTGATGAAGACTTAAAACGATCGCTTCATGGTATTCAGGAAGGCAGCGTCCGCCTAACCAACCTGGTAGAAGATTTTATCTCACTGGCTGAGATAAAAACAGGCGAAGCTAAAACAGCATATGCTATGCGAGAACAACCCATTTATAACTTTGGTCCTTTGCTTTGTGAGATAAGCCAAAGCAGTCAATATATCAATTCCCGCGATGACATTCGCATCCGTTGTAACATCCAAGAAGGATTACCTGCCATTTATGGTGATTCAGAATCGTTACGAAACGGCATCCGTCGCCTTTTAGAAGTCATCACCAAATTATGCCAGGCTGAAGTCCCCCAGGAATTGGCATTATCCGTTGAACACACCAATAATGAGATTTGCTGCACCCTGCTGCTTCCACCCGCAATTTCCAAGGATAAATTAAATGAAATTGCCGTCATCATTGCCAATGACAATATAGATTTACAGGAAGCAAAAGATTACGTTCCATCCCTGACGATTGCCCGAGACTATATCTTGTTGAATAACGGCCGTATCCAAATCAACAAACCTAATCAAATTTACATCAGCTTCCCGGTGTATACCAAACCCATAGTCCCGTAAAATCAATCCCCTTTCATTGCCCAACCGCATTGCCTACCAGAGGCCGTTGTTTTACAATGGTAGGCAGGCGGTACCCATACGAAGAAACTGGCGAGTAAAACAAAATCCGCCCTTTACTCGTACTAAAATCATGTAAGCCCTTTCCGATAGTTATCATAAGGAGATAATCAATGGCATCATTATTGGAAAAAACACAAACCCTTATCCAGGCCAATCTGCACGCAATGGTCGACAAAGCCCTCGAAAACAACTCTGTTGCTGTCATGAAGCAGTACATCAGAGATGCCGAAGGCAACCTGGACGAATTGGAAGATGCAGCCGCCACTGTAGGTGGTGAAGTCAAAACGCTGGAACGGAAATACAAAGAATACAAAAATAATGCCGACAAGCTTGACCGCAACATCGACGCCTTGTTAATGCAAGGTAAAACCGAACTGGCCAGCGCTACTCAAAATGAATTAAACAGCACCCGCCGCCTGCAAGAACAATATCACGAACAGTGGGTACGGCAGCAGCGCGAATATGAAGCCCTGCTCAACGCCCGCCTAAAACTCCAGGCCAAACTCAAAACCATTCGCCAGGAACAAAAAGAAATGGAATCACTGCTGCGCCTGGCCAAGTCCAAAGAAATCACAGTCAAAGCCATCAAGAGCATCGACGACCTGACAGGTGTTGGTGATGGCGACATTGCCCGCCTGAGCGAATCGATTCGATCCCGTTTGGATAAGGCCAGCGCCCAAAGCGAAATGTACGCCAACAGCCTTGACAACCAGATGGACGAGGTGCTGGGCAAATCTGAGATAGACCTGCAATTGGAAGAACGTAAACGTCGTTTGGGTCTGGCCGAAGCACCCACCCCGTCATACGAAGAGGAAGAACAGGAAGAAGCTGCCTCATCTTTGGATGAATAAACGGCCGTAACCAGCCATCATGCAGCTATAAAACGTAAAACGTTTTGTTTTACGTTTTATAGTTCCCACTTCAATGACCGCAGATGACATCAGCCAACAACTGAAAGCCGGCATCGCTGCCGCCAAAGCCGGCAATCGCCAGGAAGCCCACCAGCTTCTCATGGATGTGCTGCGGGCCGATGAAGAAAACGAGATGGCCTGGCTCTGGTTAAGCGGCGTTGTCAACAGCATAGACGAACGACGCATTTGTCTGGAAAACGTCTTAACCCTCAATCCCAACAATCAACTCGCTCAACGGGGCCTGGCAAAGTTAGGTCCGGCCGATGAAGATTTAGTCCCCCCACCTGTACCGTCGCCGGATACAGAAGAAAAGGTGATGCGACGAGAGTATGTCCCATTTTCACCGGCATCTGCCATTCTTTACCCGGAACGCCAGGTACAGGAAGTTCGCTGGCACGAGCCAAAAGTGCCGCAAAAAGCAGCCCAGGCTGAAATTCGCTCCACGTCTTCTTATGATGATGTCTGGTCGCGTAACGTGGAAATTTGCGCTTACTGTGCCCAGGAATTGGCCTTTGATACCGTGCAGTGTCCAAAATGCAAGCGAAACTTGAGCAGTAAACGGTTCACGTATGAGCAAGCCAGCAGCAATTTACATATTTACTGGGTACTGCTGGTTGGGTTGGGGCAGCTTTTTCTCATCGAAGCAATTGTGAATGTCATCCTGGGACCCAATTACATAGTTGCCGGGGGCTATCTACTGCTGCTGGTTCTTTTTTGGGGATTGGCGGCCGGTGTTTACCTGCGGCAATCATGGGCCTATATGATTTCACTCATCGCCTTGCTGCTTGTGTTGACGGCGTTTTTGCTAAACTCGGTCGTGGAGGTGGATTACGCTGCCTTGGGCTTGAATGCTTTGGATGCTTCCATAAAAACGTTTGTAAGCTCGTTTATTGGCGGGGCCTTGCAGTTTTTGACGACGTTTGAAGTGGTAACGGCCGTTCTCGCCCTGTTCTACGGCATTTTCAAAGCCGGACCAGATTTTGAGCGACAGCAAACCCGGCTAACAGCCAGTGTAACCAAAGGGCGGCGCACCGCCCCCGATTATCATAACATTGCCCGCCATCTATCTGAGAAAGGATTATGGGCTTCGGCTATCCTGCACTGGCAGCGGGCAGCTGCTCAGGAACCCGGTCAAGTAGCGTACCAAAAACAGCTAGGGCTGGCTTACGCCCGACTGGGATTTTATCAACGCAGTCGTGACGTGTTACAATCAGCCCACGACATGTCCACATATCCGCCGACAAAGGCGGAACTGGCAAATCATTTACAGTTGGTTCAGGAAAAACTGGCTGTTACATAAATGTGTCAGGTATCAAGTGTCAAGTGTCAAGTACCAAATACCTGACACTTGATACACGACACATGACACATGACACTTACTATCATCATGGCAAGCAAATCACGGGAAGCACTGGAAAAACGCGTCCAAAAAGCAATTCTGCAAGAATCCTTCCTGCGCTGGGAAAGCGCGGTTGTTATTGCCATTACGCTGCTCCTGGCAGTTTTTGGCCCTACCCTTAATTTCTTGGATTTTATCCCTGTCTGGGCCTGGCTTTTGGGCGGGCTGGGCGCCGAGGGCATGCTCGTCTACAGCAGTCTGACTGATCCTGAATTTGGTCGCAAAGTCGTCGCCGGCCTCTTGCAGCATGAATTCAAACCGGAAAGCCTGCGCGACAAAAACTTGCAAATACAAATCAACCGGGCACTGGATTACCGCAGCCGCATCAATCAGGCCATCCGCAGCCAGGACGATTCCATTCTCAAGGATGAATTGAGTCAGGCCGCCGGCCAAATTGATGAGTGGCTGGAAAATATCTACGATCTGGCCCGGCGCATTGACCGCTACCAAAAAGATCGGGAGTTATTGAAACGGGATTATGATCGGGCCAAAAAACGTTCGGCTGAATTGGCCAATGATTTGAAGCGGGAAAGTGACACGGCCGTTAAAGCCCAAATCCAAGACACTCTGAATGGGATTCAACAGCAGTTAACGACCTTGGAAACATTAGAAAACACCATCCAGCGCGCTGACCTACAGCTAGAAAACACCTTAACCCATTTAGGCACCATCTATTCCCAAACCATGCTGGTCGATGCCAAAGACATTGACAGCGGCCGTGCCCGGCGGCTGCGGCAAGAAATCGTTGAAGAAGTTACCGAACTCAATGATGTTTTATTGGCCATGGACGATGTCCAGACCGCCGACAACTTAACCATCAATTAACAACGCAGCTTCTCCGGCTAATTTGCTCCAACAAATCTTCAGAGAGGTTGTCAAATCCTTGCCCCTCTGGTAG
This sequence comes from Promineifilaceae bacterium (SeqCode), assembly GCA_050301775.1. Lineage (GTDB taxonomy): Bacteria > Chloroflexota > Anaerolineae > Promineifilales > Promineifilaceae > JACKCC01. Next base: position 9,319 of record JBNKZT010000171.1, read on the forward strand.
TATCTTAGGCTGCAAAATTTATGGAAATGGAGTGTGTACAGCTATGAAAGTGCTGTTAAAAGAAGATGTTGATAATCTCGGCTATGCCGGTGAAGTTCATAAAGTTGCCCCCGGCTTTGCCCGCAACTTCCTTATCCCCAAGGGAATGGCCATTAAAGCCGATTCCGGTGCATTGAAACAGGCTGAAGTCTGGCGTAAACGCGCCGATGCGCGTCGCGCTGAAATAAAAGCCGAATTCGAAGCTTTATCAGTTAAGATTCAGGCAGTTAAATTAACCTTCAAAGCCCGGGCTGGTGAAACAGGCAAATTATTTGGTTCCATTACAACAGCCCAAATGGCCGATGATCTCAACGAAGTATTGGGCACTGACATCGACCGGCGTAAAGTTGGTATCGAGCCACTGCGTCAACTAGGTGAACATGCAGTTGTTGTGCGGTTAAGTTCTGATTTCCAACCAGAATTCACAGTGGTCATCGAAGACGAAAACAAAGCTGCCGCTGCTGCCACTGCCCAAGCAGTTGAACTCGTGGCCGAGGCTGAAGAAGCCGCTGAAATTGCCGCAGAAGCGGTCGAAGAAGCGGTTGAAGAAGCTCAGGAAACTGAGTAATTCTTTGGTAATTAGCGAATTGGCCAATGCCAATGGCTTAATTACGATATAACAAGAAATGGACGAGTTTGGTCATATTTTGCGTGAGGCCCGTGAAAACAAGGGTCTCACGCTGGCCGATGTCCAGGATAAAACCCGGATTAACGCCCGCTTTTTGGCGGCACTGGAACAAGGCGACTATAACAAGCTGCCAACACCGGTGCACGTGCGTGGCTTTTTGCGTAATTACGCCCGCTTCCTGGGGCTGGACCCACAGCCATTGGTTGAGCGATACGAATGGGTTTTGGAACAGGAAACGGCCGTTTCCCCACCACCTAACGGCCAACCTAACATATCAGAAACTGTCATTCCGCCGCGCCAAGATCAGCCGTTCTTCAACCCCGTTAATTATGAAGTAGATGACGGCCGTTCCACCAATTCTGAACCATTTCTGCGTCTAGTCATCGTCCTGGCCTTGATTGCCGCCCTTGTTTTAGCCGGCAGCAATATTATTCCCCGGCTAATGAACAACAATAACAACGCCAACGAAGCCCTCACCGAAGGCATCAATCAAGTCCTCCAGGACATGGCTGACCAAATTGGCCCGACGGCTGAGGCAACGGCCGTGCCCGAAGTCACGACTGACGCGGCAAACCAAATCGTCTCCACCAGCCGCAACAATACTGAAGATGCGGCTGAAGCCCTGCCCCTTCCCACCCGTCCCATCCTGCCGGCACTCGAAACCATCAAACTAAAACTGGAAATCACCGAGCGGACCTGGATGGAAGTTACCATTGACGGCGACGTCGTCTTTAGCGGCATCGCCCGGGAAGGCGACCCACCCTACGAATTTGAGGCCCAAGAAGAAGCCATTGTCAATACCGGCAATGCCGTCGCCGTTGTCGTCACCATCAACGACGACATTTTCTGGGGCCGCATGGGCGAACGCGGCGAAAACAAAGAAGAAGTCTGGCGAACGACCCAACAGTAAGTGACGAGTGATGAGGACTGAGTGATGAGTAACTCAGTCCTCAGTACTCAGTCCTCATCACTTCTCCATGAGTAAAACACAACAGAAGAAACAATATTTCATGCTCAGCCTGGGCTGCAGCAAAAACACGGTTGACTCAGAAAGCATGGCTCGCCTGTTGGAAAAGGCCGGCTTTAACGGCACAGCCGATCCCGATGACGCCAGCGTACTCATCGTCAACACCTGCGGCTTCATCGAAGCGGCCCGGCAGGAATCAATTGGCGCGCTGCAAGAGCTGGTTCAGGCTAAACAACCTAACCAGCTTCTCATCGCCGCCGGTTGTATGGCCCAGCGTTACGGCAGCGAAGTCGTCGAGTGGGTTCCCGGCATTGATGGCGTCATCGGCACGCGGCGCTGGATGGATATTGTGCCCTTTGTGCGCAAGCTGCGCCGCCGCAAACATCCCGAACCGCTTTATCACCTGCCCGACGAGGCGGTGACGGTGGGTAATGATGAGCGCGGGGTTTTGCGAACGGCCGTACAAGGGACCAGCGCCTACCTCAAAATTGCCGATGGTTGTCGACGGCCGTGTGCCTTCTGCGCTATCCCTCAAATCAAAGGCGCCCACGTCAGCCGCCCGCCGGAAACCATCGTCGCCGAAGCCGTGCGCCTGCAAGCCGCCGGCATCCGCGAACTGGTTATCATCGCCCAGGACACCACCGACTACGGCCATGATTTAGGCCTGAAAAACGGATTAAGCCAACTTTTGCGCCAGATCACCCAGGCTGCACCGGATCTCCCCTGGATTCGCCTCATGTATGCCTACCCCGGCTACGTCACCGACGAACTCATCGAAACAATGGCCACCACGCCGCAAATTGTCAACTACCTGGACATTCCTTTGCAGCACGGCCACCGCGAAACGCTCAAACGGATGCGCCGTCCAGCCAATATCGAGTGGGTTTACAAAACGGTAGAAAAACTGCGCACAGCTATGCCCGACATCGCCATCCGCACGACCTTCATTGTTGGCTATCCCGGCGAAACGGATGAGGAATTTGATGGGCTGAAGCAATTTGTGCGTGATTTGCGGTTTGATCGGGTGGGCGCCTTCACCTACTCTTACGAAGCCTCCACCCCATCGGCCGGCGTCTCCTGGCAAGTGCCAGAAGAAGTGAAGCTGGCCCGACAGGAAGAGCTGATGGCCTTGCAGCAGCCGATTTCATTGGCCAAAAACCAGGCGTTGGTGGGACAAACCCTGCCTGTTTTGGTGGAAGGGTATGGCGATGGAGTCAGTATCGGCCGTTCCTATCGCGATGCCCCGGAAATTGACGGCTACGTCATCGTCCCCGGCGAACTGCCTCTGGGCGAAATCGTCCCCGTCCGCATCGACGGCGCAATGAACTACGACCTGACTGGTTACCCGGAAATCAACACCCACAGCAATCATCCAGGTTCCATCCCCATCAATGGATTAAAGTGAGCCAAATTACAGAAACTTTTTGGTACAATCATGGTCATGGCGAAATTACGATTTGAACGGACAATTTTATTAATCACGTTGACCGCCTTAGGGATTACCTGGATTTTGTTTTCGCGAGATGAGGTGTCGCAGCCGCGTACCACTTCCCTGACAGAAGCGCCCATCGTTGGCCACCTGGCTCCCGATTTTACGCTGGTCACGCCGCAAGGTGAATCCGTCACGTTAACTGATTATGTCAACCGAAATGGCGAGTCAGGCCGGCCGGTCATACTCAATTATTGGGCCAGTTGGTGCGGCCCCTGCCGCATGGAAACGCCGGAATTGCAAAATGCCAGCCTTAAATTTAAGAACCAGGTTGCCTTTTTAGGCATCAATCAAGGCGAATCGGCCAAAATCGTGTCTGAATTTGGCCTGAGCTACGGCTTAACCTATCCGCTGCTGGTGGATGAGGACAACACAATTAACCGCGTGTATGGCATTAACAGCTTGCCCACAACAATTTTTATTGACCGTGAAGGCGTTGTGCGCGAGGTGTTCATCGGCATTTTGAATCGGGCCGTACTGGAAGATCGAATAAAACGATTATTAGAAGAATAGCGGGGATTGGGGGATTAA
>JBNKZT010000172.1:0-12856 GCA_050301775.1 Promineifilaceae bacterium (SeqCode)
GCAGGCGGCGACCGCTGGGAGCCAGAAACAAGGGCATTTGTCCCTCATACGTGCCGGTGACGATGCCCTGAATATCTCTCAAACGAACTTGTCCATCGCTGGCTTCAATGAGTCGCTGCTGGGTGGCCGACCAAACAGGTAAATCGCACCGGTCGGTCGGCGCGATGTCGGTTATCCAGGGCGCAGCGCCATCCAGGCTGATGACGATCGGTTGAGTTACTTGACCTGTCGTGGGGTTTTCAAACCAGTTAGTGTAGCCAGTTACCGGGAAGAGCATCAGGTGGCTGTCGTCCAGCCAGCGGTAAGGGCTGTATTCACAGTAATGTTGGCTGCGCAGGCCGTATTCGCTCACGTGGAGTTGGGAGAGGGCACGGCCGTTCACCCCATCAACCATTTCAAATGACAACTGCTCCACCAACTCGGCCACGCCTAACGGCGGCGGCGGGGTAGCGGTGGGCAGCGCGGTAAGATATGCGGTGGGTGTCGGGCGTGGGGTTCGGGTGGGGGAAGCGGTTGGTTTGTTGGTGGGCACGGCCGTAACTGTTTGGGTAATGGTTGGCGTGGGGGAAGAAACGGCCGTTTCGCTCCCACAAGCGGCAAGTAAAATAATGAAGATGAACAGGCTGTGTTTCATCGGATGTCTCCCCCTGCAATTTATTCTTCTTGGGCCAACTCGCCGGAATTCACGTCAAGCAACCAAACACTGCCATCCTTATCTTTCAGGCGTGCTGCACCCTGTGCCGCATCCAACCACTCCAGAATGGTAAATTGGCGTTCGTCTTCTTCGATGAGGGTGACGGCCGTTAACCCACCCCTCGTCACATCCACCCGTACAATGCTGTGAGTCCAATCGGCGCTGCATGGATTGTGAGCGACGGCCAGCAAGAAAAAGGAGCCATCGGGCGACCAGAGGATGTTGCCCGATTGGGCATCGGCAGCGGCGGTGGTAACGGCCACGCTTTGCTCTTTGCCGGTGGCGGCATCGCGCAAGACCACAACAACATCCTGCCCGTTAAACTGGGTGTAGGCAATCTGCGACTCGTCGGGGGAGAGCGCCAGGTTATTGGTGAGGCCAGTGTCCAGCAGGAGGTCGGTACGGCCGTTGGCCACGTCGAGCCGGTGTAAATCCATGCCGCTGTTGAAGATCATGCAGCCATCGAATGAGGTGATATTGCTGTAGAAAAGGTAACGGCCGTCATCTGACCACCCTTGAATAATGGGATAAACATACCCCAACCCATAGCCGCGCCACTCATCAATGGGATTCCAGCTTGTTGTGCCATCTTCAACGACGAGCGAGGTGTAGAACTGGTCACTGCCATTAACGACGACCGGTTCCGATTGGCTGAGAGTGGCCTGGAAACGGCCGTCTGGCGATGGGAACTGTTCCACCATCATGGTCAACTCGTCCGGATCGGGCAGATTGGTGTCGGCTGTGCCGCCTGGCTGGGTGTCTCCATTTTCCAATGTTTCATCCACGTCAATGAAGTCGGGAAAGGCGAGTAAATCATCCAGGGGTGTCACGCCTAGCTGCCAGCTTCCGGCGGGCAGTTCCAGCTTGAACATCTCGCCGGTGGTCAAATCGTAAAGGCGCGGGCCATCGTTGACGCCAAAAACGATTTGATTTTCATCGGCCCAATACGGCTCTTTACCTTGCCCATCGATAAGGGTCTGGCTGCTGCCGTCGGGAGTGAGGAGCCAGACGCCGGACCCTTCCGGCCCGTTGGCCCACACTTCCAGCAGCAACCACTGCCCGTCGGGACTCCAAATGGGCGAGGGGATGAGCGCGCCAAACCGGGCCGGATCCCAATCGAAAATGGTAATGGCCGTTTTCGCTTCCACGTCAAACACCTGCACCACGTTCCGTTCACCGGCAAAGCTCAACCAGGCGATTTTGCCGGGATCGGGCGACCAGGCCGGGTTGCCAATGGGATTGCCCGTATTGCCGGCATAGGCGGTCTGGTCGAAAGTTTTCAGACCGCTGTCAGGGTGGTAGAGACGTCCGGTGGTGATGTCATCCTGGCTGGCCGGGAAAACGGCAAAGGCTGCCCAATTGTAATCGGAAAGCAGGGCGGGCCGGTTGCCGGAGAGACGCTCCTCATCCAGAATTTGCAGACTGCCACTGTTGACGTCGAGCGTAGCGATGTGACCGTTGTTAGGACCGTCGGCTTCGCTGGGGTCCAGCCAGACGCCGGTGAATAAGGTGTCGTTATCCCCCCACAACAGGTACCCAGAAAGGGTGACATCGCCGGCAAGCTGCTGTTGGTTGCCGGTGGCGTTGTTGATCAGCCACAACTCCTGGTCATCGTTGAAGTAGGCGATGGTGCGGCCGTCCGGCGACACCTTCAGGTTGGGGATGCTGGCGGTTGCGGCGTCGGCGATTTGGCGGTGAAAGCCGTCGGCCTGCACCTGGTAGATACCTTCGTTCCAGACGATGTAGATGAGACCGGCAGGAGCGGCGGTCATGCCTAAGTTGGCGTCGGCAAAACGGCCGTTGGTGTACAGAAAGGCACTCCAAAAGTAACGGCCATCCACTTCGGTGACAAACAATAGGGCATCATCGCTGGTAGACTGTCCCCAGCCGCTGCTGTGCAAAACAGCGGCCACATTGGCGTCTGGCCCCAGCATCTCTTCTACCGGCTGACCGCCCAGCAAGTTGGTGATTTCATCCAGGCTGAGACCAGAAAATTGCACGGATAGAGGCACGGGAATGGCGTTGTTTTGGAACTGCCCGGCCATTTGGTCCGGCGTCAAGGATTGCCATTGGGAGCGCCACGGACCAACGCCAATGGGGTCGCTCATCAGGCTTTGCATGGCGGCGTAATCCTGGCCGGTAACGGCCGTTTGTAACTGCGCAATGAAGGCGTCCAGTTCGACGCTGGTTTCGGGTTGGGGAACTGCCGTTTCGGTTGGCGCGATGGTTGGTTCTATGGCAACGGCCGTTGCCGTCGATTGTACCGTCTCATCTTCCTGAGCAGGGGTACAGCCTACGAACAAACCAATCACTAACAAACCAGCGAGCCAATAGCGAAATTGAAGAGAAAAGAAAGATTTCACAGGTTTTGCTGTCTCCTTTGACAAACAAATTTAGGTCAGTTTCAGCATAGCCGATTGGTACGGCCGTGTCGTCATCGTAATAGCGGCTTTACAACGAGACAATTGCCTGCCTGCCAGGCCGTCATTTGTCGTACAGAGCATTATCAAATTTGTTGGGCAACTGGAAACATTAACCCATTTTACGCTCCAGGAAATGGAAGCGTTTGACGTTTTTCCACTAATATACCGTGGGGATCTATACGATCAGCCGCCGAGTCAGACCTGGATTCCTAAAATAAAAGTATAGGCGAGAACGGGAACGGCCGCATCGGCGCAAAGATGGCTTACCCCTACGTCAAATGATGATGGGCGCTATAAACAAAAAAAGCCACTGAACGGCCGTTTCCGTTCAGTGGCTGCAAAATCAAAAAAGGAAAGAAAATCTAAATCTGGAACCCGCCCCGGTAAGGAATCACCTTATAGCTAAATTCAGTCACATACTCTTCTAACTGCTCATTCAGCCGCAGCCAGGTTTCATTTTTCAATAAACTCAAAATGTTTTCTTCGTTGTCTGTCACAAACCCGATGAGCCGGTTGGGAGCATCGCCGTAAGCTGTGTGCCACGCCTCACTCATTTGTAAGCCCATCGCCTGCACAGCCGGTACGTAGCTGCCCATCACAAACTGGTAATAATCCTGTTGTAATTCAGGATTCACCTCATAACTTAACAATAACTTGAATCCGATCGGTTCGCTGTTCATGATACTATCCTTTCCAAAACAATACTCAGATCAAGAACTGAATATTACGTTCAGGATATATTTTGCACAGAAACGGCCGTTTCTTCTTTAATATTAGCTAAGGGAACCGTAAAAGTAAATATGCTGCCCCGATTAAGTTCACTCACAAAACCAATCTCACCACCTTGCGCTTCAACAATTTTTTTAACAATAGACAAACCCAACCCCCAGCCATTTTGCTCACGCACCGCCTGATCTTCCGCCCGGAAAAACTGTGTAAACAACTTCATCTGATTCTCGTCTGAAATACCAATACCATTATCAATAACCGCAATCTGCACAAACCCATCCACTTCTTTCGTCTGAATCGTAATTTCACCTCCCGGCGGCGTGTACTTGTGGGCATTGCTCACCAGATTCGTCAACACCTGGCCAATTCGCTTGGGATCGGCGTATACCTCGCCAATGCCGGGCGAATAATCAATCGTCAGCAGTTGATTTTTACCGGTGATCGCTTCTTGCAGGCTGTCACGTACCTCATGAATCGTTTCCAGAATCGCAAACGCCTCATTTTCAAACTTCATCCGGCCGCTTTCGATACGATTAATGTCTGACAAATCAGAGATCAAATCCTGCATCCGATCGATGTTGCGCCGTACGACCTGCAAAAATTGCTTCTGCTGGTCGTTCAACGGGCCGGTCATGCCGCCCATAAGTAAGTCGCTGTATCCTTTGATGGCCGTCATCGGCAAACGCAGCTCATGAGTCACCACGGAGATAAATTCACTTTTGGCCTGGCTGATGGCTTGAATTTCTTCATACAGGCGGGCGTTATTGATGGCGACGGCTGCACGATCGGCCAATCGTTCGACAAAAGCGATGTCTTCCGCATCGATAGCATTCACTGATTTGCTTTCCAGAGTGATGAGACCGCTAATTAAGCCATCCCGCCTGATGGGAACGGCTAACTGAGCCGCCGCCGGTGTGCTGTCGATGGCTTGTTCAGGGGTAACATTTTGCAGGAAAGAGGAACTGCCGTTCGCCAACACCTCATGCAGCACCGGATGATCCAGCGACACCAAAGGCGACGTCTCAGATTCTTCGTCCTCCGCCCGATTGTGTACCAACAAGCGCAAACCCTGCTCTTCCGACTCCTCATTGGTTTCCAGTAAACCAATTGAGCCGCTGTCCGCTCCAGTCAGCGAAATCGCCCAACTCAGCGCCAAAGTCAACACGCGGTTCAGATCCAGCGATTTATTCAACTGTTGGTCAATTCGCTGGAACATAGATAACTCATCCACACGGCGAGTCAGCGCCTGATCCGTTTGCGTAAACAGCCGGGCATTGTCAATCGCAATTGCCGCTTGATTGGCAAATGTTACCAGCAGTTCCAGATCAGCATTATCAAATACACTGGTAAACAGGCGATTATCGACATAAACCGCGCCTAACATACTGCCCCGCGCCCGCAGCGGCGCACACATAATCGACCGCAGTTGATACCCGACAACACTTTGTTGGCCGGCAAATCGTTCATCTTCCTGGGCATTGCTGGTGAGAACGCCGTCTCCTGAGGCCAAAGCCCGCTCAATCACCGTACGGCTGATATTCATGGAACTGCCGGCGATGGTTTCTTGATCAACATTGCGGGCCGCTGCCGGTCGAAGTTCGCCGCTGCCATCATCAAACAACACCAGATAACCCCGTTCGGCACCGGTTAACTGGATAATGGCATCCATGACTTGATTCAAAACTTCTGTTAAATCCAGCGATGTGCCTAACTGGGCACTGACGGCGTATAAGGCCGCTAATCGCGCCTGTTCATTAACTTTGGATTCACTCATTTTTACTTCCATTACGCGTTCGCTTATCAGCCGGTCAGCTTGTCAGCATTTCAGTTTTAGGCTGATGGGCTGATTAGCTGAGATACTGACCAGCTTGAAAATAATCACAATACGTTTGCAGCGGACATTGCTTACACTTTGGTTTACGGGCCAGACAGATTTCACGGCCGTGCCGGATAAAATTGAGATGCAGCGGGTAAAATGTATCCGGACTGCCCATATTTTCCAGGATCGAATGCGCTTTGTCAGCCGTTACTTTTGGCCCAATTAAGCCCAAACGGCCGGTGATGCGATGAACATGTGTGTCTACCGGAAAAGCCGACCGACCAAAAGCAAAAAGCAGAATGATCGCCGCCGTTTTGGGGCCGATGCCTTTGATAGCGGTCAGCCACGTTTTAGCCTCGTCCAGCGGCAAATCGGCTAAAAAATCAAGGCTGATTTCACCCTGATCAGCCTGCACATACCGTAACGCTGCCTGGATACGCGGCCCCTTTTGATTGGCTAACCCCGCCGGACGAATCGTCTCAATGACTTCAGCTTCCGGCGCATTCATGACGCTATCCCAATTCGCATACCGTTCTTTGAGCGCATAAAACCCTTTGTCCCGATTGATGTCAGATGTGGATTGGGACAGAATGGTCGAAACCAATTCATCGACCGGAGGCAGGTGCTGCCGCCAGGTGGGTTCACCATAGGCTTCGATGAGGGCTTGATGGACAGCATTATATTTCTGCTCCAGGTTGTGTGCGCGGTTAGTCATCATAACTGTCCTTTATTGTAATCAGGTTTGAGCAGGCACAACGCATAAATTGCGTGAAAAAGTAAACGAGCGGCAAGTGGCAAGTGGCGAGTAGCAAGTAGCGAGTAGCAAGTAGCGAGTGGCAAGTAGCGAGTGGCGAGTGGCAAAAGTCCCAGGTTATTCCACTACCGTCACCCCTTCACCCGTTCACCCCTTCACCTGTTCACAACTGCGCGGCGTTGGCGGGTTTGGATGTGGTCGCGCAGGGCATCGTACACGGCCGTTCCCTCATCCTCACTAAAATTCATAATCTTAAACACGACCTTGTCTAATGCCTGCCGATCCGGCTGATCTAATTCCACATCGACATAACCGATGGGCCTTTGTGCCAATTGAGTGAAACAAGTTTCCAGTTCAATCGTCTGGTCTGGCGTCAATTGGCGCGGGTCGGGCAGCAGAATCGATTCCAGCTCATACGTCGCCAGCCAAAGCAAACCGGCGCCAAAATTGATACGGCCGTTCAGCTCACATTGCAGCGCAAACCAGGCCGAATTCAACAGCGCCGCCGCTGCCAACGGCGATACACCCGGTGCCAGACTAACCCGGTAAAGCTGCTGGTCGGCCGGTAAATCGGCCGCCAACAGCACAGCCATGTGCCGCCGCCAAATGCCTTTGGGCAAAACAAGCTGCGCTGGTGATTGGTCAGGCAGACCGGTCCAGGGCTGGCGTCCGGCACAGGTGCTGCGCTGGTGGAAATTTTGTGCCTCGCCCCAGGCAATGTAGTCGGATACGGCCGTGTCGCGCACATCGGTTCCCGCAGGCAGCCACAACAGTTCAGTCTGGCAGTCGGCGGCAGCCAATTGCAGCCGATCCCAACCGCGCAGCGATTTCAGCAGCGGTCGGCGAAACTGTGGTTCGACGTCCCATTTTTCGATGACGGCCGTATTCAAATAAAAAAACGCATTGGCCCCGGTCGTAAAGCCGCGCTGGATGGTGGCCCAGCTTTTTAGCGGCGGCAAATCGGTCTGTTCGCGGCGCTGGCGGTAAACATCGGGCGCGCGCAGTGCCAGTCCCCATTTGGCCGCAGCGTTCAACTGCCATTGGGGCAGCACGCGCACGTCAAAATCGGGCGAGCAGCGATTATCACTGGGCAGCAGGCGGGGAACAAGCCGCTCAATGGCCAACAGCCGCCGTGATTCGTCGTGGGCAAAGGGGATGAGGTCGGTTAACGGCCGTTTCAACCGCACCAACCGCACCAGATTAGCCGCTCGCCGTTCCGGCTGGCTGCATTTTTCCAGCACCACCAGGCACGTGTTAACTTTGGCCTGCTTGAACCAGCGCTCAACGCCTGATTCAAGCAAGGCAATAATCCGAAAGTTATCCAGCAAAAACTGCTTGAGGTCAGCTCCGTAGGCGACGTCCAGCCAGCCGTTGGGCACAACAAAACCAAACCGGCCACCTTCCCGCAAAAATTCCAGCCCGTGCAAGAAAAAGTAAGCGTGCAGGCCGGACCGGTGGCTCAGCCGCTGCCACAGGTGGCGGGGAATGAGTTTGGTTTGGCGGCTGGAAGTTGGTGGTTGGCGGCTGGCGTCTGGCTCCAGGTCGAAGGCCAGTTGTTCGCCAGATTGGCGGTGCAGGCGGCCGATCCATTCGGCGCGCGTGTAGGGTGGATTGCCGATGAGGGCATCAAATTCTTGGTCCGGCTCCAGCGTGAAGAAGTTTTGATTGATGATTTTGGCCTGGGGGAGATGGGTGGCGGCGGTAACGGCCGTTTCCCCATCCAATTCCACCCCCCACAACCGATCCGGCGGTACATCTTGCGGCGAATTGGCCAGCCACTGCCGCCACAAATCGGCCCGCTGCAAAAAAGCGCCATCCCCACAGCTAGGGTCCAACAGCCAATCCGACGGCTGGCGCAAACAAAATCCCAATAATAAATCAGCCACATCCGGCGGCGTTTCAAACTGACCCAGAGCACGTTGTTTTTCGTTCATATCACGTTTTACGTTTACCGTTTCACGCTATAATCACCTGACAAAACTTATGCAAATAGTGTACCATAGAAACGACTATGACAGCCCTAACTCACAACAAATTCCTGCAAACGATGCCTGATGTTGTCATCCCCTTGCTGCCGAAACCATTGCAAGGCATCCAAAGCCGCCAGCCGTGGCGCTGGCTGGTGCAATTTCACTACGGCGAACCCCGTTTACATTACGAAATCGCCAAAGCGCAGCGGCAAGGCGGCTGGGAATTGGGCTTTCACTGCGAAGCCCGCGACAAACATCTCAATCGTGTTCTTTTAGATGGCTTCCGCAGACATCTGTTTGAAATTAAAGATACGCTGGGTGGAAGTATGGAAGCCGAGATGTGGGATCGCGGCTGGACCAAAATCTACGAGGTTTACCCTGATGCCGATTTGAACACCGACTATCAGCAGCAAATCGGCCGTCGCCTGGCCGAAATCATCACCTGTCTCCACCCCATCTACGTCGATTTGCGCGGCCGCGTGGCTGAAGTGTATCGTTAAATTTCACCACGGAGGCGCGGAGGGCGCAGTAATATAAAATTACTGTCACTATTCAGGCGCTGCGGCCGGTCTCCAGACCGAGTCGCCGGGTGGCACGGTGGGGACACCGGCCATAGCCAGAGAGGGGATTAAAGAAGATGAAACAAATCGAAAACCAGAAAAAGTTTGCGTTGATCATACTAGCTTTTTTTGTCCTTTATATGATGCCGGGAGGAAAAGTAAATGCCAATAAATGCACTCATTGGCAATCCTCTCGGCCGACAGACATAATACAACAGTCTATAGGCACTATTTCAACGCGATTTGAACCTATAGCGGAACATCGTATTACTTTACGGGACATGGCAATTAGAGAAGAAACGGCTTTTGCTATGGGGAGTAGTATTAATGATATCTCAAAGCTGTTTAGCTTAAACGTCACCACAGGACAACCAAATTGGCAAATTTGTGCATCTGGCATCATGGCTGTTGGCACAGATTTTATTTTTGTTTCTTACACGGAGATCCGAGGTGCTTACGTTATAGCTTATGACAGAAATTTGGGGACTGAGGTGTGGCAGGAAAAGGTTGACTTCGGGCGTCATGTTACTACTTTAACCGTTACGCCATTTGGCTTGCTTGTGCAGACCGCCAATCGAAATAGTGAACGATATTACTTGCTGAATATGGAAACAGGTAAGCAAGAAACATCATTCAAAACGGATGCTGACAGGCACGCCTTCTGGATTGAAAATGGCTCCACAGCGTACCAAATTCCGTCGTATAACGAAGTAATTGCCCAAGGCAAGGTAGAATGGCAAACTAAAATCAACTATGATGGATATTTAGGTTCCACTGAACTTATTTTGAATGATGATGTCATTGTTGCCTATAAAAAAGGCTCCACAATTACCCAAATAGCAGCATTAGATCAAGCTAATGGAGCTATATTGTGGCAAACCAGGATAAATATTCAAAGCAATCTGGTTGTCGAAGAAGGCAAGCTCTTTTTCGTAACGGGCGATACTGAATTAATGGCTTATAATCTGTATACGGGCGAGTTTTTAGTTTCAGTTACATTCAGTCCTGGGGTAGATGAAGTCGCAGGTTACAACACAAGTATTCTGGTGTCTGCTAACGGAAATCAGGTAGCTGTGTATTTTAGTAGTAGCTATCAGTTGTTTGTTTTTCATTTTACGTAAAGTGGAATGGTTTATGAAGTTTAACTATACCGAACACGATCATAAAACTCCGCGCTTTCAGCGGTTTTAATTTCCCTGTTGCCGCGCCAGTGCTTCCAATTCCTCGTTATTCAGAAACCCATCTGCCGCACCGGCCGTACCGATTTTGTACCCAGCAAATAGAACTGCCTTTTGGATGGCTTCATAGGGGTTGCCGGTGCGATGATAGACATGGGTAAAAGCGGAAAACAGCGCATCGCCGGCCCCAATCGTATTGACGATGGGGCGTACTTTCACCGCCGGAATGCGCTCCATGCAATTGTCATCACGCACGGCCAATAACGCTCCTTCACGGCCTAATCCGATAACGATAATCGCCGTACCATATCGATTTTGCAGCAGGTAGGCCCACTCTTCCGGCGAACAGGGCAGTCGTTCACTGCTCATAAATAAAATGTGAGCGGCGGCCATGTAATCCTGATTGTAATCGTCTTCTATATCGGCGATGGTATGCACGTCTGTGGCCACCATTTTGCCGGCTCGCCGCGCTTGCTGCAAAAATGGCCGGTTAAAGTTGATGTTGGCTAAGATGGCCAACGAGCAGCCGTCGAGGGCGGACTCGAATAGGTGTTGGGGATACGGCCGTTCCTGAATGTCCTTCAAATCCGTGTGAATCTGCCGCCGTCCTTCCCGGTTGTAAATGATGACCGATTGAGCCGTCTGCGGCATCGCATTGACAACATATCTGTCATCGATGCCGGCTTCCGCCAGCGTTTGCCGTACCAGGCTCCCGACAAAATCAGTGCCAATCAGTGACAAAAATCGAATCTTGTTGTCTAAAATGGTTAATGCTTTGGCAATATTGTAGCCCACGCCGGATATTGTGCTGTTAATGCCAAAAAAGGGGTATCTGACCGGCGCATACGCCAGTGGAAAAGCATCCACTTTTAAGGTTGTTTCGATATTGATCAAACCGGAAACCAGAATGTCGTCCATGTCAAACTCCATGCAAAAAGAGATAAATCAAGCTATGATAGCATGTGAAAATAGGATCAAGTTAAGGAAAACTTATGAACATCGCGCCATTTGAGATTGAGCAATATTTTGACCAATATGAGTTTACCACACCCTATCTGCTGTGCGCTTCCGATTGTGAAACAATGAGTGTCGCTGAATTAATGCAGATGGCTGAAGTACCGTTGGCTGATTTTGCTGAAATACGATTGGGTTATACTGTGGCCCAAGGTAGTTTGGAATTGCGAACGGCCGTTTCCCAAACATACCAATCCGTCCAACCTGATCAAGTCATCGTCCTCACCGCCCCCGAAGAAGGCATCTACCTGACCATGCGCACCCTGTTGGAACCGGACGACCACGTCATTGTCCTCACCCCGGCCTACAATTCCCTGCTCAACCTGGCCCAACACATCACCGGCAGCGTCAGCCAGTGGGCGATCCAGCCTACTCAAACCGGCTGGCAAATCGATCTGGACGCCTTCGAGCAGCTCGTTACCCCCGAAACCAAACTCATCATCGTTAACTTTCCGCACAACCCCACCGGCTTCTTGCCCACGCCCGACCAATTCCAGGCCATCATCGATATTGCTCAGCGCCACAACACCTGGCTCTTCTGCGATGAAATGTATCGCGGATTGGAGTTAAACGGTACACTGGCCTTGCCTTCCGCCGTTGACCAATATGAACGCGCCATCATCCTGGCCGGTTTATCCAAAACGCACGGCTTACCCGGCTTGCGTTCCGGCTGGTTGATTATTAAGGATGCACATATTCGCACTCAACTACAGAATTGGAAACATTACACCACTATCTGCCCCCCCGTGCCCAGCGAATTTTTGGCCCTCGCCGCGCTAAAGGTTCATGACAAACTGGCCGCACGAAACCGCCGACTCATCGAACACAATCTGCAAGCCGCCAACGCTTTCTTTGAGCGCTGGCCGCAGTTGTTCCAGTGGCGGCCACCGCAAGCGGGGTCAGTCGCTTTAGTGGGTCTCAACTTGCCTTCAGCCACCGATTACTGTCACGCGCTGGCTCAAAACGCGGGTGTGCTGCTGCTGCCCAGCAGCTATCTAGGATACGGCGACCAGCACGTCCGCATGGGATTTGGCCGGGCCACCTTTGTCGACAATTTGAATGAATACGAAAAATATTTATTGGCTGCAACCAGTTAGATTGTGCCAGAAGAGGTTAGATTGAATAGTTTTCAAAGTGAAGACCAATTACAAGATTGGTTAAACAAAGTGAATATTGACACTTCTCTTTGGGGGGAAGGCAATGCTAAAACGGTCAGCGATTTGTGGAATGAAATAGTTTGTGGTGAGGCTGCTGTTCAACTTATTCCCCCACTCAGATTGGTTGATGTGGCACAAATCATCATTCGTCGGGGAAAACAAATCCTCATGGAAGCGAAACAGGAATTTGAAAATGGCCAGATTCGGTTTCGCAATCAGCCCCCATCCGAGAAAATAAAGGCTGGCGAAAATTATACAGACGCTGCTTTGCGCTGTTTTTATGAGGAATTAGGGGTGGCGGAAACGGCCGTAACCTTCCACCACGACACCTACAGCCAAATCGAATCCGAAACCGACTCCCTCTCCTATCCCGGATTAAAGACCCGCTACACTTTCCACATCATCGAAGCCGAAGCGAATGGGCTGCCCGATGAAGATTTCTGGCGCGATAACACCGCTTTTGGGGCTGGCGATCCTATCAAACGCCACCACTGGGTCTGGCGCTACCGCCGCTGAACCTTTGGAAACAATCTGCGAAATCCGTGCAATCTGTGGACT
>JBNKZT010000173.1:0-12847 GCA_050301775.1 Promineifilaceae bacterium (SeqCode)
GCAGCGCCTGTAAACGGCCGTAAATCTGGTTGCGCAGGTCACGTACCACGTTTTGCCCCACCTGATGCTGCACCGTCCACTGCATGTAGTTAACCACGGAGCGCATCCCTTGCGCCACAACAAGCAGCCCGGCGTAAAAAGCAACATTCTTCAACTCGCCTGATTGCAGTCCGCGGCTGATCGTCCAGCCAAAAATCATGGGCACGATCAAATCAGCACTGATAGACAGAGCCGCCAGCGTTGCCGACAGCGCAAACCGGCGGCGATATGGTTTAATGAAACCGAGTAGTCGGAAAAAGTTATTCATGGTAAATCCTTAAGCATTTCAACTTGTCAACCGCAATGCTGAAGTGCTGAAATGCTGAAACGCTAATTGGCTAACAGCCAAATAAAACAAAAAACCCCGTATGTCACTGCGACATACGGGGCTAAAAGACCGTTCTGATGGTGGGGTTAGGGGGTTAATTCTCCACACAATCGTTTCGTGTCAATTGAACACCAATGCATGCCGCGAACCAGCAAGGAAGCGTTACCGCTGCCAGCGAAAATACGGTTACGGAAGATGTTGATGATTGTTTGCATCTGCATTGGTGTCTCCTTTAAAGATTTTCAGGCATCTTCACAATGCCAAGAGCCATTCTAACCGATATTAACAATAAATGTCAAATTGAATTTCCGGTTGACACAGGGAAACGGATGACAGTATACTTCATTTATGTTAATGGGGGGGTGCAACCGTCCCATCAAACAAACCGAAGCGTCCACCATAACCCAATATCCATCATAGTGTTTGTCAAACAAAAATTGTTCACAAACTTAAAGTCTTCCAACTTAGCATAACCCAAAAGGAGATTCCCATGACTGTCACGTACGCCGACAAGCCCTGGCTGAAGCAATATGATGAAGGTGTTCCGGAGAAAGTTGAAATACCCAATCATTCCTTACATCATTTTTTAACAGAAGCGGTCGGGAAATTTCCCGAACACCCGGCTATTATTCTCAAAGGCCACAAAATCAGTTACCGCCAACTTGATGAAGAAACAGACGCTTTTGCCGCAGCCCTCACTGCCAATGGCTTCAAAAAGGGAGATCGGGCTGTTATTTACATGCCTAACACCCCCCAATTTGTGATTAGCTACTTTGGTATTCTCAAGGCCGGCGGCATTGTTATTGCTACTAACCCACTGTACACCGAACGCGAACTGGAGCATCAGTTAGCCGACTGTGGCGCGGAAACGGTGATTGTATTGAGCCTTTACTACAACACGCTGAAAAATGTCCAGCGAAAAGGCAAAACTCAGGTCAAACGGGTTGTCGTTGCCAACATCAAGGAATATTTACCCGGACACCTTAAATTCCTCTTTACTGTTGCCAAAGAGAAGAAAGAAGGCCATCGAGTCATCCTGGAAGCCGGTGACATGCGCTTTCAAGATTTCCTGGCGACAGGCAAGCGGCTGCCCAAACCTAACGTCACTGTGACCGGGGATGATATAGCCTTGTTGCAATACACTGGCGGTACGACTGGTGTGGCCAAAGGTGCGGTGGGACTGCACCGCAACCTGGTGGCCAATACGCTGATATTGGAAACCTGGATCGACTGGGAGTATGGCAAAGAAGTTTTTCTGGGAGCCATTCCCTTTTTCCATGTTTACGGTATGGTAACGGCCATGATTTTCTCCATCGCTGTCGCCGGCACACTGGTTATCATTCCCAACCCTCGAGACCAGAAGGATTTGCTGAGCAGTGTCAACAAATATAAACCTGGTATTTTCCCTGGCGTTCCGGCCATCTACAACGCGATCAATAACAACCCGGATGTGGCTGCTGGCAAGTATGACGTGCGCTCGATTCGGGCTTGTATTTCTGGCTCAGCTCCTTTGTTGGTGGAAACAAAAACACGGTTTGAAGAGTTGACTGGTGGTACGTTGGTTGAAGGGTTTGGTATGACCGAAACGCTGGTCGCGACTCATGCCAACCCAATTAAGGGTGAAAACCGGGCTGGTTCTATTGGGATGCCCCTGCCGAACGTGGAATGTCGCATAGTAGATGCTGAGATGGGGGAACAAGATATGCCGGTTGGTGAAATTGGCGAACTGATTATTCGCAGCCCATCGGTTATGCAAGGGTATTGGCAAATGCCCACGGAAACAGCCAATACATTACGTGATGGTTGGCTATTTTCCGGCGACATTGCGCGCATGGATGAAAGTGGTTACTTTTACATTGAAGATCGCAAGAAAGATATGATCATTGCTGGCGGCTACAATATTTATCCGCGCGAGGTGGAAGAAGTTCTTATTGAACATCCCGCCGTCATGGAAGTTGGGGTGGCTGGTGTGACAGACCCCAGGCGTGGTGAAACGGTGAAGGCCTGGATTGTCAAACATCCCGGCGATACTACAACTGAGGAGGAAATTATTGAATGGAGCAAGACTCAGTTGGCTAAATACAAATATCCGCGCATTATTGAATTCCGTGACGAACTGCCTAAAACGACAGTGGGTAAGGTTTTGAAGCGGGAATTGATTAAGGAACACGAAGCGGCGGCCAAATAATACGATTAATCGAGTTTCTCAATTTTGGGGATGGCGAGACTGGAGAGTGGAGATTGGAGATTGAAAGGGTCTTCAGTCTCAAATCTCCAGTCTCTGTTTGCTACAAGAATTCTTTATGAGTAGTTTTGACGATTACCTTTTTGTTGACCGTCTGAAAAAGCTGAAAGGCTTTGAGAAGTTGCTCCTGCCACAAACCCGGCAGGCCGTGATGGCTATTGAAGGCCCACAGGATATGGGTAAAACGTGGCTGGTGAGCAAGATGCGCCAGCACTGCCAACAGCCGGAGTTGAACTTGCCGGTTGCCCAAATTGATTTCCGTAATCCGCGTGAGATGCATGAGATTCAGGACGTACTGGGATTGGTGCGTTTGCTGCGGAATAAACTGGGTTATGATGACTATTTTAACCGGCTGAATGAGACGATTAACCGATTTAGTCAGGCGGATTTGGCCGCGGCGACGGATGGCTTGCAGATATTGCGACGGAATCTGGAAACATCATTTAATCTGGATGAACTACGCGGGCTTTGTTTTGAGTTAGCTATTAATTTCGAGAATCTCAGAGGGGATACGCTGCTAGCGAAGACGATTGAACTGGTGAGTTATTGCCAGCGCCAGCGGTTGTTGGCTCGGTTGGTGGCGGTGTGTCAGGAATTGCGGCCAGAAATTGATTGGCAAGCTGGCATGGCGGGGATATTGGAGAGTGCAGTTGGGGATGGGGACACGGCCGTATCTTCTCCCACCACACCCTCTACCGCCTTTATCACCGACAGCAAAGCCCTGCTCCGCGCCGACAGCCAACAGGAACGGCAGCACGCCGAACGCCAGATTAACAACGCCTTCTTTGACTGTTTGGCGGCAATCTTGCCCGATAAAAACCCCGTTGTTCTCTTATTTGATTCCGTCGAGGCAGCCCCGCCGGAAGCACAGCGCTGGTTGCTGGATGAACTGCTGCCCCGTTTGAGCGAAGCGGCACTCAAAGATATGGTGATTATCATAACCGGTCGTAAAACGCCCGACATGAGCCAACTCAACATCCAACATCTGTTAGTAGAAACGAAACTCGATCCCTTTGTCGAAACCGATATTCGAGAATATTTCGAAGACCGACGTAAAATCACCGGTTTAGATTTGCGGACAGTTATTCTGACCAGCGGCGGCATTCCTGGCGCGCTGGCCATGATGGCCGACCATGCCCTTATCACGACAGCGGAAGACGACGACTTCTTTAGCGATCTTTAATCATCAATCTTCAATTATTGATGCCTAAAGATTGACTTGGTTATTGCATGACCCAAAGTACGACCGAGACCATCACCTTCTATCTGGAAAAAATCCTGCAATCGGTGCACCCGATGATGGCCGAAGCGATCTACCTGTCGGCTGTGCCTCATTGGTACGACCAGGCGCTGTTCACGGCCGTACGCAATACCGATGACGGCCGTAACGAAGGATTGGTCGAACGGTTGACCCGCTACTCCTTCATTACGCGCTGGGATGATGAGGCCGATGGGACAGTTACCTATGCCATGCGTTCCGAAGAGCGCCGACTGACCCAGCGCTACTGGATCATGAAAGACCCGGCCGCCTACCGGGCGACCCACCAGCGGGCATTGGCCTACTGGCAGACCAATCCCGATCCCAATCCGTTTGCGCAAGCACAAAACCTGCTTTACCATCAACTTTTTGTTGACCAAAATGCCGCCACCGACTTGCTGGTGGATCGCTTCCGTGTCTACCATAACGAGCGCCAATTGGCGGCTATCGAACGGCTGCTGGATACGGCCGATGAAGCCCGCTTTTACCTGACACTGCTCAACGAGCCAACGATTGATTTGGAGATTTTGTTGACCCATTTGCAAGCACGTCTGGCACAATTGCATGGCGACTGGGCCAAAAGCCAGGCAAGTTTGCAACTGCTGCGGCAAAAAGCGGATTTACCCCCTCAATTACAGCCGTACATCACCCGTGCTTACGGCTATACCCTGGCCCACACCGGTGATTTTGTGGGGGCGATTGCCGAATACGAGCAGGCGTTAACGCAGTTTAAGGAGCAGGCCACGGCCGTTACCACAACCGGTTTAGCCGATTCGGCCACCCTGCAAGCCGACCAGGCCCAAACAATGATCGCGCTGGGCGATGCCTATGTCGGCCTGGCTGCTTCCGTGCGCGGCCCGGTGGAAATAGATGATGGGCTGTTGGGCGGGTTACGGCCGTTGCGCACCCTCTTCACCTTCGTCATTTCCCTGCCCCTCGTTGTTTACCTGAGCATGTATTTGGGCCGGCGTGTTTGGAACCCCGATTTTTGGCCCACCTTATCAGGACTAGACTGGATAATCGCCCGCCTTTTTGCCAAGGCCACACGCTTCTACCGCCGCGCCGACCCGCTGTTGGAACAGTATGGCGATCCCGGCGAAGCCGTCGCTGCTGATGAAAAACTGGCCTATCTTTATCTGGCGCTGGGCGATGCCAAGCTGGCCCAGGACCAATTCGACCGTTTGCTGCAAGAAACGGAAGCGCCGCTGGGCGAATACCGTCAGGCGGCTGTGCGCGTTGGGTTGGGACAGGCCTGGCTGCGGCAGGGAGAACCGCATCAGGCGCGTGAGCAGTTGGAAAAAGCGCTGCCCGTCTTGCTGCAATACGAAGACAAACCGTTAGAAGTCGCCGCCCGGGCGGCCCTGGCCGAAGCGCTGTTTGCCGCTGACCCGGAGCAGGCGGTGACGCAGTTTGACCAATCAGCCCGTCTGTCAACCGAGCAGGATGATTGGGCCGCCGCGACAAATACATTGGAACGGATGGAATCGCTGGCGGCGCTGGGAAATGTGACCGAATCAGTGCGTGAACGGGTTACGGCCGTTGCCCAAACCCTGTCCCAACGCCATTACACCGCCCGGTTCCGCCATCCAGCCCTCGTTTATTTTCAGCGATTAACGCTGCTGCTGCTGCCACTGATTTTGTTGCTCATGCCGCTGCTGGTTATCCGGCTGGACAGCCGCAGCACGCTCACGCCGACCATCCAATTCAAAGCCGCGCCTATTTTTGATCCGTCGCAAGTTGTCTCATCCCAATTGAGCCAGGGAGTGACGACAGCCAATGTCGTTTCCACCAGCGATGCCAATGTGATCATTTGGCTGGCAGTGGCGCTCCTGGTCATTTACATTTTGCTCTCGCTTGTATTGGGGCTGCTGCTCATTATTTTGACACCGCTGCGCACGGTGCAGGAACGGGGCCAATCGGCTGCCGTGCGGCTGGACAACTCCGGTATCAGCGTGGGGACGGGTGATCCTGTTCCCTGGAATGATGTGACGGAGATTGTGACCGGCGATGTGTGCTTGTGGCAACGGCAGTTACCCCACGAATCTGCCTTTGCCCTGGTCACACCCACCGAGCGGCTCATTGTGCGCGGCAGTACCAACTGGTACACGGCCCTGCGCCAGAGAGCGGCCCAAAAACTACCGAATTCCACGACTACGACCGATCTCGATACCAGCATTTTGAACAGCAAGGCCGGTCGTTTTTACATCGCCAACGTGATTGTGATAATGGTTTTGGCTCTGCTGGCCTGGATAGCACCCCAGCCACTTTGGTGGGACATCCCCGGCCTGCCCTATAGTCTGGCCGATTTGTACCCATATTTTTACCTGGGCCTGGTTGTCCTGCCGGCGTGGTGGCTGGCGATACAGCCGTTGCAAACTCAAATAAAACTGGAACCAGACAGCCGCCTACCCTGGGTGCTGCTGGGTGCGGGACTGCTGCTGGCCCTATTCCAAGGCATTACCTTGTTCCGGCCCTTGCTGACATCGGCCAATTTGTATCCGCCGCTGGTGGCGCTGATTTTGCTGGCCGGCAGCGGCTGGGCCATCTGGCAGGTTCGGGAGAAGGGCCAGCCGGTTTATGACATGAAGGTTCGGCTGGGAACGACCGTTGCCGTTACATTCGTTGGCTTGTTAATGGCGCTGCTGTTCGTGCGGGAAACGGCCGCTTACCATTACCTGGTTTTGGGCAATGCCCGCCGTGACCGTGCCCAACTCATCGAAGACGCTGCCCAAAGAGAAGACCTGTTAAACGGCGCCGTCGATGCCTATAGTCAGGCCATCAGAATCGGCGCGACACGCATTTTAGGTATTGATGTACGGGCTGCCGCCAATATTCCAGTAGGTATTCCCGATCCGCAAAGCTTCACCTGGTTGGCGGCGCTGAATAATCGGGCGGCGCTGCAAGTCCAGTTAGGCCAGTACGCCGAAGCCATCGGCAGCTACAATATCATCCTTGAGTACAGCGACCGCCCGGCTGATGTATACGCCTGGCGGGCCATCGCCCGCCAAAGTTGGAGTACTATCGATACCGGCGAAGGCGAACTGGCGATGGTTGAAAATCAGTACGAACTGGCCCTGGCCGATTTTGAGCAGGCCATTGCCCTGAACCCGCGCCGCGCCGATTTTCACCTGTGGCGGGGCGTCGCTTACCAGGCCCTGGATGATTTTACCAACGCCGAGTCTGATTACCGCTGGGCACTGGCGCAAACTGAACCACCCGTCATCCCTTTGACGTCTCCGCAGCGGGAACGAGCGCTGTCCGGGTTAGCCTGGATTCGATACAAACAAGAAGATTTCGCAGTGGCCAAGATTTTCTTTGAGCAGGCCACCCGGGCTAACCCTGAACAAGCCGAGGCCTGGATTGGGTTAGGGTACGCTAATTACTCGCTGGGATTGTATGACGACACGGCCGTTGCCTGGGAACGTGCTTTCGAGTTAGCTCCTGATGACCCGACCGTGCTTATCTCTTTGGGGACGCTGCACTGGAAATTGGGCGGCCGTACCGATGATGCGGCGGCCAAATGCGTCGAATACAGCACATCGGCCGATTATTTTGCCCAATCCACAACCCAGCCGGGCCAGGATGACAAGGCGCTGGCCTTCACCTTCCGCACGCTGGGCCAGGTGCAAAGCCTGCTGAATAATTGTGCCGGTTTCGATGATCCTCATCCTTACCAGCTTACAGTGAACAGCTACGACGAAGCCATTCGCCTTGACCCGGAAAACATCGATTATTACCAAAAGCGCGGCCGGTGGGAGTATGCTTTATGGCTGCAACTGGCCGATACGCCAGAAAATGAGCATCTGCTCTACGAATCCCTGGTTGATTTGACGGCGGCTTTCAATGGCGGATATCGGGACAGCACGACGCTGACCTTCTTGCGCAATGTGTTGGGCACTCTGGAGCCGCGCGCGCTGGCCAAAGCGTCGGACGCGATGGCGGCAGGCGAGTTTGCCGCAGCGCTGAACGAGTACAGTGTGCTGGCCGAGGCCCAGCCGGAAAAAGCCAGCATCCAGTTCCAGGCCGGATTGGCGGCGCTGGGCGCTGGGGACACTGCCGAGGCGGAACGCTGGTTTGATGAGGGCATCGACACGGCCGTTGCCGCTCCCAATGCCGGGCAACTGCTCAGTCAGGCACTGACCAATCTGGACAACTTCCTGGCCGATAACCCAAACGTAGACGGCCGTACCCTCCGTGAAAAATTAGAAGCAGCCCAAATCGCGGCTCAGGCTACCAATCCGGCCGTTTCCTTTGCCGATGGGCTGGCCGCGCTGGCTGGCGGCAGCTCAACCGAAGCGGAAGTATTATTTGCACGCGGTCTGGAGTTATCGGCCGACCGCCAGTACTTTGGGCCCTTGAAAACGGCCGTTTTCGAACTCCTGGCTTACCCCGAACAAGAGGCTGAACCGGTGTTCGAGCTGGTGCGCGGGGAAATGGCTGCATTAACGGCCGTGGCCACCGCTGAATCCGACGTGGCCGCCGCCTTCGACCTGGCCTACATCGCCGTCGTCGTCGAAGATTGGGCCACCGCCGGAGCCTGGTACAACGAAGCCATCCGCCGCACCGTCATCAACAACCAATATCCCATCCTGCGGGCCACCCGCGCCGATTTCTACCAGCTTTGGGGCATAACCGGCGTCACCAGCAATCGTATTTTGGCGGCCATGGAAGATGCGCTGCCCGACCAATTGGCCGCCCACCCTGATCTGAACGAAAATCAACTTTACTGGCGCTTCCGGGCCTGGTTCAAATATGGCCTGGGGTTGTCGGCTTACCGGCTGGATGCGGATACGGCCGCTGCCGCGGCGCTGCAATCAGGGCAGGCCGACGCCGACATTGCCTTCGGCCTCCACCCCGACAACGCCTACGTCCAATCCTACCTGACCGAAGGAGCCTGGGGCTGGTTCAACATCTCTCGCGGCGACGATGCTTATGCGGCCGGCGATTACGAAACGGCATTGACTTATTACGAATTGGCCGCTCAGGCCTATAAACCGGAACGCAACAGCGATGCCAAAGCGGAATCAATTTTAGCAGCCTTCAAAGCGGGAGCAGCAGCGGTCCAGGTGGAGGAATTTGATCAGGCGGCCGATTGGACCAAAGAAGGTGTGCAGTTAACCCAACTTTACGACCGGCCCGGTGACGTCGCCACAGCACGGAATGTTTTGTTACAAATCAAGGAGGCTCATCCGGCATGGGCGGATGAAATTGACAATTTGTTAGAGCTGCTGCCGGAGTAGTTCCAGCAGGCCGTCGGGGTACAGCGGAGGCGCACTTTTACCTTCAAAGTCATTCAACGATTTCCAAAAGGCGGTAAATCGCTGCCCACCCTCTTCACGCCCCTTGATAACAGGGCAGTGATACAATGACTTATCCACGAATTGACCGTCATATATCTGGACGATTTCGTGTCCGGGCTGGCCGTCAAAGGTGAAGATATTTTCCAGGGTAGCCAGGTAACGCAGATTGGTAACGGCCGTGTTCAATTCCTCCTGAATTTCCCGTTCCAATGCTTCCTGGCTGTGCTCGCCAAACTCAATCCCCCCGCCCAGCGGCCGGTAAAAAATCTCATGTTTGGTGGGGTCATAACCCTCAAGTACAAGGATACGGCCGTTTTGACTGAAAATACAAATAGCAATGGGGCGAATATTCATGTTAACAACGCATTTATCTTGGTAAATAATTGGGAAAAGTCAACCGGCTTGATAACATAGTCGACACAGCCGGCATCCAGCATCATCTGCTTTTCTTCAGTCGTCGAGGCGCCGGTCAGCGCAATAATGGGAACATTTGTATGCGCCTTGATTTGCTCGGTGGCCAACCATCCATTAAGGCGTGGTAAGAGCATATCCATAAAAATGAGGTCTGGCTTTTCGGATTGAGCCAGGGCTACTCCTTCAGCCCCATTGGCGGCTTGAATGACCTCATGCCCTTCTATTTCTAAACGAAGCTGCATAATTCTTTGAATAATCTTGTCGTCTTCGACTACCAAAATCCTTGCCATCCAGTTACCCAAATTTCCAGAGTTGCCTCCAGTATAGCATACTTTGATTAGCGGTTTATCGGGACATTTGGGCGGTTTGGCATATTGGGCTTAGTTCTTTCGTACTGGTTGCAGCGCTCGCCATAATGGTCCTTCTTGCCGCTGTCCGCGCCGATCTAAATCACTGTTTGCTAGAATTATGCCGTCGGTGCAGCGGCTGGTCAGCCCGCGGATAATGCGGCTGAGAAGCTGGTTGCGGATGTAAAAATCTTCATCCAGCGTCCACTGTTTTTGGCTGTCCCAGCTCTGGGCCATGACAAAGGCGTTGCTGAGTGGTTGATTGGGGATGTTCCACCAACCTTGGGCGGCTGTTTCCAACCACACCTGCACCCGCACCGGCTGACCAGCCAGTATGTAGCCGTAAATGGTGGAAATCATGATGCCGTTGGGATCGGGCGGGTCGCCCAGGTCGGGCGGATTGGCTGTGACCAATCCCTGGTTGATGCCTTCGATGAAGGTACGGCCGATTTCCCCGGCCGAATTCAACCCCAGGACATGGGCGGATTGGCGCAGGCGGGCGGCTGACTGAACCAGCCAATCGCATACGGCCGCGCCAGCCACATCTGGTGTGGGTTGGAATCGTTTTTGCGACAGCAGTTGGTTGAACAGGTCGTAGAGGAAGGTGTCGATGGGGGTAGAGGGTGACTGAGCTTGTCGAGGTCCGCTACGGCCGTTCCCATCCATCAGCCACACCCGCAGTTCCTCCACCAATCCGGCAAACTGCATTCCCACCCGGTCTACCAATCGGTCTGGCAGTTCGCTGATGGGCAGCAGGTCTGGGACTTCGGGCCGGTACAACCGCTCGGTCAGCAGTTCGGCCCGCGCCGGGTCCAGGTCATGGATGCTCAAAGTTAGTGCTTCGGCCACGTCGTAGGGAGTCGGATGCACGTCCCAATCGGGATGGGCCAGGGCCAGCCAGGTGAGCCAGGCGCGGACGCGCGGCTCTTCGCGCGGGCTGGAGCGGCGGCGCAGCAGGAAGTATGGCAGCCCGGCTTGCTTGAGGGCTTGAGTCAGACTGTAGCGCAGTGCTCCATCCAGGTAGGGAGTGATGATGGCGATCTGGCTGGGATGGACGCCATCTTCCTGGATGACGTCTTGCAAAAGGGGGATGAGATTGGCGATCATTTCACGGCGGTAACGGCCGTTGACCACACTCACAAGCACCTTTTCGGCATCAATTGTCGGCTTGCTGGTATGCAGCAGATGGTTCTCCACCAGATTGGCCAGGTGTTCCATCTCCAGTGGGGCGACAAACGACGGACCAAATTCAAAAACGTATTGGCTGCGCGTGCGAAACCGATTCGCGCCCAGCGGATCAGCCGCCATAAACCGTTTATAGCCGCCGCCCGAATCGTAAGCAATAGCCGTCGTTTGCGCTGCCGTCAGCAAATTGTGGATAAAATTCTGCCCGGCCGGCGTAAATTCCTCCACGTTGTCCACGATCAAATGGCGATAGCGTTCGCTGAAGTAGCGGTGAAATTCCGGGTGCTGGACCAACTGGGTATCAAACACTTCAATCACCAACGACAAATCGAGCAGGCTGTTGTCCAGGCAGGCGCGGCGGAAGGTGCGGGCCGTTTTGGCCGCATCCTGCAAATGCAATACCCGCTCCGTGCCCCCGGCCCAGGTGTTGATCTGGCGTTCGATGGCTTCATCCAGGCTCAATCCGTTCAGCGCCGCCCGGTTTAGCGTGTCCAAAAGCTGGCTGACGATTTGCTGCGGCCGCAGGCGCAAATTGGCAAACGCGCCGCCGGTAATCATGGGCTGCACGGCCGTCCACATCAACAGTTGGGCCAAATCGTAGCTCAAAAAGGAAGGCGGCTGGTGCGGGTAGGCAAATCCAGCAGCGCGGGCCACCAGCGGCCAAAACAAAGCCACCATCTCCTGGGCCATCCGGTTGTAGGTGATGATTTTGAGATCGGCGTATGGTCCTAATCCCGAATGGTGAACCGCATCCAGATAGCTCTGTTGATGTTCCGGTTCGGCGACCAGTACCAAAATTGTGTAGGCCGGTTCGCCACCGTGCAGCAGGCGCAGCAAACGTTCCTGCAAAACTGTCGTCTTACCCGTTCCGGCTGCGCCCAGCAAAAAACTTATCTTGCCGGCATCAACTGCCTCTTGCTGGGTAGGGGTTAACTCAAACATCATCAATCAAAATCGGCCGGCCAATCGGGGTGGCGGGCGTAGTCAAACATGCGGGCGATTTGTTCTGGCGTTATCCGCGATATGGAGAGGGGTGGCAGGTTATCCTCGTGGAAGAAGCCGACGCCGTTGGTTTCCAGGCTGTGGGTTGGTGCGCCGCCGTCTAGGCGGCACAGGAAGAATAGTTTGTAGGTGTGCCAGGGGATGGGCGGGTGGGGGTGATGGTTACGATCATAGACGGCAAGGAGTTTAACGGCCGTTGCCGCATACCCCGATTCCTCCCAAATCTCCTTCTCTACACACTGGCGCGGCGACTCGTTCACATCCGCCCAGCCGCCGGGCAACGTCCACAGTCCATCGGCTCGTTCTTTAACTAGCAAAACAGCGTTATCCTGAAAAACTACGCCGCGCACATCAATTTTGGGCGTTGCATAACCCGATTCCTGTGCCAGTAAATCGGCTACCCTGTCGCTGCTAGTGTCTGTATGGCCGGCCAAAATTTCGGCAGCGATTCGTTGGATAGCCTTATACCGTTCTCGGTCGTATGGTCCTTCGGTGTAAGTTAAACCAGCCTGCGCGATGGCCTGCAAATTTTGCGCCCACTCCAGCCATTTTGGTTGCATGAATTGTCCTCGTTATGGCTGACGGTAGCGCAGATGGACTGCGCCCAGATGAATTTCATCGCCGTCCATAAGCTGGATGCCGTATTCAGGCACCTGCTGGTCATTAACCCAAACGCCGCCGGTGCTGTTTTCATCGAAAATGCGGTAATGACTGCCTTCCAGGTGCAAA
>JBNKZT010000174.1:0-12839 GCA_050301775.1 Promineifilaceae bacterium (SeqCode)
TGTATTCGTGGCAGTTGGCGTGCTGGTTGGCGTATTTGTCGATTCCGATTTTGTCACCAACGGTAGAAATGCTTCTGGTGTCAATTCAACGATTGCCCCGACTGTCGGTTGCACGAACTTGTTATAAACAAAATAAACACCACCATAGAGTGCACTTCCCCCTAAGATGGCAATACCTTTGAGAAAATCACGCCGCGAAATCTTGTTCATTTGACCACCTCCCTATCCGGAACGGGAGTAACTAATTGGGTGTTCTGCAAAAAAGTTAATCACGGATTATGACGGGGAAGTACAACTTTTGTAATGGTCCCGTCCATTCGTGAGCGCCGATGTCTACAACCGCTACAGAATCATTGTTCCCGTCCCACGGCCGTACCATTCCCCAATAATCCAAAACAGGCGCATCCACATTCGATCCGGTATCAATGGCTGGCGAGAATTCGTCAAGACGAAAATCACCTGGTAGTAAAAAAAGTGGATCTTTTGCAACTCCGTGTGTTTCCTGTCCGGTACTTTGAAAATCAGCCAACGTAAAACGAGTCGCTCCTCCCCAAAAGGCAACCCCACTGTGCATTTGCCAATACAGGTTATAATCAGCGCTGGTGCCTTCTCCTTCATCATAAATGCCCCAATTGGTTACGTTATGAAAGATGTTATTTTGGATCCGTGTATCTTGAGGTACCAGTCCAAGACTGTCTACGGGCTGACCTTCGATTATCGCAATTGCCCGATCCGCAACGTTATCAATTGTATTGTTGAAAAGCTCATTGTTAAGCGCTGGCCCCGCGTTGGTATTGACAAGAATGCCGAAAATTTGAACGTCGGTTATCAAATTGTTTTCAACACGAGTATCGTTAGCGCCCAAAATAACAATCGCATGTCCCCCCACGTCATGTACGTAGTTCCTGCGGACAATATTGCGATTACCATAACCGCCGTTATAAAAATGTTCCACATCAATGCCAAGCGCATGAACGTCATAGATCACATTTCTCTCAATGATGCTGTCATCAGCATTGCCAAGAATGATGGCAGATGAAACGAAACCGCGATACCAGGCCTGCTTCACGTCAGATATGGTATTGCCTTGAACGATGTGATCTACACCCGAACCGATCCAGATTGCGTCACTTTGAGTATCTCTGATTATATTGTTTTCAATACGGCTATGATGGGTGAATCCCCAAGTTCCAAATGTGGCTCCAGCCAGGCCGATACCTTCTCCAACGTGCTCGATCACACAATTACGAACGGCAAGTCCTGCCATATTTCGCCCTTGATCGGCGACACTGTCCATCTGGCTGATTCCCCGGTAATAATGAATGATATGAAAGCCATCTAGCACAATCCAGGAAGTCAGGTTGAGATGGAAGGCGTTGCGCAGTTCAGAAACAGCGATTTCAGATTGAGCCGGGTTCGCGATTCCACGAAGCCAGACGTAGAGACGCTCTGAAGAGGTATCATACCACCAAGTCCCTTCACTTATCCCACCCAGCGTAGAGCTGTGTTCCAGCCAAATGTCATTTTGCCAGACCAGACGTGCCTGGCCTTCCCAGTTGAAATCGATGCCACTGGCATCGGTCCACCAAATGCTGCCGGAATATAGCTGCCATTGTGTCGGATAAGCCGCCCCATCCAGTATGACTTCCTCGCCAGGGTAAGCAGCATAGGTGATGGGTGCAGTCTCGGTTCCTGAATTATCAGCTTCCAGCCAAACCCACTCGTGATAGGTTCCACCGCGCACGTAAACGGTATCTCCCGGCTGCAATGAATCGGCGGCACGGCGAATTGTGCGCCAGGGGCCGTCGGTGTGTTGGGCATTGGGTTCAGGGAGCTGGCCACTCCAGGCATTATTGCCGCTAGTAGCGACGTAATAGGTAGTATTTTGCACACTGTTTGGAGTTACCTGAGGAGGTAAATTTGCTTCAGCAGTTGCGGGGATGAATACGACGTCGCGGAAAAAATTCCGATTTCCAGGAATAGTCCAGTTTGGTAAGCTGCCTAATGTTTGGGTGGCAACACCGCTGTCCGGGTAAGTCATCAGATTGAAACTGGCAGTTGGTTCCTCGAATCCGTCAATGGTGGAGACAAAATCATGGGTGGGATCGTCCCCTGTGGAGACGGAGACAACGTAATCCGTATGGGCGTAGACAGGTATTGAGGCCGGTAAAGTGAATTCGTGCCAGCCAGAGCCGCTGAATTCCCATTGATAAGGGCCAGCAACCAGGGCCGCTGCTTTCCAATCCCATATGCTTACGGTATGCTGGCCCGATTCTGTTTGGGCGGCATAAACGCGAACGGCCTGGATTTCCCCATCAACCTGTGGACAAAAGCGCGTGCCTAATTCATACGGCCGTCCCCAACGCTGGCTCAGATTTTGTGGTATCTGGTCGGTAAAAATTGTCTCCGGTTCGCTGGTAGGCTGTGGGGTTGGTGATGATTCTGGCTGGATCGTTACGGATGGTGGTGGCGTAGGCTGGGCAAAGGACGATAAAGGTGTGGTGATTTCCGGCGTCACCTGAATCGGTGTGACTACATCGAACGGTATATTATCAACACGTTCCTGATCGATTGAAGCGGGAATGTCCTTTTGGCTCCATATGAACAGCCCTCCGCTCAGGATGACCGCTGCGATGGAGAGGATAATCAACCAACGTTTCAAGCGGCGATCTCCAAGGATGACTGCCCACTGCTGCCGATGATCGCTTGATAGATGGCTTCGTGTTTGCGGGTAATGTTGTCCCAATTATAAACCTCCTCGACACGCTGCCGTGCTTTACGGCGGTAGTGTTGAACCAGTGCCAGATCGTCAACGGCCGTTTGCAAAACACGCCGCAAATCATCCACATCATTGCAGGTGAACGACAGGCCAGCGTTGCCAATGGTTTCCCGGTTTTCGGGTATGCTGCTGGCAATGACGCAATTACCGGCTCCCATGGCCGCTAATAAAGCCGGTGATGTGCCTTCGACTAACGAGGGCTGAACGTAAACATATGCATGGGCACATAACTGGCGATATGGTTCATCAAATACAAATCCTAAAAACTTGATGCGCGGATCGTTGGTAGACTTGAGTTTTTGGACATAATCCGGGAACAAAGGGCTATCGCCAACAATGATCAGCTTTTTGTTCGTTTTGACTCCTTCAAATGCCTTGACTAACAGATGGATACCTTTGTCGGGCACAAGGCGGCCAACAAATAGTAAGTAGTCATGACGCTCTAAGCCATATGTATGCAGGGCGTCGGCAGCCAGGATGTCGATGGTATCAGCGCCATAGGGGATGTATTGGGTTTCTTTGCCAAAGTGCTGTCGGTAGTATTGTTGGGAAATCGTGGAATCGGTGATGATGACATCGGCCGTTCCCACAGCGATTCGGGCTGAAAGTTTCAAAACCTGACGGGCCAACCTGCCCCACTTGGGGCGTTCCCAATCAGGGCCATCGACGGTAACGGCCGTTTTCCCCGGCAGCAGTTTTAACCAGGGAACAAACAAGCTGTTTCCCACCCCATGAAAATGCAATACATCGGCTGGATCTGTGCGATAATTGTGCAGCAGCGAAACCAGGGTATGCGACAACGTATCGAAATGCTTGGAATTGACTGAGCTTAACACTACCCGTTTCATCCCTTTGTAAAACGGGGCATCAATCTCGCTGTTATGCTTCCGGCAATACACAATCACTTCATGACCACGTTCCACCAAACGGGAACCGACCTCTTCCACACAGGTTTCCGATCCGCTGTAGCGGGCGGGAACACCCCGCCCGCCTAACATGGCAATTTTCATGGTTGTTTATTCCTCTCAAGCAAAGGCCAAAGCTGGTTCAGCCATGACTGGCTCGCTGGTCAGATGAATGCGCTGCTCGCCCATATCCCGCAGTTGCTCCAAATATTCCCGAAGCGCCAGCCGCCAATCGCGCATCCAGTTCAGGCCACGCAGAGTCAGGTAATAGTTAACGGCCGCTTCCATGCGTGGTCGTGAGGCAGGCAGTGGGAATTCGGCCGAAGCAACCGGGACAACCCGGCAACCTTCGATACCAGCATATTTGAGAATCGTACAGGCCAGTTCATAACGGCTCACACAGCCGTTGGCATTGACGGCGTGGTAGAGGCCATACAATCGCGTATGAATGAGCTGTTCAATCGTGCAAGAAATATCGAGCGTATAGGTGGGGGAACCGATTTTATCGTTCACTACCTTAAGTTCTGGTCGGTTGCAGGCCAGATCAATGATTTTGGCCACAAATTTCTTATCTTCTGGTCCGCCGCCAAACATCCAGCCAGCCCGGACGATGAAGTATTGGTTCAGCAATGAACGCACAATGCGTTCGCCTTCGTATTTGGCCATGCTGTAGTAACTTTGGGGATTAGGCTGATCAAATTCCATGTACGGCGTTGGTTTACGGCCGTCAAACACGCTGATGGTGCTGATGTAAACCATTGTGGCTCCGATCTCCTGGCAGGCCAAGGCGACATTCTGCGTGCCCAGGGCATTGGTCCGAAATGCCTCATCCGGCCGTTTCTCGCACTCATCGACATTGGTCAAGGCTGCCAGATGCATGACAGCATCAGGCTTAAACTCGTGGCAGGTATCGCGCACCCATTCAGATTCGCGTACGTCCATTTCGGTTATGTCTGTCGCTAATACCTGATGATTCTTTTGCAAGACGGGGCACAAGTCTGATCCCATCATTCCTTTAGCGCCGGTAACTAATATTCTCATTTCAACCCTCCTTGCAGGCCCAATCATAAGGCACATCGGCCGAATGGGGCGGTACTCTAAACTCGTCAGGTTCTTCCCGGTTGTACGGTTCTGTCACCAGATTGATGACAATAGCTTCTTCGACTCCGACGCCTTTGATTCCGTGCAGGACGCCGCGAGGAATCTGAACCATGATGGGCTTGTGTTCGCCGACGAAGAATTCGTTGACCTGGCCGCGTGTTGGCGATTGGTCCCGGTCGTCGAATAACACGAGTTTGATCGTGCCTTTAACGGCCGTCATGTTATCAATCTGTTTGTGGTGGTAATGCCAGCCTTTAACCACGCCGGGAAATACCGTGGTCATATAAACCTGGCCGAAACCAACGAACTCAGGGTCGTCGCGGCGCAAAATTTCCATTAAGTGGCCCCGCTCGTCGGGAATTACTTTCAACGTTTTAACGCGCACACCATCAATCATCATCGACCTCCATTTAAGTAGCTCAGAAGGGGGGGAAACGGCCGTTTCAACACCAATATCAATCAAGTGGACATCTTGCCTCGTTAAATGCTTCCAAAATGTCCTTCTTGTATTCAAATGTACCCTCTATAAACGTGTACTTGACAAACCATTGGATTTCCCAGTCATTGCCATACTTACCGGCATAACAAATATTAGGATGTGACGCATTCAGCAGTGCTGCCACTGCATGGCGCATAAAGGCAGTGTCATCACCACCGCCTAAATCAAGCGCTTCCAGCAAAGTCACATCCGGGCCAACATCAAAAACATCAGCAAACGAATCGGTTGGCGCAAAACCAACCCACGAATCAAAATGCTGTTCCTGTTTCCAGTAGCCGGGCGTACATCCTTCAATCGGGTAACAACTGACTGTCTCACCTGCACTGACATCACTACCGGTAGCTTGTAACATCAGGCAAATTGCCACAAAAAGCACCACCAAAACGAGTATGTTTTTACTTTTCATTTAGCCTCCTCGTCGCTATTTACATTCCCCTTCTGAGCCAGTACATAAAGTTCACAACAAAATGACGGTCCATCTTCAGGTTAAAAATGGTTGAATATCCATTTCCAGGGATAACATTGTTTTCATCAAACCCGTGTGCAAATCATACATGGGCTGCCAGCCTATGGTTTCCTTGATGTGTGAGATGTCTGCCCATAGATGCCAGCGTTCTTGTTTGCGCTGCCGTGATGCGACGGTTTGGATGGGTAACGGCCGTTGCCCAACCTCCTCACACACCTTGACCACATCACGAATCGAATATTCACGCCCACTCCCCACATTAAAAATGCCAAATGGCAAATCCTTTGCTCTGGCTAATGCCAGTAGCGCCAGCGCCACATCGCGGACAAAAATAAAATCGCGGCAGGCATCCACGTTGCCTAATTGAATACCGTCCACATCTTCCATTTGTTCCAAAATGGCTGGAATCACATGGGGGTTTGTTTCATTAAAGCCGTAGACGTTAAACAACCGGGCCGCCAGACAAGAGATGCCCGTCTCTTGATGGAACTGCCACAGCAGCCGTTCACCAAACCATTTGCTCAAACCATAAATATCTATGGGATCAGGCGGATCCGTCTCCTGATTGGCCGCATCCGTAATGCCGTAAACGGCCGCTGACGAAGCAAAGACAATACGTTCCACATCACATGTCTGGCTAACCTCAAGAACCGATTGCAATCCCTCTACGTTGACGCGCAAAGTTTCCTGGCAGTGGGCCTTGCAGTAGGGGATAAAGTGCAAGGCGGCCAGATGCACAACGACATCTGGTTGCCACTCCTGAGTAACTTGTAACAAATGGGGTTGATCGACTATATCCCCCTCGACAATTTTCAAGCCCCGGCTGGGATAAGGCAGGAATTCCTTTTTACCCGTACTGAAATTGTCGAAAACCAACACGTCAATATCATTTTGCAGCAGTTCACTAACCAGACACGACCCGATGAATCCGGCTCCGCCGGTGACCATTACGCGCATCATCTACCTCCTCTAAATCTGTACCTCCTGGCAGCGATGACGTTCCTTTGAAGAGGTCAACCATTTGGGCCACATTAGTGGTTGAATAATTCTGCATTACAATTTGCCTGTTCCGTACCCCCATTTCCTGACGAACTTGAGGGTTGTCGGCCAAATAAGCTAAGGCTTCAGCCAAAGCAGCATCATCGTTTTCGGCGATCAAAATATCCGGCACCAATTCAGGAATGCCGGCATGGTGGGTTGAAATTACCGGTTTGGCACAAGCCATTGCTTCCATCAGTGATACGGGCAACCCTTCATTAACCACATATTTGCGCGATGGCAGGCAGAAAATGTCGCACGTTTGATACAGCACGCGCAGTACAGCTTCGGATACGCTGCCGAAAAAAGTAACGCGATCCGTGACGTTCAAATCCTCGGCAAGTTGACGTACATTTACAAAATCGCCAACGCTGCCCCAAGTGCCTTCGCCTACCACCCACAGGTGAATATCATCCCGATTGAGCTTTTTGATGGCTTTGAGCAAGGTTTCGTGTCCTTTGCGCTGGGAAAACTGACCCACAATAAGGACTTTCACTTTGTCGTTGGGTTTGAAGGCATTGTAATCAACAAACAGCCGAACGACGTGAACGTGCTCCGGCGGCAGGCCAAATTCATCAATCAACTTGGCGCGGTTAAACTCGCAGACGGTGGTCACAAATTGGCAGGCGGCCAGCGCCCGGTGAACTATGGGCCAGTCATCGCTCATGTACAAGGCATCAGCGTGGACGGTGACGGAGAGGGGCAGCCCGGTCAGCAGGTGGCAGTAGTAGCCGATGGCCAGGGAATGTAATCCTTCAACACAGTGAACGGTCGTTACCCCCATCTTCTCCATCCGTGCGGCATAATCGCAGCCAACCAGAAAATCTACCAGCGAATTGGTCTGCCGGGCCAGCGCCAGCAGCCGTAAATAACGACCAGGCCGACGCAGGAATAAAACTGGCTGGCGGATGAGGGTGAAAAACGGCCGTAGCCGCACCAGCGGCCAATCAGCATCCGGCATGTACAAACCCGGCGCAAACTTCGTCGTAAAAACAGCCGGAACCAGACCAGCAGCCGCTAACTGGGCCAATTCACGATAGACAAAAGTCGGCAGCCCACGTTTCATCGTCGTGATATATGCGATTTTGTCTGTTACTTTTTTCGCCATCATGACACCTGCCTTTAAAATCAGCTTTCAGTAGCTGCCACGGTCTGATAGGTCATTTCCCTCGTCCGACACACTGTTTCCAACAGTGCTTCAAGCTGCTGGGCACCCCTGTGCCACGTAAATTTTTGCAGCGCCGCTTTTCTAGCCTTGGTTCCAATTTGCTCTCGTAATTCTGGACTTTGCGCTAACTCAAGAATCGCCCCCTTTAAGTTCTCCGGGCTGCTATGTTCCATCAACCAGCCATCCTGCCTGTGCGTCACAATTTCCGCAATGGAGGGTACGCCCGGCGCAATTAACGGTTTTCCCATGGCCATGTACTCAAAAATTTTGATTGGATTGCCATACTCATTGAAATCAGGCACCGTTACAATGTCCATCGCTGCCAGATAACTGGGCACATCTTGATGAGGTATAGCGCCAGCAAAAATCACCCGCCCGCTCTCTTGAGCCACCATCATTTTTCGCTCCAGCGAAAGCCCCAGGGATGACCAATGATGGGCCGGTCCAACCAACAAAAAGCGAATATTTGCGGCCGATTCGCGCCAATCCAGAGCCACATCTAACAATGTTTCCACCCCTTGCCAGGGCAAAAAGCCGCCGACAAACCCCACGACGATCTTATTTTGCAAGCCATATTTTTCGCGGATGGAACGGCCGTCTACAGCCGGAGAAAACCGTTCACAATCGGCCCCATTATGAATCAATCGAATCTTTTCCTGCGGCACCCCCAGACTCAAAAGATGCGTTTTAATAGGCGTCGACACCGCAACTAATCCATCTGCTCGCTGAAACACTTGCCTTTGAATACGATGAGCCAGCCCTTTCAAGGCACGCCTAAAATAAATCTCCTCCTCCCAGGTCGGCGAAATGTCGTCCAGCACCAGCGGTAGGCCAAAATATTCCGCCAGCCACATCCCCGTCCGGTCAAAAAAGCTATAGCGTTCAACAATAACATCCGGGGCAATTACAGCTACCTGGCTACAATAACGCCGATACAATTGGTAATCCAAAAGCAAAAACGATAACTCACGTACAATTTGAGCTATGGGGGCGGGAATCCACCGCTTGATACGCTGTTTGTAAACACGCTGTGCCGTTTGCCGCCCTTTTTCATCACCGGCAATCAAAGGCACGACTTCATGACCCAGTTCCTTTAGCGAATCAATCAACTCCGCAATTCGGATCGCATACCCTTGACTGTCCATGAGGGAAACGGCTGGATGTGACGACAAAAACAATATTTTCATGGATAAAGTTCCCTCCTTCTGGTTTCCGGCAATGTGTCAGCAATACGCTCCAACACTTCCAGAACGCGTACCGCATCATGCGCACTAACAGCAGGCACAGTTCCATTCCTCACACTGGTCGTAAAATCCTGGGCCAAAGAAAGATAAGAATCGGTTGTCAATGGCAGCCGCAAAATTGAACGTGAAACCCTTTTCACAATAGCAGCAGTGTTATCCTTAAATGTCATTAGCTTATCCAGACCACTGCTGCCCGGCTTTAAATGCTCAAAATAATTCCAGGAGACAATCAAGCTGCCGGCCGTGCCATGCACAGTAATCATGTCTACATTAGCCGGTGCGCCCCAGGTAATATTGATCGTTCCCACAGCGTAACCATCTGTGGAAAAAGCCGCCACAATACTGTCAGTAACTTCCAGTCCCGGCAGAGTCGTCACCGCTTGAGCACAAACATCTGTTATTTCCACACGGCAAACGTATCGAATCAGGTCCACAGCGTGACTACCCAGATCATACAAAACGCCAATGTTATCCCGGTCATAGTACCAATAACTTTTGGGATCCCATCCGGTATAAGGGCCAGGTTTGGCAACCGTCGCGTGTATCTGCAAAATTCGCCCTAACCGCCTACTGCGGATCAATTCTCTGGCCCGCAAATAATTGGGCACATAACGCATGTTGTATCCGGGCAGCAAAAGACAATTGCAGTCCAGGGCTAACTCGGCCATATCCGCTGCGGCAATGGCTGACAACCCCATCGGTTTTTCGCAAAGCACGTGCAAACGATGATCTAGAGCTTTGTGGACGGCATCCACATGCAAGAAGTTAGGCAAGCAAATGTAAACAGCGTCCAGTTGCTCTTGGTCAAACATGGCATCGTAAGAATCATATATCCTGGGAATGCTAAATCGACGTTGCGTTCGTTCAGCCTGCTGGGGATTAATTTCCGCACTGGCTTCAATGCACACGTCAGGAATGGTCATCAATGCCGGGATATGCATCCGGGTAGCGATTCCGCCCAAGCCTACAATGCCAATTCGTAGTGTGTTCATATCGTTCATGCTTTAACCAACTGTTTTTTTAATGCGTACCAACCGCGCACCCAGGTTGGAATAAACTCAAATCGGGTTTGCACAGAGGTAATTGGCTGTCCAAGCACGGTGTAATGAGCGCTGCCTAATCCGTTGCGCATTGCCAACTGTAAATGAGGCACTTGCCGTGGATTAAAACCCATGACACGGACACATGCGTGGTCGGTTGCCACTGGATCGGTACCACCAATTAACAAGCCTAATGGTTTGGGGAGACCATCTACTGGGCCAGCGCCTTCATGGGCAATAATGCCGTCGACCAAACACAGGTCGGGTACGCGCACTTTGGTCAGGTCATAAATGACTTTATCTAAAACAGGATGGTAAATAATCTTGACTTTTTCCGGCCAGGAACCGAAAAGGTTTTTCATGGTACAGGTGATGCGTTCCTGGGTATGGGTCTTGAGTTTGGCAAAACTCACCAGGTAATCGGCTGTCATGTAAGTACGAGACATCTCCAGGCGGTTGAAATACTTTCCGTCCAGCTCAACCGTTATCTGCTCGTCGGTACTGAGATTGAGTAAGCGGGTGCGGGGAA
This sequence comes from Promineifilaceae bacterium (SeqCode), assembly GCA_050301775.1. GTDB lineage: Bacteria > Chloroflexota > Anaerolineae > Promineifilales > Promineifilaceae > JACKCC01. The sequence goes on from JBNKZT010000174.1 coordinate 10,770, forward strand.
TATCTCTAAAATATTGGTCCCAACCCAACACCTGGAAGGCAACATCGGCGCTCAGATGGGTGGCATCGGATTCGGCCAGAATAATTTCGGCCGGATCATGGTGTTCGAGCAGCCATTCCACAAAACAGCGAACGACAAAGGGGTCGCTGGTAGTGCCGGTTTCATGTCCTTTGATGAGACAAAGGTTGAGCTTGATGAGAACAGAAGCCTTCTGTGGCATTGTTATCACCGGTTGGAGATGGCCAAGAAGCTCGTACAAAGCCGCTTTGATCGCAGCGGGATTATCGATGTCATGAGTTTGGGTGATGCTGACAAAGTTAGGCGGCATTTATCCCTCCCTTATTTGGTGCCAAGCAGATGTCTTCATATGTAGCTAGGAGCTTATCGGCGATGGTTTGCCAGTTGTATTTGTTTTCAACGGTGACACGGCCGTTTCCCACCAACCTGTGCCGCAACTCCCCATCCAACATCAAGCGCACCACCTGTTCAGCAAATTGCACCGGTTCATTGGCTACCAACAAATCATGGTCTGGTACGAGATCCAAGCCTTCACAACCCACAGTGGTGGACACCACAGCACGGCCGTAGGCCAGCGATTCCAGTATTTTCAGTCGTGTCCCGCCACCGGATCGCAAAGGCACAACGGAAAGGAGCGCCTGCCGGTAATACGATTCAACCGATTCCACCCAGCCGGTCACAATGACCTGCGGTGAGGCCAGGGCCTGAATGTGCAGTGGCGCGTTCCCCACGATGACCATGCGAGCGTCTGGCAGTTTGGTGCGAACGCGGGAAAATATCTGGTCGTGGAAATAATGCACGGCATCAGCCCAGGGTGGGTGGCTTAGCGCCCCGATGAGCAAAATGTCATGGTTGTGGCTCTGTTCGGGCGACGGCCGTTTCTCGTCTACATCCACGCCATTGGGAATAACGGCCGTAGGCAGTTGTGGATTACGTCGTTTCAAGCGCTGTGCGTCCAACTCCGACATCATCACACACGTATCAAAATGCTCAGCGTACCGTGCTTCCCAACGACACATCATCAACCAGTCTATGAAATTGCGTAACCGCATGTTCAACGACCGTTCATAACGCAGCCGCCGCCTGAATTTATGGGCGTTGACATCAATAAACACCAAAGCCTTGCGCGTTGACCGGTCAACACTATTTCGGCCATTGATGTAAACCTGATACGGAGCCATCGGCGTACAATCAATTTGCACCAGGTCAAAATGCTTCTCAGATGTCATCCGAGCCAATTTAGCTGCCATTTCTGACGAATAAACAAATTTATTGGCCAAGGGCTGCAGCGTTAATAAATGTTTCATGACTCCTGGCACATGCTGCCACATTGGCTGGCGTTGAAACCGAACAATTTCAACCGGATTACAATATTTCCTCATTTCGGCCACGCCCAGTTCTTCCCGTTCTGAGAAAATAAACGCCAACAACCCCAACTCGCAGCGGTCCGAAAGGTGACGAATCAAGTTAAAGTCACGCACTTTCACACCGGAATCAGGTGGATAGGGGAAGGAATCAGAAACAAAAAGGATTTTCATTTCTTCAACTTGTTACCTAATCTTGAATGTTGTTTTGGTAAATGACGGCCACCTCGTCTGGAGTTAAGATCCGATCAAAGAAGGCCAGTTCATCCATGTAGCCGTTGTAATAGGCAGCCCAGGGTTCATGGCTGCCGACGATGAAGCTGTTGTTGTTGCTTCTGGTTACGGCCGTTAAATCATTGGCCATATCCACCTGCACCCCGTTAATGTAATACCGAATCGTTGTCTCACTGGCATCATAGGTGATGGCCAAATGAGTCCAGGCCGTATCGCCGTCTGGGATTTCATCACCTAAGTTGACGGTAGAACTATCATAATCGGTAGACCATCTGTTACGGTGTTCCACGCGCAGCGTCCCCTCCGTGAAGTAAATCATGTAACCATTAGGTAAGTTGCTGCGCCACTTTTCGACTAGGCCGAAACTGGTCCAGCCCCCCGTGTTTGGGCGCAACCAGACAGTTAGTGAGTAATCGTTTATCCCGGTCAGGCCTGTCTGGTTAACATTAGTGAT
>JBNKZT010000175.1:0-12677 GCA_050301775.1 Promineifilaceae bacterium (SeqCode)
GATTTGCCCTTCCCCGGCCTGCCGGAACTGAACGAAGCGACGCAGACCGTCATCTGTTTTGGCGATGCCGAGCCGATGAAATTGATCCAGAGGAAGCTCATCGTCAGCGAGCGGATGGGGGCGGTACCGCCGGACACGCCGATGGTGCCTTTGCAGCGCGATTTGTACCATCAGCAAAAGCGGCTGAGGCTGCGGCCGGACCCGACTCAGAGCAGTCTCAATCTGGATTTGCGTATCGACATCCATTTGGAACGAAGTCATTTGCTGCACCGGCTGGCGCTGCTGGGCATCCCCTGGGGCAAGCCGATGCGGGCGCGGGGCAGTCAAGGGACGTACCGCGAGGTGTGGAAGCTGCAATGGCTGCCCGATTTTGCCATTCGCGTGATTGAGGCCAATATCTGGGGCAATACGGTGGCTGATGCGGCGGCCGGATTTGCCGAGGATGCGGCTGACAAGGCGGCTGATTTGCCGACGTTGACGAAACTGCTGGACCAGATTATCCTGGCTGAACTGCCGGATGTGATTCATCATTTGATGGCTAAAATCGAGGAACGGGCGGCGTTGAGCAGCGATGTGCCCCATCTGATGGGGGCGCTGCCGCCGTTGGCGCGGGTTTTGCGTTATGGCAGTGTGCGCCAGACGGATAAAGGGATGATTCGGCATGTGGTCGATGGCTTGCTGACGCGGATTTGTGTCGGCTTGCCCAGCACATGTGCGTCTTTGAATGATGAGGCGGCGGCAGAGATGGTTGAGCGGGTTACGGCCGTTCACGATGTCGTCCGTACGCTGCAAGATGAGGAACATACGGAGGCGTGGCATAAAACGCTGGTTGAACTGGCCGACCAGAAGGGTTTGCATGGTTTGTTGGCTGGGTTGGCCTGTCGTTTGCTGCTGAATGTGGGTGTGTTTGACCGGGAGGAAACGGCCGTACGCATGGAACGGGCGTTGTCGGTGCGGCTGGTGTCGGGCCGGGAAATTGAGCAGTTGACGCAGACGGCGGCCTGGCTGGAGGGCTTTTTGAAGGGCAGCGGCCTGCTGGTGCTGCATGACCAGACGTTGTGGCAGTTGTTGGATGAGTGGCTAAACCAGTTGGAAGGCGATCGTTTTCAGGATATTTTGCCGCTGCTGCGGCGGACGTTTGCCGATTTCCCGGAGACGATCCGGCAGCAAATTTTGGAACGGGTGAAGTTGGGGATAACTGGGGAGATTGGGGGGGAAACGGCCGTTGCCGAATTTGACACTGAACGGGCCGATACCATTTTACCCCTCGTTGCCCAATTGCTGGGATTAAAAGATGAATCGTAGGGGCGGGACGACGCGGAATGGCCTGGATGAAAGCGCATGATCTTTTCTCCGCGTCGTCTCGCCCGTGCATGCCGTGAATTTGGGCGAGACGACCGGGAGGCGAGGCCATCCGTTTGGCAAAGATACGCCCCGGTCGTCCCGTCCCTACGAAAATTATTGGATTTGCAGAAGGAATCGGACGCGGATTAACGCGGATGACGCGGATTTTTGTCTGTTTGAATGATGTATCGGGAATTGGAATTCCCGATACCTGTATGAAGAAGTTACGGGAATTCCAATTCCCGTAACATGCGATTCGAGAATGATTTATGGATGACGAATTAGATATTTTACCTTTTTACTCGGCGCAGGAAGAGCGGGCACGGCGCTGGCGGCTGGTGTTGGGCAAAGGATCACAGGAAGAAGGTGAAGGCGGCCAGGGCAGCGGTGAACCGGAACCGGGCGAAGGGGATGGTGAAGGGTTGTCGGAGCAGGATAAGGCGTTGGATGGGGCGTTGGAGGCGTTGTATAGCGAGGGGGGGGATGGTGATGAGGGCGGCCTGGGCGATTCGGCGCCGGATATTGCCCGCTGGTTGGGCGACATTCGCAACTATTTCCCGGCGCCGGTGGTGCGGATGATGCAGCAAGATGCGCTCAAAAAGCTGAATTTGCGCAAAGTGCTCAACCAGCCGGAACTGCTGGCCGAAATCGAGCCGGATATTAATCTGGTGGCGACGCTGCTTTCGTTGAAGAAGGTGATGAATGCCGAAACGCGGGAGACGGCCAAGCAGGTGGTGCGCCAGGTGGTGGAGGAACTGCAAAAGCGGCTGGAATTCCCGCTGCGGCAGGCGATTGCCGGCAGTTTGAACCGGTCGCTGCGCACGCGCCGCCCGAAGGCGAAGGACATCAACTGGGGGCGCACGATTTATGCCAATTTGAAGCATTACCAGCTAAAGTATAAGACGGTTGTGCCGGAGACGTTGGTGGGGTACGGCCGTAAACGCTCCGCCTTGCGTGATGTCATTTTAGCCATTGATACCAGCGGTTCGATGGCCCAATCGGTTGTCTATGCCAGCATCTACGGCGCGGTCATGGCCTCCATCGAAACCCTGGCGACCAAACTGGTCATGTTCGATACCTCGGTTGTTGATTTGAGCGATGAACTGGATGATCCCGTGGAGATGTTGTTTGGCATCCGGCTGGGCGGCGGAACGAATATTGGCCGGGCGCTGACCTACTGCCAGCAGTTGGTTACTCGCCCCCGCGACACGATTTTGGTCTTGATTACCGATTTGTACGAGGGCGGCGGCGCGGAAACGATGCTCAAACGGACGGCCGAACTGGTGGCCGATGGCGTACAGGTGATCGTTTTGCTGGCGCTCAACGACCAGGGCGCGCCCCGCTTCAACCGCAAAATTGCCCAGCAGTTGGTGGATTTAGGTGTGCCTTCGTTTGCTTGCACGCCCGATCTGTTTCCTGATTTGATGGCGGCGGCGATTAACGGCCGTGACCTCCGCCAATGGGCAGCGGCGCACGATATTGTGACGGCGCCGAGTAATTAATCCCATCGTGATGGGCTGGCCTTTTGTCTAATTTGTGAACGTCGGCTTAACGGCCGTTTCCTCAATCTAATTCACGACGTAAACTCCTTATCACAAAATCTATTCGCAAAAGGAAGGTACATGAACAAAAAAATCTTAGCTGGCGGAGCCGCACTGTTAGCCGGTATCGGTATTTATAAACTCGTTAATCACCAAAATGGAACGACTGAAGCCACAGAGTTATGGACAACAGTCAACATGCCTGACCTGACCGGCAAAATCATCATCGTTACCGGGGCCAACAGCGGTATCGGCCTGGAAGCGGCGAAGGAATTTGCCCGCAAAGGGGCGCAAACGATTCTGGCCTGCCGCAGCATGGACAAGGCAGAGGCAGCGCTGAATGAAATCCTGGCTGAAATCCCCAACGCGCCGGCCGAAATCATGCCGCTCGATCTGACCAGTCTGGCCTCGGTGCGCCAGTTCGCTGACGCTTTCAAGGCCAAATATGATCAGCTAGACATCTTGGTAAACAATGCGGGCATTATGATGGTGCCCTACGGCACGACGGAGGACGGGTTTGAGCGCCAGTTGGGCACGAATCATTTAGGTCATTTTGCGCTGACCGGGCTGTTATTTGATTTGCTGACCAATACTCAGGGAGCACGGGTAGTGACTGTGAGCAGTACCGGCCATCGGTTTGGAAACATGGATTTTGATAATTTGATGTTTGAGGACGGCAGTGGGTATTCGCCGATGGGGGCATACGGCCGTTCCAAGCTGGCCAATCTCCTCTTCACCAAAGAATTACAGCGCCGTTTTGATGCGTTGGGAATTGATGCGCTGGCCGTTGCCGCCCATCCTGGGATTTCCCAAACGAATCTTGCCGCTCATATGACAGATCGCTGGTATTTCAAACCATTGATGCCGCTGATGCCATTGATGCTGCAAAGCGCCGCCATGGGCGCGCTGCCCACCATTCGCGCCGCAGTTGATCCCAACGTGACGGGCGGACAATTCTTTGGTCCAGACGGGCCAAATGAACGGCGCGGTTATCCGGTTGTGGTGCAGGCCAACGACGCCGCGCACAATGCTGCCGATGCCCAAAGGTTGTGGCAGGTGTCGGAACAGCTCACTGGCGTTGAGTTTGGAGCGCTGGATGGGGTAAACGGCCGTTAGATTTTTCAGGCATGTAGAATTGCCTACCGATCACTGAAACGCAGCGTCACCCGCGTAAACTGCCCCGGCAAACTGTCCACCGACAACTCGCCGCCGATGACGGCTATCATCGTGTTGTTCAGCCCCAGCCCCAGGCCGATGCCGTTGTCTTCGATCATGATTTCCAGGCCGTCGCGCCAGTTGATCTGAATTTAGAAGCAAAATAATTGACAATGTCAGATTCAAGGGCTACAAGTCTTTTTAAGCCGAGACCTGCGTGAACGAGTACAATTGTCAAGATGTTTGACGACTAACTCAGCCGCTTCGTATGGCGATAGCTGAGGCAACGGCAAGACAGCTCGTAGCAAGGCCCGTACGTTAACAATCGATAAATTAGGCAAGACATCCGTTTCATATTCGGCCAATAAAGCCGGGTCACGGGGATGGTTTTCCGCCCAGTCGAGTAAGGTTTCGGTAATGAACCCACTGGCCATAATAGTTGATGAACGCATTTTTGGCTCCTTATTTAGGTATGTGAGGATTGTGGCGATAGTCCTAGCAAAACCAAACCCATTAATACGCTATTGCCAATGAGTAATAGAGGGAAAATAAGATTTGAATCTGTTAAGTTGTCCAGCGTGGCAAATGTTAGAGGGCTACACACTACCGCAATGACAATCGTTGCTATTATCCATGCCTGAGCCCCGTACACATGTCGTCTCAAAACAAGCCACTGTAGTATCCCCATTGCGGCAAAAGACAAACCAACATTCCAGGCAAGGGAGATCGGACCAACAACACATGTAAGAACCCACCATCCACTAACACCAGGGAAGCGCAATCGTAAAACGAACCATTGGCCTATGCCTATGATACTTCCACCAATGGTTGCTGCGACAGCAATATATACATATTGCCACCACTGGCCGGCATATGAATATGTCTCGCCATATCCAAGTCCTATGAACATGAAGTAGAATATAGAAGTTCCCAAAGACCAACCTATTACATTTACAACAACCCACAAAACCCAAAAACCTAAACTAATTGCTTTTTGTTTCATAATATCTTGATATGGTAGCGTACTGGGGTCGTTGGCGCCCGCACCACCGGCCTGTCTAACGACTTCTTCCCAAAATGCGTTCCAGGTCATTTCGATAGCTTCTTGCCATCTCAAGCGGGCCATCAACATGTCAATCAAGATCGTTAACAGCGTGATGGTAAGCGCAAAAATGGGAAGCCAGAAAGCAGCTTCTACCAAAAATTGGTGGGTGCCATCCTCGCCCACGCCCACCATCTCGCCTGTTTCCAGGTCAAGCTGCCACCAGGCAATCGCTTCTTCCCCATTCCAATCCACCATCTGCCGGGGCACAAGAACGCTATATCCCTGGTCTACCGCCTGCCAGATACGTCCCCGCGCCTCGTCGGAGATAACCGCATTCCCTAACGCTTCCTAGAGCTATTAAGCCAAGATTTTTCATTCATTTCTCCAAGCTGCACGGATTAAGACACACAGTAATGCAATACAACTCGTGTAAACTGCCCCGGTAAACTGTCCACTGACAGTTCGCCGCCAATAACGGCCATCATCGTGCTGTGCAGGGCCAGCCCCTGGCCGCTGCCGCTGTTGGGCGAAGCGGTTCCCAGGCCGATGCCGTTGTCTTCGATGATGATTTCCAGGCCTTCGCGCCAGTTGATTTGGATTTGTAAGTTAAAATCCCCCTCCCCTCTTCCATGTTTGGCTGCATTTCTCACTGCTTCCCTTGCCGCGTAAAAAATCACTTCAGCCGTCAGTGTCGGGATGGTTTTGATGTGTGTTTCCGTGTCAGGTGTCACGTGCCAGGTGACGGCGTCGAAGGCGGGGGCCAGTTCGTTGTCGATGGCCCGGTGCAGGGCAGCGACGAGGCCCAGGCGGGCCACTTCGGGCGCGGCGATGGTCGGCATCTCGTGCAGCAGATCGGAAATCTGGCGATGGGCCTCGGTAAGTGTGTTGATCACCGCTTGATTGCTATCGTCGCTTCCGCTGTCGTTAGCACTTAGGGCTATTAGCGCTGTTTGGATAGTGGGCAGGATGTCATCATGTAATGTCCGCCGGGTGCGCTGATCGATGATTTGACTTTGGGCCAACCGTTCGCGCTGTAAGCTCATGAGCCGGCGGGCCATCTCGGTGCTGGCCTGGGTGTCGATGAGGCGTTCGCCGCTGACGCGGGCAATCTCGATTTCTTCCTGTGTGTACAGGCCGCCGTCGCGCTTGGGGCCGATGAGGAAGAGGCCTATCAAGCCGCGTTCGCTCCAGAGGGAAATGGCCCAGATCGCGCCGCCGTATTGGGTAGAGTCTAAAGAAATTAACCGCGGAGGCGCGGAGGGCGCGGAGTTTTTTTCTTCGTGTCCTTTGCGTCTTTGCGGTTCAATAAATTTCCCTACTAAATCAGCTACGTTGGGATTGGTTTCCGCTCCGTAAGCAAGGGGTGGAACGAGCGGCGCCAGGGGACCAACGGCCGTTAAATAACCTATCGTCGCATCCAAAACATCAGTGCAGAGGGCGCGGAAAGGTGTACCGATGTCCACATCGGGTGGGGCGGACGGGGTGAGGAGTTGATCGTAGAGTCGCTGGCTGGCCACGAACGGCCGTAAACTGTCGATGTAGCGTTCGCGTTCAGCGTAAGAGCGCCAACTGGAGAGGGCGAAGAAGATGGTCATGAGGATGGTGGTCAGGAGCAGACTGTACAGCGGGCGCAGGGCGATGGCGATGCTGAAGCCGACGGGGATACTGTAGCCGATGGCCAGGGCGATGGCCCGCCGCCAGTGGCGCATCAGGCCGCGCCGGGGCAGTGATTTGCCGGTGAATACTTCGTAGGAGACGACGGCCTGCCCCAGCAGCAGGATGACAACGCCGATGATGGCGGCGACGATCAGGTCGAACCAGGCGATTGTTTCGATGGCCTCGTCGTAGAATTGGTAAAGCATCATATGGCGGGTTTCTTGTACCGCCCAGAGCAGAATCCCGGCCACCAACAGGCTGACGACTAGCAGAGCGAGTGATGCGCCGATGAGATACGGCCGTGCCCTTTGCCGCGCCTCATCCCCCATCACGCGCGGGGTAGGACCGGGCCGGCGCAGCGCATCCAGCGACAAGGCGATGCACAGGACGACGTAGCCGGAGTAGGCCAGGGCCATGAAGGGAATCCCGGCAATTGACCAGCGGATGAATATTCGCAAATTGAGCAATGATTGGGATGGGATAGCCAGCAGAATGATGCCAATGCCCAATCCCCCCAACCCACTCACCAGCAACCCGACCACCAACCAAAACAAATACCGCTGCCGTTGGTAGAGAGAAGAATTTAACCGCAGAGACGCGGAGAGACGCAGAGATTTTTGATTTTTCTCCGCGTCCCTCTGCGTCTCTGCGGTTAAACTATTTTTTTCTCTATTCCAGAAGCCACCGTACCAGAGCATGATGAGGTACCAGGCGAAGGGCAGAACGATGGCGGGGATGAGTCCGGCCGTCCACCAGAAGATCATGTTGGTGCCGATGACGAGGAGACCTTCGTTGATAACGGCCGTATACCCCGACACCATATGCCCGCCGATAAACAACCCCAAAATGGCCGTGTGGCTGACGAAAAACGCGCCGCCCAACAGCAAACCGCCCGTCGCCAGGCCGATGCCCCAATCCCGCCGCTCGGCATTGAGCAGGACCGTTGCCCCCAGCCAGAGCAGGAGGATCGTGTTAAAAAAGGAAACGGCCATGATAGCCCAGTTGAGGAGGATGCTGTTGCTCATTGCGGTACGTTAGCCAAGCTTTCGACGAATTCGAATGACTTCGTCTTCTGACACAGAGATGTAATCTGACCAAACCTCTTCCCGACCATGAGGATAGCCAACAAGATTCCCTAATGCATTTTTCACAGCTAAAACAACTGTTTCGTCACCGTCATTCAGAAGCGGCCATTGTGAAATAACAAGCCTTAGTTCTTCTCGTGTAATTCCAAATAACAACCCAAATTCCCACTCTGGGAAAAAAGGGCCGTCAGCCGAAGCTTTGAGACAATCAAAAACAATCTTTTGTTCAGTTTCCGTCAGTTTGAACAATGCCATTTCAAAATCTCTTTATTTACTGTTTGGGATGGTAAGCCATTTTCATGTACACGTTGCCGGTTTCCAGTTCGTCGAGTATTTGGGCCAGGCGCTTTTGGACGGTGGCCTCGCGTTTGGCGCGGGTGATCCAGCCGATTTCGTTGTTCATTTATTATCACAATTTTACAAAATCACACCCGTATCGTAGGGGCGGGACGGTGCGGTATGGCCTGGGTATTATCGATTGATCTGTTTTCCGCACCGTCTCGCCCATTTCCGGCCGCAATTTTGGGCGAGACGACCGGGAGATACGGCCGTTCGTTTGACGAAGATTGTGCCCGGTCGTCCCGCCCCTACGTCCATTGGATCCATTCGTTGCGCTCGTTGAGGATGTGGGGAATGCCGTTGTCGTCCCAGGTGATGAGACGGCCGTTTCCCACAATAATCGCTGCTCTCGTCCGGGCTACCTTTTCGTCTGTCGTCGTCTCGTTTAACCCCCAGGCGGTGTAAATCTGGCCGTTGATGCGGCTGATGGTGCGCTTGTCGCGGAAACCCATCCGGGCGGCAATTTGCTCGTTGCTCATGCCCTGGGCCAGCATTCGGGCGACTTCCTGCTCATTGGGTTCCAGCAGGGCCATTGGGTCTTGCTCATCTTTGTGGCGCACTTCCTGGACGCGGGTTTCAATGTCGGGGTCGATGAAGGAACGGCCGTTCACCGCATCTCGTAACAGCGGCAAAATCATCTGCGGCAGGAGGTAGTTCGATTTGCGTACATAGGCGTAGTGGCTGAGGATGCCCGCCCGACGGAAGGCGCGGTAGTAGGCGTCGTCATCCTGGATGGAGTAAAAGACGACCGGCAAGCGGGGAAATTCACGGCGGATGGCAACGGCCGTTTCAATCCCATTCATCGCCCCGGCCAACTGCACATCCATCAACACCACGTCCGGCGGCCCGGCCAGGCAAAATTCCAGGGCGTCCTCGCCAGTGGGTGTATCGTGGACGACCTGGACGTCGCCGGTGGCTTCCAGCCCGCTCTTTAGTGCCGGGCGTAGTTTTTCGTTGTCTTCGACGATAAGCAAATTCAGCATTGTCCTTGTCCTGACGTGAGCCAATTTCACATTTTACGTTTCACACAATTGTACCATCCTCTATTTGCCCTGCCCCTGTCAAGCACCTGAGTGCGTGAACAGCCGTCATTGAGGCGTCGCTATCCAATCACCCATCATTTAAGATGAAGCCAAGTCAACAAATCAGGAGGTAAATCATGCAAATTACGGCTGAATCAATTATCAAGAATCGAGAAGAATTGTGTGACGACGTTGTCAAAGATGTGGCATTACGTAACAAAATTATTCGCTTGTCTTTGCTAGTTATCGTTGGCGGCGCGATTTATGGGTTTACGATGGGACTGCGCCATTCATTTTTACAGGCTGTCGTTTCCGCATTAAAAGTGCCTGGATTGTTTTTCATAACGCTGCTCATTTGTTTGCCGACCTTACATTTTATGGGCTTGTTGTTTGGGTCAAAAATCAATTTGAAGCAAACGTTGACGACTTTGCTAAGCGGTGTTGCCGTCAACTCGATTTTACTGGCTTCATTTGCGCCCATTGCCGTTTTCTTTTTGATGAGCGGATCGCAGTATGAATTTTTGCTGCTGATGCATGTTGTCATCTTCATCATTTGCGGCGCAGCCGGATTGGTTATGGTGCGCAATAATTTTTACCTGATTCGGCGGCAGGTCATGCCCGATGAAAAAGGTACATCGAGCCTGCTGCTTCCCATCTGGATGTTTTTGTACATGTTTGTTGGTTCGCAAATGGCCTACATCATGGCACCATTTGTGGGTCGTGATTCAGTCTTTATGCTGTTTCGTGTGCCTCAGGACAACTTTTACACCTATTTGTGGGGTGTTGTTATGGATTTGCTGCGATAGGTAGAGGCTGGACACTATGATTCGTTGGAAACGACAAGATAACAAATTGAACTGGTTGGCGATAGGAGCTGCCATACTCGTGGGGCTGGCGTTGTTTCCCTACGGCTGGCTGGCCGAACGCTGGTGGCTGTTTGGCCGGGTGACCGATTTCATTTTTGGTACGGAATTGGCCCATGTAGTTGGCCATTTGATTTTGTTTGCGATGGTGGGAACGGCCGTACTCCACACCCTCCCCCGTTTACATCACCATCCCCGTCTGTACTTCACCCTGATTTTCTGGCTGGGATTGGCACAAGAAATTTTGCAGTTGGTTTCGTTCAAGCAACGGCCGTTCGCCGCCAACGAACTCCTGGACATCACCATAGATTTACTGGGCGCGTTCGTCGCTTACAGACTTTATCGGACACGGATAAACACAGATTGACACAGATTTTTTATCCGTGCTCATCCGTGTCCCATTCCAAGAGGGAATTATGACAATCATCGAAAAACCACAACGAATTCTATGGACTGGGCTGGTCTTGGGCTGGAGCGTGGACTTGTTGTTTTACGGCAAGCCGGTGGGTGTTTCCTTGCTGTTATTTGCGCTGGCCGTGCTGGCGGCGTTGTGGCAGATTGGCCGGGGTGAGGGAGTAACGGCCGTTCGTCGCAACTTATGGCTCAGCATCCCCCTACTCTTTTTTGCCGGGATGGCCATGCTGCGGGCCAACGAGTTTTTGACGGCGATGAACGTCCTGGCTGTGCTGGCCATCCTCAGCTACCTGGCCTTCTTTTACGCCGCCGGGCGCGTGAGCGGTTTGGGCATGGCCGGGGCGCTGACATTGCCGGTGCGGGTTGGCGGTCACTGTTTGGTGACGGCGGCGCCTTTCCTGGCCGAAAGTGTGGATGTGAAGAGAATGGGTGGCTACGGCCGTCGCTCCCTTTTCCCCCTGATTCGTGGCGGGCTGCTGGCGCTGCCGGTGCTGTTCATCTTCACCTTGCTGCTGGCCTCGGCCGACCTCGTGTTTGCTGATTATGTGGACAGGGTGATGAACCTGGACTTTTTGCCTGACATTTTTGAGCTAATCTGGCGCGTCATCCTGATTGGCGTGTCATCCTGGCTGCTGGTTGGCGGGCTGGCCTACGCTGTCCGCCGCCGCGATGACGAGAACGACATCGGCGTATTTGAAACGGGATTGACAGGGCTGGCTCGCGCTTTACCGATTGGTTTTGTGGAGACGGTCATCGTGTTGGGATTGGTTGATTTGTTGTTTGCCGCGTTTACGGCCGTGCAGTTTACCTATCTCTTTGGCGGCCGCGATCACATCGCCCTGGAAGGCATCACCTACGCCGAATACGCCCGCAGCGGCTTCTTTGAACTGGTAGTGGTTGCCGTTCTATCTCTATCTCTGTCCCTATCTCTAAACTGGATCGCCCGGCGCGAATCGAAGTGGCAGATCAAATGGTTTAACGCGCTGGCCAGCCTGATGATTGGTTTTGTCGGCGTGATGCTGGTTTCGGCCGTGCTGCGGATGCGGATGTACGAATCGACTTTTGGCTATACTGAACTGCGCCTGATAGTTTACGTCTTTATGGGCTGGTTGTGGCTGCTGCTCTGCTGGTTTGTTTTTACGTTGTGGTTCGGCCCGCACCGGTTCACCATCGGTTTCATCCTGGCGGCGCTGGGCTTCCTGGCCACACTCAACCTTATCAACCCCGACGCCTTCATCGCCCGGCAAAATCTGGCCCGCTACCTGGCCACAAACGATCTGGACGCCGCCTATCTCACGACGCTTTCGGATGATGCCGTGCCGCAGTTGGCGCGGGCGCTCAGTCTGGTTAAAGATGACGCGCAGTTGGTTCCCGTCCCCGCCTGCACCGGTTCCTGGCTCGATTCGGAATGGGTTTACGATTATAAGGATTGCCAGGCGACGGCGTATGAGATTGTGGGGGATGATTTGAACGGCCGTTACCAATCCATGACCGAAAACAAAGAGTGGCAGCACTGGCAGTCGTTCCATCTGGCGCGCTGGCAGGCTTTTGGTGTCCTGTCACGGTCCGTTGGCAAGTAGTAGGAAAAAAAGTGGCAAGTGTGCAAGCAAGCAAGTGGCAACTGTGCCAAAATGAAGATTAAAAGTCTTGCCGCTTGTAACTTGCCACTTGCAATTTCGAGGAATACGATGAAAAAACAACGATCTTACACACAACTTTTGATTTTCTTGACCTTACTTTTCGCTTCAATTGTGGCGACGACAATGATTGTGTTGCGCGCCTGGTACAGTGGCCGGCTTTTGTACAGCTTTTTAATCTGGAATCTAATTTTGGCCTGGCTGCCTTTCCTGTTTGCCTGGGCGGCCTATCGCAAGCCGTTTATTACCGTCCTCTATGGCCCGCTCTGGCTGCTCTTCTTCCCCAATGCGCCCTACCTCGTGACCGACCTGATCCATTTGCATCATTTTGACGCCGTACCTATCTGGTACGACGCTATCATGCTCTTCACCTTTGCCCTAACCGGTTTGATGCTGGGGTTTATGTCGTTGTACATGATGCAGTCGCTGGTGGCGCGGCGGGTTGGCGCCGTTTGGAGCTGGTTGTTTGTGGTGACAGCGGTGGGACTGAGCGGCTATGGCGTCTATGTCGGCCGTTTCCTGCGCTGGAACAGTTGGGACATTTTCCGACAACCGGGCAATTTACTGGCCGATATC
>JBNKZT010000176.1:0-12514 GCA_050301775.1 Promineifilaceae bacterium (SeqCode)
TGACTTTTTCATTGGCCACCGCCAGGCCAAAGGCAATTTTAGCGACCAGCGCCCCACCTTCATTGTCCGCCGTCGACAACACCTCGATGATCACATCGGCTGGCAGTTTGGCTAATTGAATGCGGGTCAGCGGCTCCAGCGTTTGCGCCTGGAAGGAAACGACCTGAATCGCCGTAATCAGTGAGGTTAACTGGAAACCTTTAGGCCAACCGATGATGCGCACGCCGTAATCAACCGGCTTCCCGCCGTCATCGCCCATCACACCCAGCACGGGCCAGAAATTGTAGTTTTTACGGCGCGAGAACTGCTTGAGGTTGATGTTGTCGAAATGGTCGGCCAGTGCCCGGCAGAGCACGGCCGTTTCCCGTTCCCCATCGCTCGCCCCCTCAATGCCCCACAGGTGTAAATGCACCGCCTGCGGCAGCTTGTCGAAAAATCCCGGTAACTGTTGCCACGTTTCTGCGTCAAAAGGGTAGTGTGTGTTATTCATTGAGAGGATTTATAATCGGCCTACAGCAAAAAGGCAAACACGATGCATGACATTTTTTCACGCATCACGTTTCACGGAGAAATCATGACCACCTTCATCATCACATTTATCATCTGGGCGCTGTTGCACAGCTTGACGGCGGCGCGGCGGACGAAAAAATGGGTTCAAGAACGGGTGGGGGAACGGCCGTATCAGGGCCTCTATCGCCTGTTTTACAATGTGTTGGCCGGAGTGACGTTTGTGCCGGTGTTGGTGGTAACGGCCGTTAACCTGCCCAACACCCAACTGTGGCAAATCCCCGCTCCCTGGGCCTACGCCGCCAATCTGGTGCAGCTCCTTGGCATAGTTGGCCTGGGCATTGCTGCATACCAAACCGATTTCTGGGATTTTGTTGGTTTGCGGCAAGCTGTGCGATACGTGACCGGTGAAGCAGAAATAAATTTGCCGCCCAAGCTGGTGACTGGCGGCATGTATGCCCTGGTGCGCCATCCCCTCTACTTTTTCAGCCTGCTGGTCATCTGGTTCACGCCGGTTATGACCTTGCAAACGCTCATTTTCAACTGTTTTGCGACGATGTATTTGTGGGCCGGTTCCCGCGTGGAGGAGCGGCGGCTGGCCGACTTTTTTGGCGCGGCTTATGCAGAATATCGAGCAAAGGTTCCGGGGTTGGTGCCGATTAAGCTGCCTTTTTGATGATGGGAACAAAATACGGATTACGAAAGAAACGACGAGCAACGACAGGCAAAATGATGTGGCCAATCACGCTGATTAATTCACCATTTACCATTCACCATCCTGCTTTCAAAAAAGAGTGGCCTGTGAACCATCCGGTTTGAGGGGGATGCCCAAATGTTTGTAAGCGTGCGGGGTGGCGATTCGCCCCCGGGAAGTCCGTTCTAAAAAGCCCAATTGCAGTAAATACGGTTCAACCACGTCCATAATCGTATCCGATTCTTCGCTGATGGATGCGCCGATGGTGTCCAGTCCGACTGGCCCCCCGCCGAACTTATCGATGATGGCGTGTAAAACCCGGCGGTCGAGGTCGTCCAGGCCCAGATGGTCAATTTCCAGCAGGTTGAGGGCAGCAACGGCCGTTTCCTTCGTAATTTCTCCCCCGGCCCGCACCTGAACATAATCGCGTACCCGCCGCAGCAGACGTAGCGCCACACGAGGCGTTCCCCGTGAGCGGCGGGCGATTTCTGTTGCCCCGGCCGGTTCGATTGGCACCCGCAAAATGCCGGCACCGCGGGTCACAATCGTTTCCATCGCGGGCAATTCGTAAAAATCCATCCGGTAGACTGCGCCAAAACGGGCACGCAAGGGAGCTGTCAGCAATGCTAACCGCGTCGTTGCCCCGATGACGGTGAACTTGGGCAGTTTTAACCGCACATTTTTGGCTCCCGGCCCTTTGCCCACAATAATGTCCAGGACAAAATCTTCCATCGCCGGATACAAAATCTCTTCCACCACCCGGCCCAACCGGTGAACTTCATCAATAAACAAAATGTCACCAGCGCGCATATTGGTCAAAATTGCCGCCAGATCGCCGGCTCGTTCAATGGCCGGCCCGGCCGTAATGCGGATGTTGACGTTCATTTCATTGGCAACAACATGGGCCAGCGTCGTCTTACCCAGTCCTGGCGGACCATGAAAAAGGATGTGATCCAGCGGTTCCTGGCGGGCCTGGGCTGCTTCAATCAGGATGGATAAATTCGTCTTTAACCTTTCCTGGCCGATGAATTCATTCAACAACTGCGGCCGGATGAGACCGTCCAATCCCCGGTCTTCCGTTTTTTGTTGGCCTGAGATGTGTCTGTTGGGTGTGGCTTTTTCGCTCATAAATCGTGGGTTGCCTGTATCCTTCTTGCATGGGATTATATGCGTAAAGTGTAAAACGAAAAAGTTTGCGAACTTGCAAACTTGCAAACTTGCAGCATGCAACCGCTTATTCTGGAGGAAAAGATGGTTTTTGAATCGCAGCACCCGTTGGTCAAACATAAATTGACGCTTTTGCGCGACAAGGAGACGAAGCCGAAGAAGTTCCGTGAATTGGTACGAGAGATTACCTTGCTCCTGACCTATGAAGCAACGGCCGATTTGGGTATTACCGAAGTGCAGGTGGCGACGCCGATGGGAACGGCCGTTGGCTACGAATTGGCCGACACCATTGGCCTGATTCCCGTCTTGCGGGCCGGGTTGGGGATGGTCAACGGCATCTGGGAGATGATGCCCGGCGCCGAAGTGTGGCACATTGGCCTGTACCGGGACGAACGGACGCTTCAGCCCGTTTCCTACTACAACAAACTGCCGACCGCACCGACCGTTCAGGTGTGCCTGGTGTTGGATCCGATGTTGGCTACCGGTGGTTCGGCCGCAGCAACGATTGACATCTTGAAAAATTGGGGAGCCACGCGCATCAAGTTTGTGGGGCTGCTGGCTGCGCCGGAAGGAATTGCCGCGCTGCAAAAAGCACATCCCGATGTACCCATTCACATTGCCAAGATAGACGAGCGCCTGAACGACATCGGTTTCATCGTGCCCGGCCTCGGCGACGCCGGTGACCGGCAGTTCGGAACAGGCTGATGGGGTGAGGGGGTGAAAGGGTGAGGGGGGTGAATAGTTTCATCCCTGCACCCCTGCACCCCTGCACCCCTGTACCCCTGTACCCCTTCATGACTTACCTCATCGTTTTCTTCACTGCCTTCATCGGTTCGTTGGTGCTAACGCCGCTGGCCCGCCGCCTGTCGCTGCGTTGGGGGATAGTGGCCCAGCCGGGCGGGCGGCGCAAACATGAGGGCCTGATTCCCAAACTAGGCGGGATTCCGTTGATGGGGGCGCTGTTGTTAGCAACGGCCGTTATCTATGCCCTTCTTCCCCCGCCATCTGATACCGACGCTTCGCTTTTGACCGGCATCCTGCTTGGTACACTGGTCATTTTTATTGGTGGATTGCTGGATGATTGGCTGGATTTGTCGCCCTGGGTGCAGTTCGTCATCTACTTTGCGGGAACGGCCGTGGCCATGAGTTTTGCTGTATTCATTGAACGGTTTAGAAATCCTTTGCCGTCTGGAACGATATGGGAAACTGATTTCCTGTCTTTTTTCTTCCACTTCGAAACGCCAGAGGTTGTATTGATTCCCTGGTTCATTTGGGTTGTTACCCTGTTTTGGATAGTGGGTATGCTGAATACCGTCAATTTCTTGGATGGACTAGATGGATTGGCTGCCGGTGTCGGTACCATTGCTGCCCTCATTTTCGCCTGGCACAGTTACCAGATCGCTGCTTCTTTAGAAACGGGTACAGGTCAGTTTGCCGTAGCTGCCTTTCCTCTGGCGTTGGCCGGTGCTTTGCTGGGATTCTTGCCCTATAATTTTGCGCCGGCGCGCATTTTCTTGGGGTCGGCTGGGGCCTATGTGATCGGTTACCAACTGGCGACGTTAGCGATTATTGCCCCGGCCAAAATCGCCACGGCGCTGCTGGTGATGGCTGTGCCTATTTTGGATGTCGCCTGGCAGATCATTAACCGTTTACGCCGGGGCCAAAGTCCATTGCACGGTGATCGAGGTCATCTCCATTTTCGCTTATCTGATGGCGGTTTGCCCACCCGCCGCATTGTGCTTGGTTATTATGTGGTTTCCCTCTCATTTGGTTTGGTGGCAATTTTTGCACCGACTCCCCTGGTTAAATTGGTGATGTTGTTGGTATTGGCAACGGCCGTGTTCGCGCTCCTTGGCCGTTTAAGCCGCTAAACTGGTCACTTGTAACCTGATTTACACTTTCCCGGCAGGGAAAACGACAACGCACTTATTTTCTTAATGATACTATTGGACTATATGCTTAAGTTGGATCGTAACAGTTTGATGGTATCTTGTTAACTGTTAGGAAAAATAGGTATAGGTATAAATTAAGTAGAGGAAACAAAGATGGCAGCGATCCAGACTAAGTCGAAAAAAGTATTGGAAACCAAACAAACTAGCAGTTTACAAGAGATCGTCCGGCGAATGAAAGCATCATCTCAAAAGACAGCTTTGGATCCAATTATTTATCGCAAGCTAACGCGATTAAGCAAAAATTGATAACATCGAGTATCGGTAGCAAAAACCAGGCCTGAAAGCCTGGTTTTTTTATTTTATGGGGCAGGAGAGTGGTGAATTGGACATGGATGACCAACCGGCTCCATACCAGTTCAGATATTCGTTTAGATGGGCCATCCAGTAAGCGTCGTCGTGACCGCCAGGGTTGAGTACCCAGGTGTGGGGAATTTCCTGCGCAGTTAAATCTTCGTGTAGTTTTCGGGTATTGCCGATGCCTCCATCATTTTCACCCATATCGAGATAAATACGTAAATTGCCCAAATCATGGGTCAGGCCAGTGTATTGGGGGTTCAGGTCTGAGTTGGCGGCGATGTCGAGCAGGCTGGCGCTGTGACCGCCAACGCTGGCAAACTGCGCCGGATGGCGGAAGGCAATTTCCAGTGCCCAGTAGCCGCCGCGTGACAGTCCGCCAATGGCACGGCCGTTTCCCTCAGGCCAGGCACAATAAGTTGTTTCGATAAACGGAATCAGGTCATCCAAGATTACCGATTCATAAGAGTATGGGCCACCGGAACTATTCAGCGCAATCCAGCTTCCTTCGGGCATGACAATAATCAGCGGCGGGATTTCGTTATTTTGGATGGCGGTTTCGGCTGTTTCGTCCAACCCCAGGCTGTCCCAGATGGCATCGGTTTGGTTGTTGCCGGGCAGCATGTAGAGGGTGGGATAGGAACGGCCGTTTTCCCCATAACAAGGCGGCAAATAAACACGGTAAGCCATTGGGCCACCGGTCTGACTGTTAAAAACACCCGTTTCAATCCGGCCGGATGCGGCACAGGGCGTTGGCGACGGAGTGGGAGAGGGCTGGGGCGTTGCTGTTGGTGGTGGTGTTGCGGTGGGAATGACGTAGGGTGTGGGGAGTGGGGTTGGTGTGGTTGTCAACGCCACCGGTACGATGGCGACGACGGCTCTGGTCGGTAATGCAGGTTGGGTTGTACAGGCGGCAAGCCCCAGAAAAATGAGAATCCCCAGGTTGATGATTCGCTGCACTGCATTACCTTGTTAGTATTTTCTCAATAAATTGCGGCGGAGCTGGTTGAGCCTGTCGGAACCAACGGCCTTCGACAGGCTCAGGCCTCGTTGTCCCGGAATTTTGAGAAGATACATCCAAACACTCAAAAAGGCAATTCGCGCGGCGGATCGGCCAGCAGTTTTTTGTAGGCGCCGCGCCAGGTGTCGGGGTTACGGGTCATAGACTTGATCTGAACATCGGCAAATTGGCCGAATAATTCGGCGAGTAGTTCCGGCAGCAAATCCCAGGCCTGGTTGCGAATGACGTCTTCAATGTTGGCAGCGGTAACGGCCGTCCACTCCCAATCACGTAAAAATCGTTCCGCTTTCATCCAATAGCCCCGCTTCTCCCAGGCAGTTACCGATTGTTCCACCCCTTCCTGAATTTCGCGTAATAGATACACCAGCATAGCTGCCATATCTCTGGCTTCAGCATCCATCTCTGTTTTTTGGATTAAATGGCGTAAGATTTCGGCAATAGTACGCCGATGTTGGTTGCGGATTTTGGTGGGATTATTGACATTGATGACTCGACTCATAAAAACTCCAATAATTATGTTTAAATTGCGACTGGTATCATAACAAAGGCAAGGTATTCTGCAAGCACAAGAATTACCGGAAATCTATTAGATGGCATAGCCAAAAAAGATATTCTCTGATTTAATAACCGTTAACAAATTCAGTATCCACCAATACTGTTAACTTAAGACCTCGCAGGGTTCCAAAATGATCTACGTTCCTCTGGAGCTTTGCATCAAAACCTGCGAGGTCGGCGATGCAGTATCCACATTCATGTCCAAGCGAGGAAAATTATGATCATGCAAGATGTTTTAGGTTTGATTTTAGGCGGCGGCCAGGGCAGCCGCCTGTTTCCTTTGACACGAGACCGTTCAAAACCGGCTGTCCCGTTGGCCGGGAAATATAGATTGATCGATATACCCTTGAGTAATTGTATTCATGCCGGCATTGATAAAATTGCCATCTTGACGCAATTTAATTCTGTTTCCCTGCACCGGCACATTTACAGCACCTACAACCGGGATATTTTCACACCAGGTTGGGTGCAGATTTTAGCTGCCGAGCAAACGATGCAAAGCAAAGATTGGTACCAGGGAACGGCCGATGCGGTGCGCAAACAGCTTCTGGAAATCCAATCGGCGGGAACAAAATATGTACTCATCCTCTCCGGTGACCATTTATATCGGATGGATTATCGTAAATATGTTGAATTTCACGTCGATTCTGGGGCGGATATTACGATTGCGGTTCAGCCGGTCAGCCGGACCGATGCGCCAGGGCTGGGCATATTAAAGCTGGATGCGGATGGACAAATCAATCGTTTTACCGAAAAACCCAAAACGGATGATTTGTTGGACGAAATGGTCAGCGGTGATGATCCGGACAAGCCCTACATGGCTTCGATGGGTATTTATGTCATTGCCACCGACGTTTTGCTGGAACTGTTGGAAGTCGAAGGGGATGATTTTGGCAAGGACATTATACCGGCCTCTATCGAGAACCGCCGGGTAATGGGCTATGTATTTGAGGGCTATTGGGAAGATATTGGAACCATCCGTCGTTTTTTCGAGGTGAACCTGGATATGGCTAAGCCGGATGGCCAATTTGATTTTTTCAGTCCCAACAGAACCATTTATACAAGCGCTCGTTTTTTACCGGCGTCTGAGGTGTATGGCGGGCAGATGCAAAATGTGATGTTGACAGATGGCTGTCGTGTATTGGATGCCACGATTCAAAATGCCGTTATTGGTTTGCGCTGTATCATTGGCAAACAGGTGCAAATTCAATCGGCGGTTTTAATGGGTTCCGATTACTTTGAGACGGACGAGGATATAGCCGAAAATGTGCAGTTAGGCCGGCCCAATATTGGTATTGGTGATGGTTCAATAATCGAGCAGGCGATTATTGATAAAAACGCCCGAATTGGGAAAAACGTTGTCATTCGGGGTCGTGATGATCGCCCGGATGAGGCAGGTGAGAATTGGTTTGTTCGTGATGGGATTGTGATTATTCCCAAAAATGCGGCTGTTCCTGATGGGACAGTTGTCTAAATCCCCAAAAATTTAGCGGCTTCTTCAGGTGTAACAAATGTTTGGTCCAGGTTTGCGTGAACCTGGACCTTTTTTTCTTTGACATTGATGATCGCTGGGAACCAGCCATGCTGCGGGATAGGCGGATGGGCTGCGCCGCAAAAACCACCCTGAATTTTGCGGGGAAACTGCCAAATTGTCCAGGTGTGAAGGTCTTCAAATATAAGGGTGGTGGGTCGATGGGTTTTGAGGGTGGTGCCGGCAACTATCTTTTCCTTATTGCTCATCATATCTCCGAATTGATTGGGCTGTTCAGCAAAATATTAAGCACTTCTTCGGTATTGTTTAGATTTTCCAATAAATGGTCAGGCTGGTAGCGGGCTAATGTGTGTGCAGCATGCCAGCCGCTGGCGACGGCAACGGCCGTTGCCTTTCCCGCCCGCGCACATAAAATGTCAGCCGGGGTGTCGCCAATGACAATGGTATTGTTACCGGCATAAGGGTAGCCTGTCAAGTCGATGGCTCGCTGGATAGCGATGCCCGGCAGTTGATTGCGATCCAGCGAGTCGGACCCGTAGGCGCCGAGGCGGAATTGGGCCGGATCAATGCCGGCAGCGGTGAGTTTGAGCGGCGCCGTGCCGTCGATATTGCCGGTAACCAGGCCCAGCATCACATCCGGCTGTTGGCGCAGGGCTTTCAAAAGCGTTAAGACGCCGGGACAAGGCTGCATATCATGTTGGGGGAAGATGGCACGGCCGTTTTCAGTCATCAGCCGGTAGACGTCGGGTAGTTTGGCGCTGATTTGGCCATTGTTGAAGCCGGCGGCCAGGAGCAGATCGGTAATGATGCGCGGGTCGGTTTTGCCGCTCATTTTATAATCGTCAATGGGGCCGGCCGTGCCAAAAACTTTGGTAAGGGCCAGAGACATGGTTTCGCGGCCGGCGCCATGACTGCGAATGAGCGTTCCGTCGATGTCGAAGAGGAGGAGTTTCATGTTAAGTGTCATGTGTCAGGTGCCATGTTTTAGATGAGAGGTTTCATGTGGGGCCAGATGGGTTCGGTGGGCATGGGGCGGGGCGGTACGGCCGTACCCACCGGAATGCCCCGCTCGGCCAGAATTTGTTTAATGCCGCCAATGCGGCGAACGGGCATCAGGTCGAGTAAGCGGTTGATGGTCTGGTGGGCCTGCCGGGCGGCGGCCAGGTCGCCATTGCCGATAGCCTGGGTCAGGGCGAAGAATGGTTCGGGAACGGCCGTGCTCAAACCGCTAATTAAACCGTTGGCTCCCATGGCCAGCGAACCCAGGGCGATTCGTTCATTTCCGGCCAAAACGAGCAACTCACCGGCGGCCACATCAATGTGCTGGCGGATGATTTGGGCATCCGGGCGGCTGGTTTTGACGCCGGCCAATGTGGGCAGTTCTTGCTTTAATCGGCGGAACAAGGCTGGACTGATGCCGTTGATGGCCATATGCGGAATGTCATAAAGCAGCAGCGGCATTTCCGGTGCAGCGGCGGCAATTGTCTGGAAATAATCGGCCAGTGCGGCATCATCGATGCCATAAAAGGTGGGTGGGATGGCGACGAGGGCGTCGGGCTGTAGTTGGAGGGCGTGTTGGGTGAGGGAAACGGCCGTTTGCATATCATTGGCGCCGACGTGGAGGAGGACGGGGATGCGGTGATTAACGGCCGTCATCGCTGATTCGTGCAGCCGCATTCGTTCTTCCGGGGCCAGGACCAACCCTTCACCCGTCGTCCCCCCTACAAACAAGCCTTTCACCCCTTTGTCAACAAGAAAATCAACCAACTGGGCTACAACTGCTTCATTAATGCGATAGCCATCAGCTTGCAGCGGCGTGGCCATTGCCGGCGTGACGCCATTTTCCAACTTTGCTTTTAACGCAGCGATTTTTGTTTTTGTACTCAATTTAGGAAATCCTTTTAGTCAGCTTTCAGCCGGTCAGCTAATCAGCCGGTCAACTGACTGGCTGAATTGCTGAAAGCTGAACGCTCACTCCTTTTATTTGGGTTTTATTACTCTGGCTCAATCGTAAACATAAGCGGGAAGCCTTCCAGGCTGGCGGCGAAATGAGCTTGCCCTACCTGTTTTTGCGCCTTTTTGAGCGGCAGGACAGCTACCAGCGCCTGGCCCTGGGTGTGGGCGACATAGGTGATATGCTCTGCCTGGGGTAGGTCTATTCCGAAGAAGCGGCGTAACACCATGATGACAAACTCGTAAGGAGTGACCTCATCATTATGAATGATGACTCGGTGTAATCGCTCCAGTGTTTCTTCCACAGAGGTGTTAAGTTGTTTTTCGGTATCTAGCCCAAACATCATCTCCACCAATTGCCTCGTTTAATGTGTTGTCGTTTTGATTTTACCTGAACATGAAGCACAATCATAACTCATTTCATGCGTCATGTGTCATGCGTTATCTTGGCTCTTAATCTTGGCTTGAGTGACGAATAATGAATGACTCATGACGGCCCTTCAAGACCTTCTGTAATTTTAGTCCCTTCTCTGCTGCCCATCTCTTGTTAACTTCTGTTATAATCTGGCAAGTATGGAAAATCAACCGACATATCTTGTTTTTGTTTATTTTGTTTATGGTCTGGCCTTTTTTAGTATGGGTCTTGCTGTCTGGTTGGAAGCGGGGCGCACTTCCGGTTTTCAAAATATCCGTATGCTGCGGTTTTTGGCCGGTTTTGGTTTTTTGCATGGCCTGCATGAATGGGTTGAAGTTTTTACGATTTTGCATAAGGCCGGTGTGGTTGAATTAGGCGATCCGTTCCTGGCCAATGTGCTGGATGTAGGGCTGCTGTTGGGTTCATTTTTGCTTTTGCTCATATTTGGTACGTTTATGATTTTTGCGGAGCGGGGGGGAAACGGCCGTAAACGGACCATCCTCACCGTTTTTACTCTTTTTATCATTTGGGGTGTCTCCACAGCAATCGCCTTGTCCATTTATGAGCCATGCCGTGAAGGCTGCATGGATGTGGCCGACGTGTTGGGTCGCTACGTGCTGGGTATTCCTGGTGCGCTGTTGGCAGCCTGGGCATTGCTGCAGCAGCAGCGTTCCTTCCAGGATCGGGGGATGACCCGCTGCGCTGCTGATATTCGATGGGCAGCTTTGACACTGTTTTTGTATGGAGTCGTGGGGCAGATTTTTACCAAACAAACGCCGCTTTTCCCTTCGACGGTTATCAACACAGATCTATTTCTGCAATTGTTTGGCTTTCCGGTGCAAATATTGCGGGCGGTAATGGCCACGTTGGTGACCATTTTTGTGATCAGGGCCTTACGTGGGTTTGAGCTGGAGCGGCAGCAGCGGTTGGTTAAAGCCAATGAAGAGCGTCTGGCGGCTCAGCAGGCGGCTTTGGTGACCCAACAGCAGGCCCGGACAGAGACAGAAGCGTTGAACCTGGAACTGCAAACGGCCGTACAAAATCTGACTACTTTGTTTGATTTATCCTATAACCTGGCCCGGACGCTGGATCGGGACATGATTTTACGACAAACATTACCTCAAATTTGCGAAAGTATGCCGCGAATTGATTGTGGCATCATATTTTTGCTTGAGAAGGGGAAACGGCCGTTACGGCCCATCATTCATCATCCCGCTACACTGCCCAGAAATGGTTTCGGAACTGCGCCGTTCTCCCAACAGATATCACTTATTGGTGAATATGTCGTCACCAATAAAAGCACGGCTTGTTGGCTGGACGGGAACATTGTTCCACTCGATCCAGTGGAATTTCAGGCCGGTGGTAGATTGCCCAAGCGATACGGCCGTATCATTGGCTTGCCCTTAATCATCAAAGAAAAAATAGGCGGCAGTCTGGTTTTGACCTTGCGCGAAGATGCCGAAGCGGCCACCCTCAACGATCTTTCCCTGTTTTGCACTATTGCCCGGCAGTTGAGTTTGGCTATCGAAAATGCCACCCTTTACCAGGAAGTGCAAGCCCGTGAAGAACTGCGCGGCGAATTACTGCATCAGGTTGTATCGGCCCAGGAAATGGAGCGGCAGCACATCGCCCGTGAACTGCATGATGGCATTGGGCAAATGTTAACGGCGTTGGGATTGGGACTGGCTGCTGCCCGCGACAGTCTAACCCGCGATCCGGAACGCAGTTTCCACCAATTGGATGAACTCAAAAGTATGGGAACCCAGGTTTTACATGAGTTACAGGGGTTGGTATCAGGTTTACGGCCGTCCGTTTTGGACGATTTAGGCCTGGTACCGGCCTTGCGCGGATTGGTGCAGCAGGTTGATGGTCGCGGGGGAACGGCCGTGCAGCTAAAAGTTCAGGGAACCGCCCGTCGCATGATGCCGGAAATAGAGACGATTTTATTCCGCATTACCCAGGAAGCACTTACCAATGTCATGCGCCATGCCCAGGCCAACCAGGTCCAAGTCAAGTTAGTTTTCGATGTCGGTTCCGTTGCTCTCCAGATTCAAGATGACGGCCGTGGCTTCGATCCGGATACCGTTTTGCATACTGAACACAAACATTGGGGACTACTAGGTATTGAAGAGCGCGTATCGCTCGTCGGTGGCAAGAGTCAGATTTATTCCCGGCCCGGAAAGGGTTCAACCATTTATGTCAATATTCCATTACAAAAGGAACTGGCTCATGTCTGAGATAACATTGATTTTAGCTGATGATCACACGATGGTACGCTCCGGATTGCGTATGTTGTTGGAAACGCAAAGCGATATGCGCATTGTGGGCGAAGCGGAAAATGGGGCTGAAGCGGTACGTTTGGTGATGTCACTCAAGCCGGATGTTGTGTTGATGGATGTGCAGATGCCAGACATGAACGGTATTGAAGCCACCCGCACGATTAAAAAGATTGTACCGGAAACGG
>JBNKZT010000177.1:0-12488 GCA_050301775.1 Promineifilaceae bacterium (SeqCode)
CTTATAAATGGATAAATCGCATTCTTTGAGCGTTATCATTCCTGTTTACAATGGCGAAGCAACTTTAGGCAAACAGCTTGATGCACTCCAAGACCAGTCATATGATGGTGAGTGGGAGATCGTTGTTGTCAATAATCGCTCTGTCGATGATACAGTTGGTTTAATACATCATTACCAGAAGAAAATGCCACAGTTACGCCTAACTCATGCGCCAGACAAACAAAACAAATCGTATACACGCAACCAGGGTGCCCAAATTGCTAAGGGCAATGTTTTCTTATTTTGTGATGCGGATGATATGGTTGCACCTGGATGGTTAGCAGCTATGGCCAGTGCAACGCGCGAACATGATTTTGTGGCTGGCGCTATTGATTATCAGAGTATAAACGCAAACCCTTCATGGCGAGATAGTTTTGACCAATATCCATTTGTTCCGGCCATGAGGTTCTTGCCTTATGTAGTCAGTGGCAATATGGCTGTTTCCCGTCGTGCCTTTGAACAGGTGGGTGGATTTTCTGAAGCATATTTGAGCAGCCACGATATTGAAATGTCCTGGCGGCTGCAATTACAAGGGTTTGAAATCTATTATGAGCCAAAAGCGGTCATGTACTGTCGTAATCGAGAATCGTTAAAAGGATTGTGGAAACAAATTTCAACATATTCATATTATTACCCGCTGCTCTATCGACAGTATGCAGATCATGGTATGCCCCGTACCTCCCGCAAAGAAGTTTGGAACCGGTACATTTGGGTGGCAAAGAAGCTTCGGTTACTGGCTCATAAGTCACCTGATGTGCGAGGGAAGTGGATTAACCGGGCCGCGTATTCATGGGGGTTATTGAAGGGATCAATTCGTTATCGCGTCCTATATTTGTAATGTATGTAAACAAGGTGTTTTTATTATGAAAGTAGTAATTCTGGCTGGCGGCTACGGAACCCGTATCAGTGAAGAGAGCGGGGTCAAGCCAAAGCCCATGGTGGAAATTGGTGACAAGCCTATACTTTGGCACATCATGAAAATATATTCGGCCCATAATATCAATGAATTCATTATCTGCTGTGGGTATAAAGGGGAAGTTATCAAGGAATATTTCGCCAACTATTTTCTGCATATGTCGGATGTTACTTTTGACATTAAGCAGAACAAAATGCAAGTCCATCAAAATGGTGCTGAACCCTGGAAAGTAACGCTGGCCAATACTGGCCTGGCCACCATGACCGGGGGACGCATCAAGCGGGTAAAGGATTATATTGGCGATGAGACGTTCTGCCTGACCTATGGAGATGGCGTCAGTGATGTGAATATCACCGAGTTGATTGAGTTCCATAAGCAGCAAAAGGTCGTTGTAACGATAACGGCCGTACAACCTCCCGGACGCTTTGGTACCTTTAACTTGAATAAAGAACAGACCCACATCAGCCACTTTCGGGAAAAACCACAGGGAGATGGCGCCTGGATCAGCGGGGGGTTCTTCGTCGCCGAACCGCAAGCGCTGGATTACATAGCCGGCGACTCGACCGTATGGGAGCAGGAACCGTTGCAAAATTTGGCTAAGGATGGTCTGTTAGCTGCCTACCGGCATGATGGATTTTGGCATCCAATGGATACACTACGAGACAAAATGGTGCTTGAGCAGATGTGGGAATCAGGTAATCCGCCTTGGAGGGTTTGGGCATGATAGAACGAAAGAAATTTTGGCAAGGCAAAAAAGTCCTCGTTACGGGGCACACGGGGTTTAAGGGAAGCTGGTTATCACTCTGGTTACAGAATCTGGGCGCAAACGTTGTCGGCTATGCCCTGGTGCCGCCAACTGAGCCGGCGCTGTTTGAGGATGCACGCGTGGCTGAAGGCATGACCTCAATCACCGGCGATGTTCGTGATCTGGCCCATTTTCAATCGGTTATAGATCAATATAAACCGGAGATTATTTTTCACCTGGCTGCCCAGCCGTTGGTGCGTTATTCTTATCAAGCTCCGGTAGAAACGTTTACCACAAACGTTATCGGCACCGTCCACATGCTGGAATCGGTCCGTCATGCCGAAAGCGTGCGTGTCGTCGTCAGCATTACCAGCGACAAATGTTATGAGAACCAGGAATGGTTTTGGGGATACCGGGAAACTGATCGTTTAGGGGGACATGACCCTTATTCCGGTAGTAAAGCCTGTGCTGAAAAAGCGATTGCCGCTTACCGCAACTCTTATTTTCCGCCGGACGAATTTGAGCAGCATGGGGTAGCTTTGGCCAGCACTCGGGCTGGCAATGTAATCGGTGGTGGGGATTGGGCTTTGGATCGACTGATTCCTGACATCATGAAAGCAATACTGGACACCTCGCCGGTCATTATTCGCAGCCCCGAAGCCATACGCCCCTGGCAGCATGTCCTAGAACCGCTAAATGGCTACCTGACATTGGCTGAGCAGATGTGGACAAATCCCACGCTGGCGCAGGCCTGGAATTTTGGGCCAGAGGATAAGGACGCCAAGACGGTGGGGTGGATTGTTGATTATTTGACGAAATTATGGGGTGAAGGAGCCAGTTGGAGATTAGATGGAGCCGAGCACCCCCACGAGAACACCTATCTAAAACTGGATTGTTCGAAGGCTAAGAGTCTCCTGGGCTGGTCGCCCAGGCTCTCTTTGCCCACTGCTCTGGAATGGATTGCGGAATGGTTCCTGGCGTACCGGCAGCATGAGGATATGCGCGAGGTAACAGAACGGCAAATTGCCCGCTTTGAACGTACGGAGTCAATATCATGATTTTTCATACGACGAAACTACAGGGCGCCTTCACCATTGAGATCGAGCCAATTTATGACAATCGCGGCTTTTTTTCGCGGGTAAACTGCCAGCGAGAATTTGCTGAATATGGATTAACAATTGATTTTGTCCAATCAAATATCACTTTTAGCCCGGGAAAAAACACGTTACGCGGGCTGCATTATCAGATTGCGCCGCATAAAGAAATAAAGCTGGTGCGGTGTACGCGTGGCGCTATTTATGACATTATCGTCGATTTGCGGCCTGAGTCAGCCACGTACCTAGAGTGGCTGGCGACCACGTTAACGGCCGATGCCCGAAATATGGTATACATCCCTGGCGGTTTTGCCCACGGTTACCAGACATTGGAAGAAAATACCGAGGTTTATTACCAGGTGGGACAATTTTATGCGGCCGAATATGAACGAGGCATACGGTGGAATGATCCGGTTCTGAACATTACCTGGCCCAAGGCAGATTCGCTCATCCTCTCGGAAAAAGATGAGGTTTGGCCGGATTTTGTGCCGGAAAAAGCAAAGCAGCCGTCTTGAGTGGGCAAAATGGCCGTCTCTCCGGTTTCCTGGCTGATACCTGGTGGTTTGGACTGACGCAGCGATTGGCGGAAAGTGATTTTAAGAAGCTGGCTCAGCTTCGGGTTCGGCAGGGGTTTACGGCCGTTCAGCTTGTCGTCGGCATCCCCCCGGAAGTAGGGCCGGAAAATGAGAATGCCCGCAGTGAAGCCGGTTTCCCCTGGACCATTGAGGGGGCATTTAACGAAGCGTATCTGCAATTAGCGCGTGAGCGCATCCAATTTCTCAATGAATCTGGTTTGATGGTCATTGTCTATGGCGCTTGGGGGCAGCAAATTGAATGGTTGGGTCGGGAGAAAATGGCCGAATGGTGGCTGCGTCTGATTGACACCTTGGATTCGCTCAACGTCCTCTACTGCTTAACTGGCGAGAGTAATTTGTGGGCTGGTGGGGCTAACGTATTGCTGCCGGCCAAATCAACAGATGACCTGATAATGGTTAGGAGTGCTTTTTCTGCGGTAGTCGAAAAGTTTCCGCCTCAAGTCAGGTTCCGGCTGATGGCAATGGCTTCAAGTGTCAGGAATCTGCTAAATCGTTCCCGCCTGAATGCGCGTCGGCAAGGTTGGGGCTTTGTATTAGAAACGATTGCCCCGTATACGAATCGCCCTATTATCATCCATCCTACTCGCGGTGAACCGAGTGAGCAGGCTGTGACCAACGCCCACTTACTGGCCGCTCACACAGCCCAGACTGGCCACGATCCTGGCGTAAGAAATGAACTCTGGCAGTTGCCGCTGAGAACATTGAAAACTGAATCGGCAAAACCTTACATTAATCTGGAACCCTGGTACGAAGGCATCCTGAATCAATTTGGGGCCGAAGACCAATTGTTTGCTTATTGGGTTTCTATGTTGGCTGGCGCGGCCAGTCATTGTTACGGGGCGCATGGGATATGGAATGTGGGTGACGGCCGTTTCCTGGCCCATTGGGGTCAACAAACATTTGAGCAGGCGGCGGCATTGGATACGCCCCGGCTGCTAGGGCTTTCACATGAGCAGTACAGGCAATGGAATGTTGCCGATGGCCAAACCTTTTACGAAACGTCGGGAGAGCAATTAACTGTAATTGGCTGCCAGACTCCAGATAAGGCCGTCCAGTTTTTCCCCGACGTGGCGAATAGTAATCGGCCGTTTACAGGTGGGATTTGGCTGCCACTTGAGGGTCGTTTTTCGAATGGCTTGCCTGTATCGGGACCAGTCGTTATTTTTTCCAACCGAACGTAAACCATTCATGATGTCACAGTAAAAAATGGGTGAGTGGAAGGCAAAATGACACAGATCGGGAAC
Source organism: Promineifilaceae bacterium (SeqCode) (assembly GCA_050301775.1). Lineage (GTDB taxonomy): Bacteria > Chloroflexota > Anaerolineae > Promineifilales > Promineifilaceae > JACKCC01. The sequence continues at coordinate 4,635 of JBNKZT010000177.1, forward strand.
GAAGCATGAAAATTGGGAATATATGGTACTTGCTCATTCTTCTGATTGTTTCAGTAGGGGTCCGGTTCCCCGGCCTTGTCAGTCGTGCGATTTGGTATGATGAATCAATCACATTGCTAGAGACATCTGGTAACGCACAGCCTTCCTGGCCGCAACAACCAACCCTTGCCCGTGTAGCTAAGGAGCAATTTATAGGCACGCCATCCCTTAGTCAAATTGCCACAGACTTGCGTGAAACAGATGTTCATCCACCGGTGTACTATTGGGTGGTATCCTATTGGCGTCGATGGTTAGGTTTTTCCCTGGAGACGGCCCGTGCCTTTTCATTGGTCTGTTCCGTTGGAGCCATATTAGTCCTTTTTCTGCTATTACAAGTTGGGAAATTCAAGTATCCTATTATTCCCAGCCTCATATTTTCAATATCTTCTGGTTCGGTTTTCGCAGGGCATGAGGCGCGGCCCTATGCTTTGGTTACTCTTATTATTTTAATGGCGGCGCTTTTTGCTTATCTTGCCAGTGAAAGTAGAAATCGTTCTCATCTTGTAATCTACTCTACAGCTATGGCACTTTGCAGTGGCATAGCCTTCCATGTAAATTATCTGGCGATCTTTCCTGTACTGGTTATTCTTTTGTGGTTTCTAATTAATCTTTGGCCAGTATCAAAGGCGGTCGCGGCTCTAGCTCTCATTTCTACCATTGCCATCTGGTTTTTAGGAATTCCAACGCTTCTAGCGCAAATTAGCACACGTCCCGACCAGTTGCCTGGTTTTATTGGCGTGTTCCCAGAGATAGAAACAATTGTCAAATCGGACTTGGCTATCATTTATTATAAAAAGTCTCTGAAATTAAGGTGGCTGTTCACAATTGTATTATTGATCTTGCTCGGAACCCGCATCATTTATATCAAACGGCATTGGTCAGGAATTAATCAAAAATTATTCCTGATGTTCCTGGGCCTTAGCGGCGCGTCATCAATAGGAATATTTTTTCTGGACTTGTTGTTTGATAAACACCTTGTTGACGTTCAACGATATTTTCTTTTCGCTGGCCCAGCTTTTGCTGTAATACTCACTTATGGAATCACTCCAAAAATTACCAAAAAACCTCTAATAATGTTACTGCTGATTCTTTTGGTAGGGTTGCAGCTCCATGCTGTCAATCGAGGAACAGAAAGCAGTCCTGGTTGGCCAGGGAGCAGGCTGCGAAGTTTATCTCAAATGATTAGGGATAATTCCTCGCCATCTCAAATTGTGGTTATTGGCGCTGGTTATGGTCGGGGACACGTGGGGTCAGTTATTTATGAACTGGACCCTGAAACAGTTATCATTGTCGTGGATAATGATAGTAATCTCGATGAGATGCAGTCTACTATTCAAAATTATGATGATGTTTGGTTTGTACCTTCGGTTGATAATTACACTGCTAATGCTGAAGACGAAATATTGAATGGGCTTTTAGAGTCAGAACAGTATGCAAATATTGTCCGTCAACCAGCTATTCATTTATGGCAGTGATGAATTTAGAGGAGTGTAGGCGTTGTTTGGCAAGTTGGCTCTTTGGCTGTTTGTAAAGAATGTGAATTGATTTGAAATGATAATTATTGATAGGGCTTTAGCAAAACGAGAAGAAGCCGGCAATCCGATCCGGGTTGGCCTGGTGGGAGCCGGGTATATGGGGCGGGGGATAGCGCTGCAAATTATTACGGCCGTTCCCGGTATGAAATTAGTTGCTGTGGCCAACCGTCACCTGGATGATGCCCGGCGGGCTTATACGCAGGCGGGGGTGGAGGGGGTAACGGCCGTAACCAATCTCCATCAATTAGAAAATGCTATTTCCCAGGGCAAAGCTGCCATTACCGACGACGCACTGCTGCTTTGCCAGGCCGATGGCATCGACGCCATCGTTGAAGTCACCGGAACCATTGAATTTGGCGCACGCGTCGTGTTGGCTACCATCGAACACCACAAGCACGTCATCCTGATGAATGCCGAGTTGGATGCAACACTTGGTCCCATCCTGAAAGTGTACGCCGACAAAGCGGGTATGATCATCACTAACTCCGATGGCGATCAGCCCGGCGTGATCATGAACCTGTACCGCTATGTTCAATCCATCGGCTGCCGGCCCGTTCTGGCCGGTAACATCAAAGGGCTGCACGACCCGTACCGCACGCCGGAGACGCAGCGGGCCTATGCCGAAAAGTACCATCAAAAGCCGCCCATGGTTACCTCCTTTGCCGACGGCACAAAGATTTCCATGGAAATGGCTGTCGTTGCCAATGGAACCGGCTTTAAGGTGGGGCAGCGGGGGATGTATGGTTATCACTGCGGACACGTTAACGACACACCTGCCCTTTATCCGCTGGAACAACTGCTTGATGGTGGCCTGGTCGATTATGTCGTAGGGGCACAGCCGCCAGGCGGCGTGTTCGTTTTGGGCTATAACGAGCAGCCGCTCCAGCAGCAATATTTGAACTATTACAAAATGGGAGACGGTCCGCTTTACGTCTTTTACACCCCCTACCACCTCTGTCACCTGGAAACGCCACTGACCGTCGCCCGCGCCGTTCTGTTTGGCGATGCTGCCCTGACGCCGCTGGGCGCTCCAGTTTGCGATGTGATTACTGTTGCCAAGCGAGACCTGAAAGCAGGGGAAGTGCTGGACGGTATCGGCGGGTTTACCGCCTATGGCGTGGCCGAGAATGCCGACGTGGCCCAGACTGAGAATCTGTTACCGATGGGTCTGTCCGAGGGCTGCCGCTTGACGCGAGATGTGTCTCAAGACCAGGTGATTACTTATGATGACGTTGAACTGCCAAACGGCCGTTTAGCCGATAAGTTGAGAGTGGAACAAACAACCCACTTCGCTAAAGCGTTGACATAAAATACTAGATTTTAGTGAGAATTTACTTATGAAAAGACAACGGATCTCCAAATTCTTGAAATTTTCGAGAGGGGCGGGCTTTATCTTAGCATTCTCATTATTAACAACGCTCATATTTTTGTTCATTTCCACCTCCAAAGCAGCCGGCCAGCCAATCCGTATCGCTTATTGGAAACTTGATGAAACGGGCGGTCCTACGTATGTTGAAGTGGACAGCGGTCTCAACGGAGCCTGTGCCGGAACCTGTCCAACAGCTACAACCAGCGGGCAAGTAAATGGCGCTCAAATATTCAATGGCAGCAGTACGGGTATCGACGTGGCCTCAAACCCGGCCCTAGATTGGGGTGTGAATGACAGCTTTTCTGTCGAGTTTTGGGTCAAAGGTGAACCGGGGCAGAGCTGCGTGACGACTGATGAGATTCTCGTGGGGCGGGCGAAAAGCGGGGCCGGAACTGGTTTTTGGGCGTTAAGCTGTGCTGGGGGAACCGGTAAAGCCGGTTTCCAACTGCGCGACTCGAATGGCGCCAGCGTTACGCTGCGGAGCACCAGAGTGATCACCGACGGGTTGTGGCACCACGTTGTTGCTGTGCGGGATGGTGTCAATGATGTCAATTATCTTACCGTAGATGCGACAGATATTGTCTCGGCAACACGGAATTATACTGGGGGATTTGCACCGGCAACGGCCGTTCTCAGTCTGGGTCATCTTGAATTAACGTCTCATTTTCAGGGCACGTTGGATGAAGTCGCCCTGTACAATGGGGTTGTGCCCAATGCCGAAATCCTAACGCATTATTATTTGGGGCGAGGCTATACTGAAAGCTGCACGTCACCCGTTGCTATTATGCCTTTAGGCAATTCTATTACCAGGGGCTATGGAACAGGAACTGTGCCAACATCATCTCCTTATAACTTTGGCTTTAGACGGCCGTTATACCTTTCCATGGTGGCCGCGGACTATTATTTCGATTTTGTGGGCAGTCTGGCCAGTGGCAGCGCCGACCCCGGCCCAACTTTCGATTACGATCACGAGGGATGGGGTGGGTATCTTGACGAACAAATAGTCGCTGCGGTTGTCAATTACCTCACGACAAATCCGGCCGAAATCGTTCTATTGCACATTGGCACCAATGACATTGCCCAGAACCAGGGAGACAGCGTCGCTAATGTGGCCGCCATTTTAGATAATATCGATTCTGTCAGCGAAAATATAACCGTTATCGTGGCTCGTATTATTGGCCAGGACCCCACCCACAATCCCTACATAGACGTAACGTCATTTAACGACAATTTGACGGCAATGGTTCAAAGTCGCATCGACAATGGGGACAAACTTATCCTTGTAGACCAGCAAAGCGCCCTGAATTACGCCACAGATATGTTCGACTGGCTTCACCCCGACGAAGGCGGATACGCCAAAATGGCCACCGTCTGGCTGGCCGCACTCGATGATTTTATGCCACCCTGTACTGCGCCAATCATCACCTCGACGCCGGTCACTCAGGTATCAGTTGACCAACCTTATACGTATGACGTGAATGCCAGTGGTTCACCCGCGCCGACCTACGCACTGCTGACCAATCCGGCCGGCATGACGATTGACCCGGCCAGTGGCGTAATTTCCTGGACGCCCAACAGCAGCCAGGTTGGGTTTCATTCAGTCGTGGTCCAAGCGAGTAATTTAAATGGCACCGATACACAAAGTTTTACAGTCGAAGTGGTGAGTGCGCTCGTCTGTTTGGCGCCAGATCCGGTGGCTTACTGGACTCTGGACGAGAGCAGCGGCACGACATTTGCTGACTTGATCAATGGGAATGATGCTGTTTGCAGTGGGGCAAGCTGTCCTGGCTTTGCCAGCGGGCGCGTCAATGGGGCGCTGGACTTTGATGGTGTCAATGATGGCCTGGAAGTGGCTAACGCAACTGAGTTGAACTGGAGTAATAGTGACAGTTTCAGTATCCAGGCCTGGGTTAAAACGACGCAGATATGTACAGGAAATAAGGTGTACGTTGGCAAGTACCAGGACAGCGCCGGCAAGGGCGATTGGTGGTTAGGCTGTGATGGTAACACCAACAAAGCGGCCTTTTTCTTACGCGATTCTGTTTATTCTACTGGCTACAAATTGGTGGGCACAACGCCTATCAATGATGGTAATTGGCACCATCTGGTGGCAGTGCGGGATGCTAGCCTGGGAAAGAATCGATTGTACGTAGATGGTGTGGAAGAAGGAAACCTGTCGGTAAGTTATGCGGGTAATTTTGTCAACACGAACCCGTTAACCATTGGTAATTTTACACCCTATCACTTGTATCTTGTTGATGGGTTGATTGACGAGGTGGCCATACACGGCCGTGCCCTCTCTCTCACCGAAATCCAAAACCACTACAACAGTGGCCTGGCTGGGCAAAATTATTGTTCATTGACGCCGCCCACCATCATCTCTACTCCGGTGGCAGGTGTTGCGCCTGGCGGCACCTATACCTATGACGTTGAATCGGTTGGCAATCCGGTTCCTACCTTTAGCCTGGTTTCTGGTCCCACCGGCATGACTGTTGATCCCAATACCGGCGTGATTACCTGGTCGGCGGTCGGTGAGACGCCGGGCGCTTCTTACCCGGTCGAAGTCAAAGCAACGAATTCAGCCGGATCGGATACGCAGCAGTTTACCGTAACCGTTTACTACTCTGACTATCTGCCTGTTGTTATCAAATCAAACTGAGGCTAAGGCAAAAAAACCAGGCAGACCATTAAGCAACGCCGTAAAAACTGCCCTTGTGGCAAACTTTGGCTTTCTGGGTGCAACGTAATGGCCCGGTAAAATTCGGACAGAAAAAGCGGGAGGTTTCATGATCAAAAAGAAAGTAGCGATTGTCGTGCCTATGTCTAACCGGGCCGAACTCACGCCCGACGAAGAAATTTCATATCAGCATCTCGTTCATTTTTTGAATCGCTATGACAAATACATGGTTATCCCTCAAAGCCTGTCGGTCAACTTCCCCGATTTTGACATTGAGCGGTTTGATGACGGTTTCTTCGGCAGTGCCGCTGCCTATACCCGGCTCATGCTCTCTAAGCAATTTTATGAGCGGTTTCAGGAGTATGAATACATCTTGATTTACCATCTTGATGCTCTGGTATTTTCTGACCATCTTGAGCAATGGTGTGAGATGGATCTGGATTACATCGGCCCTCCCTGGCTGGAATCGGAGGATACGCCCTGGGTCAAAACCCCGGGTGTTGGGAATGGCGGTTTTTCCTTGCGCAAAGTAGCCAGTTTTCTAAAAGTTCTTAATTCCAGACGTTATGCAATTCATCCTAATGAATACTGGGAAAAATATTGCGCCTCACGGCCCAAATTCCTCCAATACGTGAATTTACCACGCAAATATTTAAAGTACCTGCGAATGTTCAATAATATCGACAGGGAAATCGCCCAATTCAAAAATAACGAGGACCTTTTTTGGGCACGACGGGCTGACCATTATTACCCGGAATTCAAGATAGCCGATGTCAATACTGCGCTTCGGTTTGCTTTTGAGGCTGAACCGTCCCGTTCTTTCGAGCGGAATCATTATAAATTGCCTTTTGGCTGTCACGCCTGGCCTAAATATGATCGGGCGTTTTGGAAGCCGTATTTGTTAGGTCATCGTGAAACGCTGCAAATTGACGCCGCTTAATACATAAAACTTCACCAAAAGCATACCATAAACGGTAATCAGGCGAGGAGATTGAGCTTTATATCGAAGGGCGCTTTTTGCCTGACAGGGAGAAATGTGTTGTCTTATCCACCGTTAACTGAATTGCCAAAACCACCGTTGGACAAACAGGGCTGGCCCTGGACAGTTGAAACACAAGCAGAGCCGGAAAACCGTTTCAGCCCCCGGATCACTGTTGTTACGCCCTCGTACAATCAGGGGCAGTTCATTGAAGCCACCATCCGTTCTGTCCTTTCACAAAATTACCCAAATCTGGAATATATCATCATGGATGGTGGGTCTACAGATAACAGTGTGGAGATCATCCGTAAGTACAAGCCTTGGATCACGCATTGGGTCAGCGAACCGGATCGTGGCCAATCTCATGCTATTAACAAAGGCCTGAACCAGGGAACCGGGCAGATTTTTACCTGGCTCAACTCAGATGATATCCTGTTGCCGGGAGCGTTATGGCACGTAGCCGAAGCTTACCGGTCGAATCCAGAAGCCGTTGCCTGGGTCGGCTCTTGCCATCTGATCCGGCCAGATGGTCGAATTATCAACACAGTTGTGCCTAAAGGTCTAGAAAGGGAGGATCTGGCCGACTGGTTCTATGGCAGCTTTTTTTTCCAACCATCTTGCTTCTTCTCCGCTCCGGCCTGGCAGGAGGTCGGAGGGGTTGATGAATCGTTGTATTTTGCCATGGATTTTGATTTATGGTTACGGTTATCGGCTCTGGGTAAATTCGTATCCGTACAGGACACACTCTCGGCAGCCGTGATTCACGAAAATGCTAAAACCCAGGCATTAATACCAGAAATGCATGTCGAAACAATGGTCCTTCAATTTAAGTATGGCTACCAAAAAATTGCTGTCGAACGGTTCAAACGACTGATCAAAAAACCGACCTTAAGAGACCATCTGAGACGATCTGTTCGTGCCTTGCTCAACAGATACAAATACTCAAAGCAACCATAACCCGACCCGCTATCGTCGGTTACTCAAATAAACAAAAGGGAAATCATGAAAGTATTCATAACGCCACAAGGCGGAGGCATTAATCCATACGTAGATTTATTATTGTCTTCGTTGAAGGCGGAAGGTTTGGAAGTGACATTAACACCTTTGGGCCGCCTTTCCCTCTGGCGGGCTGTATGGAAAAATGGAATCCCACAGCTAATCCACTTGCAATGGCCACATGGGTTTTTTATAGGTAGCAACTTCTTCCATACATTGTTCCGTACCACTTTATTCTTTATCCAGTTTTTTACATTAC
>JBNKZT010000178.1:0-12457 GCA_050301775.1 Promineifilaceae bacterium (SeqCode)
ACTTTGCCAGTTAGATCGAATGAGGTCATGATGTCTCCTATTATTGTTCTTGTTCACTCATTGGTAAGCGCTGCCTCTATTTCAACAATGATGCTTTCGACAGTTGTGCGAAGTTCAGATTCATCGGCTATAGTCAAAAAGTAGCGTAAATCGGCCAGAGCGCGTTCAGAATTACCCATAACCTGATAAGCCATGCCCCGTCCGGCATAAGCATCAGCTAACCCGGGTTCGAGAACAAGAGCCTGATCAAAATCTTCAATAGCCTCTTCAAGATTTCCTACCTTTACCCGGCTGATTCCCCGATTGACGTACACCATAGCTATGTCTGGGTTCAGAGCCATCGCTTGATTATAGTTGTTGATAGCCAGCCAGTCATAGCCTAAATACGACAAGGTTTTCCCTCGATTGGCATAGGCTTCAACCATTCCCGGATTGAGGGTGATGGCCTGGTCATAATCGGTGATAGCTTCAACCATATTTCCTTGGGCAGCCTGGGTATTACCTCGATTATAGTAGACTTCGGGCAGGTCTGAATTGAGGGCAATAGCCTGGTCGTAATCGGCCATAGCTTCCTCTAAATCACCCTGGTCAAGGTGAGCATTGCCGCGATTAGCGTAAGCTTCGGCCATTTCGGGATCGAGGGCTATGGCTTGATCGTAATCGGCAATGGCTCCTTCGAGATCGCCCTGGTTTGCGCGCGCTTGTCCCCGCCCGATGTAGGCGACGATCCTTTCGGGATCAAGCATGATGGCCTGGTCATAATCGGCAATGGCTTCTGTCAGATCGCCCTGATTTTTCTGGATGATGCCGCGGTTGAGGTAAGCTTCGATCAAATTTGGATTGAGGGCGACCACCTGATCGTAAGCGGCAATGGCCCGCTGATAGTCCTTCGTAACCTGATAAAATATACCCAGGAGGAAGTAGGCTTCTTCAGCTCCTTCTGGTGGATTTCCCACATCTTCCAACGCCGAGACAGCCTCCTCTAACGCCTGTATCGTCATCTGGATATTAACTTCGGCAATATATGATTTCGCCACTGTGAACAGAGAAAGAAAAGTGAGCTGCCCAGGCAGGTCGGCGGTGATAAACTGTACATAGTTATCTGGTCGGGCCACGCTTACTTCGACGTCGCTGGCGAGAGAATCAGCCGCTTTCCGGTTGAAATAGTTGACGGTGACGCGCACGGCCGTTTCATCCCCCCAAATTACAATACTGGCATCATATTGCGCCCCCAGCGCTTCGGCCCCTTCCCGATCCTCAGACTGCAAGACCTCTGTCACTACCTCTACCCGTAAATTGCTATATTCCAAATCGTCGGCTGCCTTTTCAATGGCTCGTTTAATTTCATTGTGAGCTTCGGCGTCAGCTACTCCCTCCGATCTAGCAAAAGAGGCGATGACGATCAATATTTCTCCCGTTTGTTCAGGGGCAAATGGCAGAGGTGTTGCTATCGGCAATGGTGTGGTTGTCGGTTTCGTAGTGGGTGTTGCTGCGGCCGTAGCTGTTGGCATTTCTGTGGCCAGCACACCAATCAATCCCTCGCCGCCTATATTGACGATGGTGGTTGTGATTAAAGTCAATAAACCAATGACGATGAGGGCAGCAATGACGAACGGCCGTTGCCAAAAGGCAACCGATGGCAACCCTAACGCGATATTTTCTGCTTTATCGGGCCAGGTTACTTCAGGTCTGAACCGTCGACAGGCCTGGAGCAGATCCGGCAGCCTCTTATGCCGCTGGCAATACAAAATAAGCTCTCGAACAAAATCTGCCTTGCGCTGCTCTGACAGTTCTTCGTAATCAATATGCAATTCAAAACAAAGCTGACGCAGTTCGCTTTTGTCGAAGTGTTGTGAAAGCAATTGGTACAAATTGTTCTGGGCCATGTAAGGCCTCCTTCAACTGCGAAGGCAATCCTGAAATAAGATAACGGCCGTTTCCCACCCCAATTTATAATCCCACCTGCTAAAATAAACAAAAACAGCCTTCTGAAAATGCAGAAGGCTGTTTGCTAATGGCTGAAATCTTCTTCTCTACGGTCCGGCAAAATTCAAAACCGTATCGTACCGTTCAAAAATTGTATTGGGATCAGACGTATGGACGAACACCCACAAATCGTTAGGCGCTTCGGCCGACCAGTTGAAAATCCATTCGGCGTCGCGTGGCGGCATGTTGACGCAACCGTGACTGTGTTTGTAGCCGAAGCGGTCGTGCCAGTATGCGCCGTGCAAAGCGATTTCGTTTTTCATGTCAAAGTACATCGTATGGGGGACATCTTCGACGAAATAATAATCGACTTTGCCTTCAGCGCCTGACATTTTGGTGGTGAGAAAACGCTGTTCTACCTGAAAAAGCCCCTCGTATGTGGGCCAGCGGTTGAGTCCGCTGGAGACCAGCCCGGCGTAAACAAGCCGGTCGCCTTCGTAGGCGGTGAAGCTTTGTTCATACAGGTCAACTTCTACCCAAAAGTCGTTGGGGCCAATTCCTTCTGGCCGGGGGGTGATGTCGATGACACTGACGTAGGTCTGGCGCATCCAGCGACCGCGACCGATATCGTACCATATCCAGCCGTCACTGGCTTCCACAGCATCGTAGACCTCAAAGAAGGTGTAACGAGGTAGTTTGGGTAAGCTTTCATCTACTTCGGCGCCCGGTTCCAGGCTGTACCAGTAATCGACAATCATCCAGCCAAACGGCCGTTCCGGCTGCCGGTTGGCGACCATGCCGGTAAATTCCGAATCTTGTACAACGCGCAAATCGTCCGAGCGGACGTACTCGCCGGGGTTGATGATGTACCACAGTTCGCCGGCATCGTTGCGGACAGCACCGTTTAATGTGGAGTAGAGGAAGCCATCGCCCACGTTGCGTACAATCGGTTCGTCGCGGCTGGGACCGGCATGGACGTTGATCAAGTCATTTAACCGGGCATATTCCACAGTGGGTATAAAGCTGTTGAAGAAAGGCTGCGGCTGCTCAAAGGTGGGCGGCGGCGGATTGGCATCGCAAATGAAGCCAAGATCGTCATGATAGTAGCAGTCAACGGCTGCTGCCGGTTCGGTCAGAAAAACCAAAGCCCCGGCCAACAAACCGATAATGATACTGTAACGGGCAAATCGTGCCATAAGCTACTATAACTCCTCGAAGTTTTCTGCAAAGTTAGCTGCATTTTATCAGATTGGGCCGTTGTTTGCACAACGGCCGTATAACGACTCTCATACCGTACACATCAAAACCGGCTGCGACTGTAAGATTTTTACCAAGCACGTATACTTGGGCTAGTGCAGTTTGGCGCAAATAAACCCGCAATTACCAGACCCTTCCGCGCCAAACTGCTTGAGTGTTTCGCGGCATCCCTTATTGTTGGCTTATTTAGGCCGCGAAACACTAGAAAGCGATAGCAAAATTCATCAGGTCTGGAGGTATTATGCCAGCATTACTTTTACTGCTTTACCGATTAGGGAAATCTGTTTGGAATGGGTTAAAAGAACCGGAATTCCGTGGTTTGTTCACACTGACCGTTATTGTCATTCTTTCTGGGGCCTGGTTTTACCATGTGCGCGAAGGTTGGTCATGGCTGGATTCGTTTTACTTCACCATTATTACACTGACAACGGTAGGGTATGGCGATTTTTCACCACAAACTTCGCTGGGCAAGCTGTTCACAATGGTCTACATTTTGGTAGGATTGAGCATCATTTCCAGCTTCATTGTATTATTGGCGGAACATCAGCAAGCCAATCGGCCTAATTTACGAGAAAAACTGTCTCGTGGTTTTTCTAAAACAGAACAGGAATCAGCGAACCCGACTCATGAGCAGACAAGTTGAACTAAAAACACACGACCCGGAATGGCTCCGGCAGTTTGAAGCTGAGGCGGAACGGTTAATGGCCGTATTCCAGCCCAATCTCATCGCCATCCACCACATTGGCAGTACGGCCGTGCCCGGCATCAAAGCCAAACCGATCATCGACATCATGGTCGTCGTCCACGATATTGAGCAGGTTGATGCAGCCAATGAGGCTATGAGCCAACTGGGTTACATCGCCAAAGGGGAAAATGGGATAAACGGCCGTCGCTACTTCCGCAAAGGTAGCGACACCCACCACACCCATCACATTCACACTTTCCAAGACGACCACCCCGAAATTGCCCGCCATCTTAACTTCCGTGATTACCTCATTGCCCACCCCGACGTGGCCCAGGCCTACAGCCGGTTAAAAGAAGAACTAGCCCAGAAATATGTGACCGAACCACCTCTTTACACCAACAGCAAAACTGATTTTATTCACGACGTAGACAAAAAAGCGGCCGTTTGGCGCAGCCGCCAGGCTATCGAAACCGAGCGTCTGCTCCTGCACCCACTAACAAAGGCCCAACTGCAAACCAGCCTTGAAGACCCAGCACAGTTGGCTCAAGAACTGGGCGTCTCTCTGGCTGACGACCTGTTTGCTAGCCCGGTCCGGCGACCAATTGAAAAGAAGCTGGAGATAATGGCCGATTTAGCCAAAGCCGACCATCCCTGGGCAACGTACTGGCTGATCATCCCCAAAGAGACGCCGGTTGGCGCGGGCCTGGTCGGATTCAAAGGGTATCCCAACCCAAAAGGGGAAGTGGAGATTGGTTACGGGATGCACCCCACTTTCCAAAACAGGGGGTATATGACCGAGGCAGTTACAGCACTGGTGAATTGGGCGCTGGCCCGGCCGGAATGCACGGCCGTTACCGCCGAAACCGAAATCGACAACCAACCCTCAATTCGTGTGCTGGAAAAGTTAGGGATGCGCCAGACGAGGAAAGAAAACGACCATTTTTACTGGCGCAAAGAATAATTGGAACAAGCAAACTGCTTGTCTAACAGCCACTCGCTCAAGAAAATGGACTGCTTGCCGGGCGTGCCGGCAGGCTGGGTGATGAAGATCGAGACACACCGCCAATAGCCACAGACCCAAAGACTTTTTGTGTATTTTCACTGCCGCAATCAGGACAATCCTGCTGCTCACTGGCCTGCGACATCCGTAATTTTTTATCAAATCCCTGCCCACAATCGCGGCAGGAGAATTGGTACATTGGCATATAGTTACTCTCCGGTATGATGGTATCGTTACTTGGATGCGGCACACCAAGAAAAGGTTACAAAAATAAGATATGGGCAAAAAGATTCGGTTCCTCATTTTTACAGTGGTCATGCTTTTAAGCAGTAGTTACCTGGCCGTCAGTTACATCCTCTACGATACGCTGGCCAATATCGAAGATGGCTGCCAGGCCCCGTTGGCCAACCGTCCCGACGATTTCACCGACCACAGCGGCTACTGGCGCGATGATTTTGATTACGCCGCTTACTTCATGCCTGATTATGAAGCAGTGCGCTTCCCCAGCCGTGATACGGCATTCACAATCGCTGGCTGGTATGTGGAAGCGGCACCCGATGCCCCGGCAGTGATTGTGGTCCACGGGTTGGGCGCTTGCAAAAATGCCCACACGGTGCTGGTTCCGGCCGGGATGCTGCATAATGCCGGATTCAATGTCCTCATGGTAGACATGCGCGACGTGAATGAATCGGATTATGAAGACGGCCGTTTCGCTCTGGGCAACGAAGAATACCTGGATGTGTTAGGCGGCTGGGATTGGCTGGTGAACGAGAAAAACATCTCGCCAGAACGCATTGGGTTAATGGGGAATTCATTGGGTGCGGCTACGGTACTTATCGCTTTTGCTCAAGAACCACAGGCCGCGGCTGTTTTTGTCGATTCGCCCTTCGAGAATTTGCCCCAAATCATCAATGAAGAACTGGATCGCAACCATTATCCTCATTTCCTCACGCCGGGCGGCATTTTGATGGCACGGTTGGTGGCCGGCGACAACGTCCTGGCCCACAACCCGTATGAAGCGATTGAGAGGGCGAACGGCCGTCCCCTCTGCGTCGTTCATGGTACGGCCGATTCCCGCATCAACGTTCGGCACAGTTACCAGCTTCAAGAACGGGCCGCTGCCGCCGCTGTCGACGCCACCTTTTGGTTCCCCGAAGGCGTTGAACACATCCAGGCCGCTTCAGCAAAGACAGCCGAATACGAACAGCGCCTCGTTTCTTTCTTTCGTGATAGTTTGGGGAAGTAGAAGAAGATTTATCCGCAGATTTCACAGATTAAAAGAAAAAATCTGCGAAATCTGCGCCATCTGTGGATTGTTGGATCAGACGCGGACGATGTTGGGGAGAATCACCGGCCGGGATTGCGTTTCTCGGTAGAAGAAGTTTTGCAGCGTGTCGCGCACCGTCTCTTTCGGGTCGTTTTTACGCCCCTTGCGCTGTAGCTGCCGCTTCAGTTCCTTGCGGGCCAGTTCTATCAAATCGCTGGATTCCTGCATGTGGACGAAGCCCCGGCTGATGATTTGCGGTTCGCCGGCCAGTTTGGAACGGCCGTTAACCGGCACGTACACCACAATAAAGCCATCCTGCGACAGCCGCTGCCGGTCGCGCATCACCGTTTCGCCGATTGTTCCGACGAGACGGCCGTCTACGTACACATCTTCAGCTGGAATGGCTTCGTCCTGCCAGGCTTTTTCACCATCACTGGCCCAGATTTCACCGTTGCGCAGAATGAAAGTCTGCTCCGAGGGCAGGCCAAGTTTAGCGGCGATGCCGGCGTGCAGATGTTGATGGCGGGATTCGCCATGTACCGGAATAAAGAAACGAGGGTTAACCGTCTCCAGCATCAGCTTCATTTCGTCACGGCTGCCGTGGCCGGAAACGTGAACCGTCGCCAGCGGTCCGTAAATGACATTGGCGCCTCGCTCAAACAGATGATTCAACATGCGACCCACATCTTCTTCGTTGCCGGGAATTGTCCCGCCAGAGATGATGATCGTATCGCCATGATGAATATCGATTTGGCGGTGCTCGCCTTTGGCCATCCGGTTGAGCGCCGAGCGCGGTTCGCCCTGCGAGCCGGTGGAGAGGATGATCAGCTTGTCATCGGCCACGCGGGCGCTGATGTCAACCAGCACCTTATCAGCCACTTTCATATAGCCTAATTCGCGGGCCAGGGCCACGTTTTCTTGCAGGCTGCGGCCGGTGAGGGCCACTTTACGGCCGTGTTTTACCGCTAAATCCATAATCGCCTGCAAACGAGCCAGGACGGAGGAGAAGGTAGCAATGATGATACGGCCGTTTGCTTCAGCAAATAGTTCGTCCAACGTATCGGCTACCACCTGCTCAGTCGGCGTGCGGCCGGGCCGGTCAGCATTCGTGCTGTCGGCCAGCAGGGCTAAAACACCCTTTTGCGTGAGTTGTTTGAGCCGCTTCAGGTCCGTTGTCCGGCCGCCAGCGGGCGTTTCGTCCAGCTTATAATCGCCGGTATGAACGACGATGCCGGCCGGGGTTTCAATGACCAATCCCACTGAACCGGGAATAGAATGTGCCACCGGGAACAGATGAACCTGGAACGGCCCCAATTGAATCGTGTCTTTATCGCCAACGGTTTGCATTTTGGCGTTTTTCAGAACATTTGCTTCTTCCATCTGCCGCTCGGCCATGCCCACGGTGAGGGGGGTGCCGTAAATCGTGGTGTTGATGTGCTTCATCAGGTAGGCCAGCCCGCCGATGTGGTCCATGTGACCATGCGTCAGCACGATGCCGCGTAAAGTGTCCTGGTTCTCGATCACGTAATCGAAATTAGGTAGGACCAGGTCAATGCCATACATGTCGTTTTCGGGGAACATAACCCCGCAGTCGATGATAATTTGGTTACGGCCGTATTCCAACACTGTCATGTTTTTGCCAATTTCCCCCAGGCCGCCCAAGGGAATGATTCGTAGATGTTTACTCATAAAATTTGTGAATTTGTATTCTTTCCTTACATACTAATTAAACTTGTTAAATTTTTTTGTCGTTTAATTTTTAGATTTCAATTTCGGGTTACACGCACTAAACCAACTCTCGGCGCATAATAATGCCCGGATTGGTTTTTTCTGCTGATGACTTTTGTGACTACTTCAATTGAATTTGGAAATAGGAGGTCAAGCAGTTTGAGAATGTAACTATGAGACTATACGGCAGATTAGTTGACTTGTCAATCATTTTAACAGATTGTTTACACAGGCGTGATGCGGGGATTGGGGGATTAGAGGATGAATTGGCTGACGAAGTTGAAGTAACCGCGCCGTCCACCTTTTTTTTGCCATAACTCAATTGATTTATGGATGCGCTTGAGGCAGGCGATAATTTCGGCAACGGTTTTGGGGTTCATCCCTATATTAATTGCTTGACCGGACTCGTTTTCCATATGCGTTCGGCCAAGCCGCCACTCACACATGAACTGAACGTTATCAAATGCTGCTTGGGCCGGTTCATCCAGCTTTAAGTTGGGAGAGGTTTGGCCGCGTTGTTCGGCGGTGTAGGTGCGAATGAGGCCCTTAACGGCCGTTAACGCGTCCCAATCCGTCATTTCATCCTGTTCACGATAAGTCTGAACCAAGGCTGTTTCGATATTATGCAAAACATCCTGATATTTTTCTTCAAACGGTTCCATTTGCTGCCTCCGCTGAAAACTCAATTCTTGCTAAACGATGTATCTGTCTGTGCCCACTGCATCGTGTACAGGTTGTAATAACGCCCCTTTTGGGCCAGCAGTTCGGCGTGGGTACCTTGTTCGACGATACGGCCGTTATCCAACACCACAATCATATCCGCATTCACAATCGTACTCAGCCGGTGGGCGATGACAAAGCTGGTACGGCCGTCCATGAGCGTATCCAAAGCCTGCTGGATGATCTTCTCCGTCGTTGTGTCCACGCTGCTGGTCGCTTCGTCCAGGATAAGGATACGCGGGTCGGCCAGCAATGCGCGGGCAAAGGAGATGATTTGCCGCTGGCCCACGCTCAGGTTGACGCCGCTTTCGCCGACTTCTGTCTGGTAGCCTTCGGGCAGCTTGCTGATGAAATCATGTGCTCCCACCGCTTTGGCGGCGGCAATGATTTCATCTTCTGTCGCGTCCAGCTTGCCATAGCGAATATTGTCGGCAATCGTACCGGCGAAGAGGAAGGTGTCCTGCAAAACGATGCCCAACTGGGATCGCAGGCTGGCCCGCGTTACCTGGCGCACGTCGTAGCCGTCAATTGTCAACGCTCCGTCGTTGATGTCGAAGAAGCGGGCGATGAGGCGGATGATGGTGCTTTTGCCGGCCCCGGTCTCGCCCACAAAGGCAATGCGCTGCCCCGGCTCGGCTTGCAAGTTGATTCCTTTGAGGATGGTTTCGCCGTCGTTGTAGGCGAAGACGACATTATTGAACTGGACACGGCCGTTAATCGGCGGCAATATTTTCGCATCAGGCGCATCCTGCAAATCGGGTACGCGATCCAGCAAATCAAAAATGCGTTCGCTGGCGGCCATCGTGGCCTGGAAGGTGTTGTAGCGCTGGGCCATTTCCCGAATCGGCTCAAAAAAGCGGTCCACGTACAGGACAAAGGCGACCAGCGTGCCCGCCGTCAGCGCATCGCCAATAACCAGCCAGCCGCCCACACCGACGACCAGCGCCGTGGCCAGCGACCCCATGAAATCGACCCCGGGGAAAAAGATGGCCGACAACCGGGTCGCATCCACGTTGGCGTCAAAATAAGAAAGATTGAGATCATTAAAATGCTGGAAATTGCGCTCCTCGCGCACAAAACTTTTGGTGACGCGGATGCCGCCAATTGATTCGTTAAGGTAGCCGTTGATGAGCGAAAGCCGCTGCCGGGTGGCCCGGTAGGCTTCGCGCACGTGGGATCGCCAGTAGTTGGTCAGTACCAGCATCAGCGGAATGACAGCAAAGCTGACCAGGGCCAGCCGCCAGTTGAGCAGGAGCATCGCGCCGACAATGCCCAGCAGGGTGAAGGTGGAGCGGAACAGGCCGGTGATCGACCAGGTGATGAAATCCTGCAAAACGCCTACGTCGCTGATGAGACGGCTCATTAAGCGGCCGACGCTGTAATTGTTGTGGAAGTTGAGCGACAGGGTGTGCAGATGGCGAAACAACTGGCTGCGGATGTCGGCCACGACTTTGGTGCCGACGTAGGCCATGATGGCGATGCGCTGGCGGTTGGTGATCCATTCGCCCACGGCGGCGATGATGAACAGGACCGTCCACAGTCGCAAAGTGGCAAAGTTACCGGCGCGGATGCCGTCGTCAATGGCCCGGCCGACAAAGAGCGGCCCGGACACGCCCAACAAGGAACTGATGATCATGTAAACGATGGCCGCCCACAGCTTGCGTTTGTAGGGACTCAGATATTGCAGCAGGCGGCGGACTAAACGGCCGTCATACGCTTTGCCCAGCAGTTCATCTTCATCATTGAGCAGGGCGGCAATTTTGCGTTCCCGCTCTTCCCGCTCGTCGATTTCCTGTGATTCGATTCCGAAACGGCCGTCTTTGCCGCGCCTGGACATGGTTGACATAATTAGCCCCCAGTCTCCAATCTCTCTTGCAACGCCACAAACTCTTCCTGATCGCGCAATTGCAAATCATAAATCTGGCGATACAGACCATCTTGCGCCAGGAGGCTGTCATGTTTGCCTCGCTCCACAATCTGGCCTTTATCCAGCACCAAAATATAGTCGGCATTTTTCAGTGTCAGCAGCCGCTGGGCAATGATGAAGGTCGTACGCCCTTCCATGAGGATGTCCAGCGCTTCCTGAATCAGATGCTCCGTTTCCGTATCGACGCTGCTGGTGGAATCATCCAGAATGAGGATGCGCGGATCATTAAGCAGGGCACGGGCGATGGCAATACGCTGCTTTTGGCCGCCGCTCAAGGTTACGCCGCGCTCACCGACGCGGGTTTCGTAGCCGTCGGGGAAGCCAACCGTGAAGTCATGGACGCGGGCGGCTTTGGCGGCGGCGATGATTTCGTCAGTGGTGGCTTCGGAACGGCCGTAGGCAATATTCTCGGCAATCGTCTGGCTGAACAGGAATGGGTCTTGCAGGACAATGCCAATGTGCTGCCGCAGACTTTTTACCTGTAAATCACGCACGTCGTGCCCATCGATCAGTACCCGACCCGCTGTGGCCTCATAAAAGCGCGGAATCAGGTTGGTAACTGTCGATTTGCCTGAGCCGGTGGGACCAATGAGAGCCACCCGCTGGCCAGGTTTGGCGTAAAACGTGACGTCTTGCAAAATTGGCAGCCCTTCACGGTAAGCAAAGCCGACATCTTCAAAAACAACCTCGCCTTTGGCTTTGTCCAGCGAGACGGCGTCTGGTTTATCTTCCACCTCATTGGGCGTGTCAATGATCTCAAAGACTCGGCTGGCACTGGCCCCGGCGGTGGCCATTAGATTGACCAAAAAGCCCAGCCGCTGCACCGGGCCGCTGAGCATGAGGACGTATGAAATCAACGCAAACAGGGAGCCAATCGTAATTTCCCCGGCCAGCGCCCGCGGCCCGCCAAACCAGAGCAGCGAAAAGATGCTGCTGGCTACCAAAAAGGTGAAAAACGGCCAGTTGTTGGCCCAGGTTCGGATGACGGTAAAGCGGCGGTCAAACCATTCATCATTACCTACATCGAACTTTTCCAGTTCGTAGGGTTCTCGGGCAAACGCTTTGACAACGCGGATGCCGGTCATGCTTTCCTGCATGATGTCGGAGAGAACGCCCATCTGTTCTTGAATGCGCTTGAACATGGGACGAACCGTGTTGCCAAAGCGTAAAGTGGAGAATACGAGCACCGGCACCGGCATTAAGCCCAACAGAGCCAGTGGCAGAGACTCGATCAGCATGGCCACAATCACACCTGATAAAAGCAAGATGGTGGCGATGAGGTCCATCATCCCAATGCCGACGAAGCGCTCGGTTTCAGAAATGTCGCTGGTGGCCCGACTCATCAGGTCGCCGGTGTGGCTGCGGTCGTGGAAGGCGAAGGGAAGATGCTGGACGCTGTCGTAAAAATGGTTGCGCAGGTCGTAGGCGACGCGATGGGTCAGCCATTCGCCGTAATAGCGCTGGCCAAATCCGGCCAGGCCGCGTACCAGGGCGATGCCTAAAATGATGCCGCCGGCTGCAAACAAGGCCGATGCTTTGCCCGCCGCCAGCCCGTTGTCGATGGCGTTTTTGATGACCTGGGGGACGAAGAGGTTGAGAAGGGCGGCAAAGAGGACGGCCGTATACGCCAAAACGACCTGCCGCCAGTACGGTTTTAAGTAGCTCAAGAGCCGCTGGTAAACGGATGTTTGCTTATGCACACGTCACCTCACCAAATACACTCATTATTATCTCCCCGTAACGGCCGTGCCTGCCGTTTTACCCACGTCTTCAGGATGATTGCCAGCTTTGACCGCAGCGAGTTAGCTTTTACGCGAACCGACGAGTTTAAAGCAAGTGGGCAATCTTGTCCACTTTTTCTTTTTTGCTTCAGCAATTCTCATTTTGCCTTCTTGCTATGAATGAATTCATAGGCTGACACATCAAAAACGTGTTGAAACACGTTAA
>JBNKZT010000179.1:0-12282 GCA_050301775.1 Promineifilaceae bacterium (SeqCode)
GTCGCGCACAGTGCGCCGGCCTTCCTGTAATTCGTCATCCAGTGAGGAGATAACCCCCTTGGGTTTGTTGATGGCGACGTAGATGAATTTGTCCTGGTTGTCACGCAGTTTGAGGAGACGGCCGTTTACTTCCACTTGATCTTTACTGGGATCGGCTTTGTCACCTAATTTGGCGGTACGGCCGTTTACCCGAACCTTACCGGCGGCGATGACCTTCTCGTTTTCACGGCGCGACCCCAATCCGGCTTGAGCCATTAATTTTTGCAATCGTTCTTCCATTAATTTGTCCTGGTGGGGGCGAGGCAGTTGGGATAGGAGTGTATCTGATCAGATACACTCCTATCCCAACTGCCTCGCCCCTACTCCTCTTCGTCTCCAAGAGCCGGTAATTCTTCAATCGTGTTTAGGCCGAAATGCTGTAAAAATTCCGGCGCCGTGCCATACAAAATGGGTCGTCCTGGTGTTTCCAGGCGGCCCAGTTCTTCAATCAAACCTTTGCTGAGCAAAGTTCGCAAGGCGCCATCAGAATTAACACCGCGAATTTGGTCTACTTGCGGCCGGGTGATGGGCTGCATGTAGGCAATGATGGCCAGTACTTCCAGCGCTGCCTGGCTGAGCCGGGTGGTCAACTCCAACCCCAGAAAACGCTCAATAACCGTGCTGGCTTGCGGCGCAGTCGTCAATTGGACGGCGCTGCCGCTCCATTGCAGCCGCAGGCCGCGCTCCCGGTAATCTTCTTCCAGTGTATGCAGCAAACTGGTGACAGCCGCCGGGGTTGTTTCCAGCGCTTTAGCCAGCCGTCCGGTGGAAACCGGGCCGCTGGCGACAAATAACATACTTTCTAATAATGCAGTCGGACTTAACTCGACTTGAATCATTTCACTCATGACGAGGTGTTTCACAATCCTTATTTCGGCAATTTCGGCTATAATCGTGCCTGGCTATCGTGTTTAAGCGACAGCCGACCGATTATACCCTCAAATAAAGACAGGATGCGAATGGATATGAAAACAACCCCCACGGAATATGCCCAGGAAAATCAGGCCGCTCATCTGGCTGAATTGATTGAATTTTTGCGGATTCCCAGTATCAGCACCCAGCCGGAACATGATGCCGATGTGGCTGCCGCTGCCGAATGGATGGCGGCGGCGATGCGCCAGGCCGGGATTGAGAATGTGCGCCTCATTGAAACGCCGCGCCACCCGTTGATTTATGGCGATTGGCTCCACGCCGGCCCGGATGTGCCGACGGTGCTCATTTATGGCCATTACGACGTGCAGCCGCCCGATCCGCTGGAGTTGTGGCAGTCGCCGCCGTTTGAACCGGTGGTGGAGGATGATTATCTAATTGCCCGTGGTTCGTCCGATGATAAGGGGCAGGCTTACATTCACGTCAAGGCGGTGCAGGCCTATTTGCAGAGCAACAGTCCTGTTGCCAACAATCCTGCTGCCAACGGCCGTTTACCGGTCAACGTCAAATTTATCATCGAAGGGGAAGAGGAGATTGGCGGGGCCAGCCTGGAGGCGTTTATTCCTGAAAACAAGGAACTGCTGGCGGCCGATGTCGCCCTCGTGTCTGACACAGCCATCCTCAGCCCGGAGCAGCCGGCCATTGTTTATGGGCTGCGCGGCTTGTGTTACGTGCTTATGGACATCACCGGTCCGGACCATGATTTGCATTCCGGCAGCTTTGGCGGCGGGATCAATAATCCCATCAACGCGGCGGCCCATATCATTGCTAAGTTGAAAGATGAGAACGGCCGTGTCCTCATCCCCGGATTTTATGATAAGGTACGAGAATTATCGGCTGACGAGCGAAAAATCCTGCGCCAGTTCCCGCTGGATGAAGACAAATGGCTGCAAAACGCCGGTGCGCCGCAGCTCTGGGGCGAACCGGAATTCAGTCTGGTTGAACGGATCGGTGCGCGACCCACATTAGATGTTAACGGCATAACTGGCGGCTATACCGGGGCCGGGCGAAAAACCGTTTTGCCCTCTACGGTTCACGTTAAGGTTTCCATGCGCCTGGTTCCTGACCAGGACCCGCGCGAAATCGCTGCTTTGTTCCACCAATACGTCGATTCGATCACACCGCCATCCATAACCGTAAAAATAGATACCAGCTCCTTCTCGCCGGCCAGCGTAACCGATTACACTGTTCCGGCTATGCGGGCGGCATCGGCGGCTTATGATCAGGTTTTTGGCAAAAAGCCGGTTTACATGCGTGAGGGTGGCTCTATCCCGGTAGTGGCTGCGTTTCAGGCGCATCTTGGCCTGGAAACGGTGTTGATGGGCTTTGGCCTGCCCAGCGATCGTATTCATTCGCCCAATGAGCGGTTTTACATCCCTAATTTTTACAAAGGTATCCAGACCAGCATTTATTTTTTGGCCGAATATGCCCGGCTGAGCGAGTAAAAAGATGGGGGAAGGAGACTAGAGATTGGAGACTGGTTAATCTCTAGTCTCCAATCCCCAATCTCAGTAGATCCAAATTTGCGAACTTCGACATGGTTCAAAAATGAACAATTCCTCTTTACAATTTCACCGTAACTGCCGAGCATTGAAATGCCCGGCTAAAGAAGGAAACCTGTTAAAACAGGTTGCGGAGGCTGATTTTGTACATTTCGGAGTATTTTTAGTGCGTTTTAACGCACTTCTTACTCTAGCTGTGGATTTCAATCCACAGCAAATTGTAAAGATGATTTCGAGATAATTGAACCATGCCGAAGTTCGCAAATTTGGATCTACTGAATCTCCTTTACGTCTTGTTGACCGAGCGGATAGCGGAGGCGGCACATTCCATTACACAAACTAAACAGCCGTGACAGCGATGTACGTCAATAAATGGCGGCTCATCCCGGTCAATGCGGATGATGGCCTTGACGGTACAAACCTTTTCTGCCAGACAGCGCTGGCAGTTCAGGCACAAAACGTAGTCGACAAAAAGGGTGTTGGCTGCGTGATTCATTTTGGGTCGGGATTAGTTACCAGTTACCAATAATCGGATTACTACTCACCGATTACCGGTTCTTTAGGACAATGACTCAAATATTCAAACCCATCTTCCGTAATTAATATCAAATCTTCAATGCGGACGCCGCCCCAGCCGGGCAGATAAATACCCGGTTCGATGGTGATGGCCATGCCGGGGGCCAGGATTTCTTTTTCGGTGCGCGGGGAAAGGAATGGATCTTCGTGGATGAAAAGGCCCAGGCCATGCCCCAGGCCGTGGCCGAAATGGTCACCGTGTCCGGCGGCAGTGATGACGTCACGGGCCAGGGCATCCACGTCCTGGCCGTTCATGCCTGGTTTGATTTGGTTGAGAACGGCCGTTTGCGCCTCCTGTACCAAATGATAAACCGACCAAAACTGCTCATCCGGCTCATTACCCAGGTAAAACGTGCGGGTCATGTCGCTGTGATAGCCGTCAGCCCTGGCTCCCATGTCCACGATGAGGGCGTCACCAGCTTGAAGTTGGCGGTGGCCGGGATGATGGTGGGGCAGCGCGGCGTTTGGCCCGGAAGCCACGATGACGTCAAAAGCCACTGCTTCAGCCCCGGCTTCACGTATCAACTTCTCCAGTTCCCAGGCCAGGGCGCGCTCGGTCATGCCGGGACGGGCGATGGCGTTGACCTGGCTCATAACCTGGTCGGTGATGGCGGCAGCGGCGCGGATGATTTCGACTTCGCCCGGTGATTTGATTTTGCGCAGGGATTCGGCCGTTTCCATGAGCGGATCCCAAACAACATCTTCAATCTTGTCTAACTTGATTTGATCGGCCAGCGTGATGTACTGCGCTTCAATGCCAACCACTGTGACGCCGGCGGTGGCAAAAAAGGCGACATCATCTTCGTCAGTGCGCTGGTGTTTGAATAGTTCAAAAGTCGGGGATTCGGCGGCGGCCTGCTCCCAATAGCGGAAATCGGTAGCCAGCAGCCCTTTGTCGCGGGTGATGAGAAGCTGCCCGTTGGAGCCGGTGAAGCCACTGAGCCAACGCCGGTTATGTGCGCTGCTGATCAGCAGGCCATCAACTTGCCACTCGTCAAATTTTTGCCGGATAGCAGCCAATCGCTGCTCAAATAAGTTCATTTTCGATTCCTAAAGGTGGATCCATTTTAGGGCAAGCACTGCCCAAGATGAATTGTCCTTGCAGATGTCCGGTAACAGCTTGTAACAAGATCATCATGGCTGCCTGGATGAACATGGCGGCGATGAACCCCAGGCAGGGAATAAAGATGAGTACAATGAAGACTGGCATGGCGAATAAGCTCATGCCCATCGATAAAGCAAAGTAGATGCCGACAATCAACAAGTAATTGACCCAGTCTTGCCGGATAAGCTGCCACATATCCCGAAAGTCGAAGCAGGCGGCTATTTTGTTTTTGCGGGCTACCTGGATAAAGATCATGGGCCAGAAAAGCCAAAAAGCCAGGAAATAAGGGGCGGCGCACATCATGAGGATGCTCATGACGGCGAATATTTCTGGAGGTGCGGATGATGGGGTGCTGCTGCCGTATTCGGTCATAGTGAACAGGTTGGTGGTGATAAAGAAGGCAAAAGTCAGCCCGTAGAGGATGAGCATGGGCAGCATGTAGACAAACATGGCCCCAATGACGCGCAGGCCGTCCAGGAATAGATCGCCTAAATTGTTCCATTCGGGTAACGGCCGTTCCTCACCCCTGGCCACATTACGCGAAATTTGCACCTGATAGCCCATCGCGGCAAAGTTGAGGAAAGGGATAATACTGACTACCGCGCCTATACCCAATTTTCGCATCCAATTTTTATCTTCGCTGATATAGATGAACGCTTTGCCAAAATCCATTTGATTAGCTCCCTGTCTGTTTTTTCATACTTGTTTGATTTCATCCGCCAGAATATTACGCAGGATGGCGATCATTGTGGCGTAGGTGGGGTCCATACCAAAGTAGGAGAGATTTTGTGTGCCCAGGTTCTTCCCTTTGCTGAACGGCGTGTCTGAGGCGTAGTGTAAAATGCCAATGGGGAATGAGGCATTGTGCAGGTTCACGAGTTCGTTGGACGGATGTCGTTTGGGACGGGCCATTTCGTAGATGCCGCTCAGGTAGGGGCCGGCTTCCATTTCCATATCGGTATACCCTTCTTTGTAGAAGACGGACATATAGCCTTCATTTTGCAGAAATGTGCCGGGTACGGTGATCGCTTTTTGGTTGTCCATGACCGTGCCGTAAACGAGGTACGGAGCGACATCATCGGCTTTGAACCGGTTTTCAAACAGGTAGGTGTTGAGGGAATGTTCGTCGTGGATGACATTGGGGATCATGACATCGCCGATACCGCCGTTCAATGTTGCCGCCTTGCCCATGATATAAACGCCGCGCACTTCGGCGATATTACGGGCAATTTCGGTTAAAACTTGATAAGCGGCCATGCCCAGGGGGTAGTCGATGTTGACGATGATGGCGCTGCTTTGACTTAATTGTTCGATACCGGGCAGACGTAAACGGCCGTCCAGACAATCGGGCTTTAATTGATTAAGCGCAACAACCTGAACTTCAATATCAAAGGCATGTTCGCTGGGAATACGGAAGATGCCGCGCTGTCGTTCGTGTTCCAGGCGTTTTTCACGCGTGCCCGGATGGGCGCTTTCATATTTTTTCAGCACATAATAGAGAAAATTTTCCCGGCTGCTGGGTACGTTGCGATCCAAAATATCCTGGTATTCACGCTGTAATTTGTGGCTGCCGTTGTGATAAATGAATTCTTCCAGTTCGGTTTCATGGGCCAGGGCAAAGCCGCTGAGCAGATTGGTCATGCTGTGAGTGTTGCTGGAGATGAAATAAAGGGGGCGGCTTTCAAATATGATGTCGGGCACGCTGCGCTCGACGTTCTTCCACCACTGGCGGGTGGCTCGTTTGTAGTCGGCCAGCGACCCGGCCAGGGAGCGAATGGCCAATTCTTGTTTGTGGCGGGCAATTTCCAGGAGGTTAACGGCCGTTTTCTTACCCCAAATCTGCGCCAATCGTTCTAAATCCTCAAATGGAATGCCAGTCAATCGGCTCAGTTCATCCAATTGCGAACGTTTGGGTTTCTTACCAGTGGCTTCAATTTGTTCTAACAGTGCCAGGACGGGTGATTTTTTGAACAGCATATAAAGTTTGCGTCGTTCAATCTGATAAGCGGTGAGGATGGGAACCATGTCATCAATATCGGAACGGCTGGCGATGTAAACGGCGAAGGTTTCCTGGCCATCATAAAAACTGCGCCGCCGTCGTCCGGGTGCGCTGACATGCTGCCATGATTCGACATCGGGATAACCGTGCTGGGCGAATACCAACTCTGATTGGCCCATGACCACCAGCCTGATTTTGCTCAGGCAGTCGGGCATACGCAGGATAGCGTAAATGAAGGCGGCCATATCTGGTTGTGGTTCATCGGCCGCATTATGCAGCGCCGAATGAATGCGTTTGTGGGCTTCGATGAGGGTTTTTATTTGTACTTCGCGCGAACTGCGAAGCAGGGAATAATATGTTCGCAAGTAAAGATTGATTTCTTCATTGCCGGAGCTGGGAACGGTTCGGTCCATAATGGTTATTCTTCAATCAGGCTTTTAATGACTGATAAAGTTTCGTGGGCGGTGGCATAGGCTTCATCAGCATCTTTCTTGCCTGGTAATCCTTCGGGCAATGCACCAGGCAATGCATCAGGATAACGGGTGGGAATGTAGAAACGGTCCAATAGCTGGATTTCCAGGTTGGAAGTGAAGGGTTCAATGTCAAGCAAAGCAAGAATATCCCCTAGTCGATGGGTGCGTGGGGGAGAATGACCTTGCTCTATGAGTAATGCCTTCAGTGCTTTTTCGACGCTTTGTTGGGCATGGAAACAAACTTGATTGTAGATTTCCTGAGATGCGGCTAACTGGGCCATTTGCAAATCTTCTTCGGCAAAACGCAGCCAGCGTTTACTTTCCTCGTTCATACAATACTTTTCCTTTTGCAACGATCTCATTCTGGAAAAACGGCCGTTCCTGACACAACTTCTCAAATTCCACTGGGGTATAAACCAGAATATCCACGCCTACTTTAGGTCGCAGCAAACGCATCACGTCTTTTGTCCGATCTAAAAAGCGACGGTCGGTTTGTTTTATGATGACCAGATCAAGATCAGACCATTCGCCGGTTTGCCCGGAGGCGGTCGAACCGAAGAGGATCACTTTCTCTGGATGGTATTGTTGTTGGAGCAGCAATAAATATCGTTGAAGTTCGCTATCCAATATGGCGCGTCGGGACTGTTGTTTAAGCGTCATTTGCTACTCCTAATCAACCCAAACACGGCCGTTTCCCATCACAACTTCACCTACGATAACGGCCGTTTCACAATTCTCTTTATAAATTTCAACATTCTCCGGCGGGACGGCCACCAGCAGCCCGCCCGACGTTTCCGGCGTCCACAACATATCCTGCATCAGCAGGCTGACGCCTTCGCCGAATGTCACGTGCGGGGCGAAGAAGATGTTGTTGTTACCTTTACCGCCGGGGAATGTACCCATCTCGCCGTAGGCGACTGCGCCGGGCAAGAAGGGCAGTTTGTCCAGGGCAAAACGGCAATCGACGCCGCCTTGAGCGGCCATCTCGTGGGCGTGGCCCAGCAGGCCAAAGCCGGTGATGTCGGTCATGCCGTGGGCGCCGGCCAGTTGGGCAGCCTGAGCAGCTTGTTTGTTGAGTTGTTTCATGCTGGCAACGGCCGCAGCCACATCTTCATCGCTGGCTTTTTGCTGTTTCAACGCCGTCGTCACCACACCCACGCCCAGCGGTTTGGTCAACAGCAAAACGTCGCCCGGCTGCGCGCCGCCCTTGATTTTGACCTTATCAGGATGGATGATGCCAGTCACTGCCAGACCGTACTTTGGCTCTTTGTCGTTGACGCTGTGGCCGCCGACGACCACGCCGCCCGCTTCGGCCACCTTTTCTGCCCCGCCGCGCAGCACCTCGCGCAGAATGTCGCCGGCCAGATTGTCGGGAAAGGCGACCAGGTTGATGGCAAACAACACCTCGCCGCCCATCGCGTAAATGTCGGACAGCGCATTGGCGGCGGCAATCGCCCCAAAATCGTACGGGTCATCGACTACCGGCGGGAAAAAGTCGGTGGTGGTGACGATGGCTTGTTCGTCGTTGAGTTTGTACACGGCCGCATCATCTGCCATAGCCAATCCAACAAGGAGATTGGGAAAATCGGCCGGGTTAAATGTATCGCGTAATGGCTGCAGAACCTGCGCCAGGTCCGAAGGACTTAGCTTGGACGCTCAACCGGCGCAGGAGGCATAGGCCGTCAGGCGGATTTGTTTGCCTGTCATAAAGTTTCCTTTACCTTTTGTTATAAGTCATTCGTCATAAATCCATCTTGTGATGACGTATGACGCTTTAGGAAAGTATAACGAATGCTAACAGTCTGGCAATGCGATCCCGCTGACAATTGACGGGGTTCGAGGGCAAATCTATAATCGCATAGTAAAAGGCAGAAAACAGAGGATGGAGACTGTATGAAACGGAAACGGGCGTTAACCCGGTTTGAATCGTTAGCCCAAAAGCTGGTGGAAGGTTCGTTTAAGCGGCTTTTTGGCGAACAGCTTGAGCCGTATGAAGTGGCGGCCCGGTTGGCGCAATCCATGGAAGATTTCACGCTGGATGGCCTGGCGCCTAATCAGTTTGAAGTGGTGCTGGCGGTGGCCGACAAGTCGGCGTTGTTAGACCAATATCCGGCGCTGCCGGAGCAGATGGCCGCCTACCTGGCCACCCTGGCCCAGCAGGCTAATTTTAGATTGGCCGGTGCTGTCCAGGTGACGTTCGCGGTCGATTCGACGCTGCTGCCTCATCAATTTCATGTCCGTACCGGCCACATCCACCAGCCGGATGAACATACGACGCAAATTCAACTGCGTGAGGATGGCGAAGCAGAAGCGTTGGCGGTGCTGCGTACGCTGGAGGCCTATTTGGTGATTGGTGGCCGCCGCTATGTTGCATTGGATCGGCCCCTGTTTTCGATTGGACGGCGCGCGGATAATGATATTGTGTTAGACTCGCCCACAATTAGCCGCCAACACGCTCAAATTCGCTGGCGCTACGGCCGTTTTATCCTTTACGATCTCAGTCGGCGGGGCAGAACGGCCGTCAACGACCAACCGGTCACCGAACACGTTTTGCAGCCGGGCGATGTCATCACCCTCAGCGACACCCGCATAATCTATGGCGAAGAACAAGACACCCATAAACAAAAACCCATCATCGATGATGAAAACGGCCAAACGATGCCGATGCCGAAACGATAAATGAGTCCTGAAATTGTTTTATTGCTGCTGCGCCTGGCCGGTGCGGTCGTATTGCTGGCCTTTTTTGGCCTGATTGGTTGGTTTATTTACCAGGATGTGGGCTTTGCATCGGCAGCGCTGGCGGCACAATCGCAGCCGTTGGGCCGACTGGTTGTGGTGGAGAATCCGGCCGGGACGCCAGCGGTGGGAACCCGTTATCCGCTGCTGCCGGTGACCGGTATCGGCCGGTCATCGAACAATGTGATTGTGCTGGATGATGGTTACACATCTGGCCAGCACAGTCTCATCACGCGGCGCGGTGAGTTGTGGTGGCTGGAGGATTTGGCCAGCCGCAATGGAACTTTGTTGAATGATGCGCTGTTGGTGGAAACGGCCGTTATCAGCACCGGCGATATTATTACAATTGGTAATATTAAACTGAAGCTAGAACTGTAGGATTGACGATTGACGATTGGCGTTATTTTGAATTGGAGGAAATGATGGATTTAGGATTGAAAGATAAAGTGGCCTTGGTTGTGGCGTCGAGCACGGGGTTAGGGTTTGCAGCGGCGCTGGAATTGGCGCGGGACGGGGCGAAAGTGGTTTTGAGCGGCCGTTCCCAAGCCAGTTTGGATACGGCCGTAGCGCGGATTAAGGATGCGGTGGGAGGGGATACGGCCGTGGCCGCCTTCACTACCGATGTCACCGATTCGGCCCAAAATGAAAAATTGATTACCGACACCGTTGCCCATTTTGGCGGGCTGGATATTCTCATTACCAACGCCGGTGGCCCGCCTGGCGGCACGTTTGACAGTCTTGATTTGGCTGCCTGGGACCAGGCCTATAATCTGACCCTGATGAGCGCCGTTCGCCTGATTAAATTGGCGCTGCCTCATCTGCGCCAAAGCAAAGCAGCCAGTGTGCTGACCATTACCAGCATCTCCACCAAGCAGCCGATTGCCGGGCTGCTGCTCTCCAACGTCATGCGGCCGGCCGTGGCCGGTGTGACCAAAACCCTGTCGCAGGAATTGGGGCCGGAAAATATCCGCGTCAACTCCATCCTGCCCGGCTGGACCGCCACCGACCGGGTCAATCACATCTTCGAATACCGCGCCGAACAAAACGGCACCGATTTGCAAACCGAAAAAGGTAAAGTCACCGCTACCATTCCCATGGGCCGCATGGCCGAACCGGCCGAATTTGGTCGTGTGGCCGCCTTTCTGGTCAGTCCGGCCGCCAGTTTCATCACCGGCGCAATGATTCCGGTTGATGGCGGTAGTTACGCAGGACTTTTATAGAACGGTGAATGGGGAGTGATGAATAATGAACGACTATTCATCATTCATCATTCCTAATTCAACATTGAGGTATTTATGGGTTTTCATGGTGGCGGCTGGTTCGCCTATATTCGACACGACGAGGAACAGGATCGACCGGCGATAACGCGGGAATTGATGGGGCGGGTGTGGGCGTTTGCACGGCCGTATCAACTACGCATCGTTGGTTTACTGGTGACGATTTTACTAATTTCCAGCGTCTCCCTCATTTCACCCTTGCTGTTCCGCGATTTAATCGACAACGCTATCCCCAATGGCAACCGGACGCGGCTAAGTTGGCTGGCGTTGGGTATGGTGGGCATTCCCTTGCTCAATGGTGCGATTGGCGTCTGGCAGCGTCATCTCAATTCGCAAATCGGTGAAGGTGTTATTTATGATTTACGCCGGGCGTTGTATGCCCATATGCAGCGCATGTCGCTGCGTTTCTTTACCCAAACCCGTACCGGCGAACTCATGTCCCGCCTGAACAATGATGTGGTCGGCGCGCAGCAGGCCATCAGCGATACTTTGGTGACGATTATTTCTAATCTGGTCCGTTTGATTGCCACGCTGGCGATCATGCTGGCGCTGGAGTGGCGGCTGACTCTGCTGGGGATTGCCATTTTGCCCTTGTTTGTCCTGCCGGCACGCCGTATTGGCCGCATTTTGCGCGATTTGCGCCGCCAATCCATGGAAAAGAACGCCGAAATGAACGCCACGATGAATGAAACGCTCAACGTGAGCGGGGCGCTGCTGGTTAAATTGTTTGGCCGGGAAACCCGGGAATACAAACGGTTTAGTCAGGATGGCGCTTATGTGCGTGATATTGGTGTTCGTTCGGCAGTGGTTGGCCGCTGGTTTTTTATGATGTTGAGTGTGGTGGGGGCGGTGGGCACGGCCGTTGTCTATTGGGTCGGCGGTCTGCTGGTTTTGAACGGCGAGTTCACGATTGGTACGATTGTGGCCTTTGGTACGTATTTGACCCAGCTTTATGGTCCGCTGATGGCGCTGACCAATGCGCCCATCGAATTTGCCCAAAGTATGGTCAGCTTTGAGCGCGTATTTGAGGTGCTGGACACGCCGGTAGAGATTGTGGAACGGGAACATGCCCAGCCGTTGAGACGGGTAAACGGCCGTATCCAGTTCCAAAACGTCTCCTTTGCTTACGATGGGTTAGCCGGCGACGAAAAAATCGGATTGGAAGAAGTGGCGCGCTTTACCTGGGGCGGCAGTGAAGCCCATCTAAAGCGGGGCAAACAGTCATCCGATGGCGAGAATGGGGCGGCTGCCGAACCAACTGAAACCCAGTGGGCACTGCGTGATATTAACTTTACCATCGAGCCGGGGCAGTTGGCCGCTTTGGTTGGTCCCAGCGGCGCGGGTAAAACGACCACAACCTACATGATCCCGCGTTTGTACGATCCTTCGGAAGGCAAGGTGTTGATTGACGGCCGTGACATCCAGGAAGTCACCCTCAAATCATTGGCTGACAACATCGGCATGGTCACCCAGGAGACCTACCTGTTTCATGACACGGTTCGCGCCAACCTGCTGTATGCCAAGCCTGGCGCTACCCAGGCCGAGCTGGAGTCGGCCTGCCGCGCGGCCAACATCCACGATTTCATCGTCGGCCTGCCGGAGGGGTATGAGACGGTCGTCGGCGAGCGAGGGTACCGCCTCTCGG
>JBNKZT010000180.1:0-12248 GCA_050301775.1 Promineifilaceae bacterium (SeqCode)
TGATTTTTTAGTAGACTTCTTCCTAAAAAAAGTCATTAGGTTGAACATAGCATCGACAAATATAATGTGAGCTGTGTTCTTAAGATGAAATAGCAGTGAGCCGAATATTTTTTGAAAAAGCGGGCCAGGAACAGGTCGAGATAGACGAAGATGGGTGTGAAAATCTCGAAGGGCCAGAAAGCCAGGGGCAGCATTTCCCAAAGAAAGAATAGGATGTTGTAACGGCCGTTCTCCACAACTTCAAACCCGGCCTGCTGCAAAATCTGGACCAAATCGGCAAAACGCCAACTGGCTTCCACCTCGTCGCCCTGCCACACCGGATGCAGGCGGCGGCCCAGGCGCAGTAATGGGTTATCGGTGACGGTTTCGACGATGAAGATACGGCCGTTTCCCGTCAAAACCCGCTTCATCTCCGCCAACACCATTTCGTAATCGACCACGTGATGCAGGACATGGGCAATGTAAACCATCTCAAACGCCGCATCAAGGAATGGCAGCCGCTCGCCCCCGGCTTGCAAAACATCCAGTCCGTGCCTTCGCGCCGTTTGCAGCCGCGATTGTGACACCTCAAGCCCCACGCGATGCAGCGCTAAACCATCAAAGCGCAGCAAATTTTCGCCATCGCCACAGCCGATATCCAGCAACCGTTTGACGTGTGACTGGCGGGCCACTGCCTGCTCGACAGCCCGGTAGCGAAACAGTTTGTGGCGGAAGTAAAGTAGTTTTGGGTGCATGAATTATGATTAACGATTGGCCATTGACGATTGACGATTTTGGGAACGGTAAAAGATGACGCCGCCGGCCAGAGTAAGCCAAAGACCGTTGGCGCTCATGATGGCCGGTAAATGCCATAAATGATCATGAAATAGCACCATCAACACCGCCTGGACCAAAATGCCGATACCGATTAGATAGACGTAGCTGGTGCGCTCGGTGGATAAAAAGTAATTGAGCCAAACGTTGGCTAAAGAAAGCAGCAGCATGGCCAACCCCACCAATCCTAACAACAACCCATCGACTTGATAAGCAACACCAACTGTCAAACGAATGATCAAATCAGCAAACAACCCATAGACCAATGCCAATCCGCCACACAGCGCGGCTACAATCAGCATGGCCGGAATCAACACGCCGGTCGGATCACGATGTGAGGCCTGGCGCTGAGCGGCTTTGGGAAACAAAATCATAATGATTGCCACCGGGAAAAATTGAATGATTTTGCCCAGTGTAACGGCCGCACCATAATTTCCGGCATCAACCGGCGCAAAAAAGCGCTTGGCCAGAATGGCATCCATATTAATCAACAGGGCGAATCCAATTAATCCGACGGCCGTATAAGCCGAATAGCGAAACATTTCCGGAATGGTTACGCCATGATGGGTGGAAGCTGGCCGCCAAACGGCTTTATCCAGAACCAGCAGGCCAAAAATCAACGCGACCAGGCTGGCTATTGGCAGCGAGGCCATTGCGCCAAAAGCACCCAGGCCAGCCAGGATCAAGGCGACACCGACAACCAATCGGGCGGCGGCCTGGACAACCTGAACCAAACCCAGGGCCATAAACTGCTGCCGTCCTTGTAGAGTCCCGCCCACAACCGGCCGTACAACCATCAACAAGGTCGTGATGGTTAAAGCCATCACGACCTTGACGTCATTAATTTGCAGGAACGCAGCCAACGGGAAGCTAAACAGTAACATAAGGATGGTAACGGCCGTTCCCCACAACCAGGCTGAACGAAACATGGTACGGAAAAAGGACGCAATTCGACTGTCGGCTTCGGTTTGGGCCTGGAAACGGGCAATGTAGCGGGTGACAACAGTCTGAATGACACGTGAAGCCACCACCAATACCTGCCCTACCCCGGCCAGCGCGACTAAAATGCCAAACTGGGCCGGGTCAAGCAGACGGCCGGAAATCAGATTGAATAGATAATCCAAACCATAGGCAAAGATAACGGCCGTAACCAAAGCCAGACTTTGCCACATGCTCGGCCGCGCCAACCCCTGCAAACGGGAACGCATCAGCTTAATTTTGGGCCATGATTGGAAAATACGTCTTCAAACCATTCACCATCCCCACAAACTCCAAAGCATGGATTTGCCCATCTCCTGACAAACTCGCTTCGTTTGTAATAAGTGTAAAGTCAGGCACACCAGCATCAATGACGACAGCATAAGCAAAAGCTACTTCGCTCTCACCTGGTATATTACCGTTCCATTCAATACGGTTAAGCGCGCCATTATACGAACCGCCTACCACCGCTAAGCTCGATAACACATATGTTGTATCAGATGGGATTGGGTTTGTCAGCGACGCTGCTACCGTTTCCGTTCCGCTGTTACGAAGCGTGATTGTATAGGATATTGTTTGGCCAGGCTCAAAATTACCCCGGGCTGTCATAGATGATGCACTCAAATCAGCCGGATACATAATTCGGGCCGCAAATAAATCTCGTGACCCATTTGTATCGTTAGGGACAATGTTGCTGGCATCAGTAGCAAAACCAACCGTACTGCAATCGGATGAAAGGGACCCGCGATGGCCGCGCCCATTCCCCAATTCGCCGCTGCTATTCACAGAAGCCAGAAATGTCTCGTGACGCAATCGGTCGTGTACATAAATTTGCCTTTGGCCATTAGGTGGCTGGGAAACTAAACTTGTCCCATCTGAAGTAAAAACGACGAAACGGCCGTCACCACAAATGCCTGGGTCTTTACTCTCTCCATTGCTCAATTGACCGCTAGATGAAATGCTTACCATCTCCAGATCGCCAGTAATCCTATCGTACACAAAGATGTCTGATTGCCCATTCGTGTCACCGGGTACTAAATTTGAAGCAGCGGACCGAAAAGTAATATAACGGCCGTCGCTCGAAATGCTTGTCGGACTGCTCATTCCATTTGATTGACCGCCGCCAATTGGTCTGCTAACGAGCATCGTTTGTTTGGTCACAGAATCAAACAACAAAACGTCGGTAACGCCATTGGCATCATTGGCCACCAGATTGGTAGCATCCGTAATATAAACGATGTAACGGCCGTCATAACTAGAAACAGCGCCGCCTACACCACCATTAGGATATTCACCATTGGGACCTTTCGTAATTCGTTCAATGGCGCCAGTTTGCAGGTTGCGTTTATAAATGGCTGACCGTTGTTGTGAATTCGTATCGTTTTGGGCAACCTGGTCGCCATTTGAGGTAAAAATGGCGTAACGGCCGTCTGGCGTAATTCCGCCAACGCTGTTCCTATTGATCTGCTCGCCCATCCAATCCAGACTCACCCGTTGCAGTGTTCTTAACTGACGATCATATAAAAACACATCCAACCCATCGTCAGAATAATCGTGCCGGTTGGTGTCATGAGGAACAAGGTTAGTGGCATAAGAATTGAAAGCAACGTAACGGCCGTTGGCCGAAACTGTCGGGTCAAAACTGCGCTGGTCAGACGGACTGCCACCGGGAGTCACAGAAATCTTAATTGTCGTATCGGTTACCCGGTCACGAACAAAAATATCAACAAAATTAACACCAACTTGATCCGGCAACCAGTTCGTATTAAAAGACTCAAACGCAATCACGCTGGCGTCTTCCGAAAAAGAAAGGTAATAAGATGCCGCATCACCCTGAACACTACCTGTGCCTAAGCTGACACGTTGAATATCGGTCGTCTCTGCATTGGCCATCTGATAAGCTGTAAAAAGCGCGATCAATATAAATAACAGCAGCGTACTCATTAGAAACAAACGAGTTCTGTTTCCTGTAGAATTTTTAATTGTATGATCGTTAACTCGTACCATGCCCGTTTATTTTGAATCCTCCTAGATTTTCTTTTTTAGTAAATCCTGCACTGCTAAAATCGCAGGCAAATAAGCAAGGTCGGGATTGTACTGAAATCTAATCATACGACCAATAATTTAGCCTCTTTTTAACCTACGAAAACACATCATTGAGAGAAATGAAAACCGGTTCCCCCAATCTTTCTTGAGAAACGGCATCATAAATACCAATCAACAAAGCCGCTGGTGGTAAATCACCTTCAGAATGAAAACGATGTAATTGCACAAAAACATCGCCAGATTGCCAACTAGATGGCATCACGTCCAGACCATCCCATTGCCCAACAATCTCGCCGCTGCTATCCAACGCATGGACAAAGATTTTTAACGGCCGTTCCTCACCCCGCTGCACCCGCCATCCCGACACCACCTCAAATTCACCCGATTGGTAATGCAACTGGGTGATGCCCAAGAATACGGCCGTTTCACCAAATGCCACATCTGTCTGTCCAGGAAACTGCGGCGGGGCAGATAAGCGCGACAAGTTAACCGTTTCATCGGCAAACACTAACGTTGGCTGCGCCGACTCAAACACAGCCAGTGCCGCATCGCCTTCCTGCCCGGTGCTGACAACTTGCCATCCGCCACCCGCCGGCCAGACCAAGCTGGTTCGAGCATCAAACCAACGAATGTGAACATCGTTGCTATTAAAAAAAGCGGCCGCTTCCGGTGGTAAATCAGCCGGCTGCACACCAGAAAAGACAGCTTGAACCGGCTCGCCCACAACCGGAACCTCATAAACAAAAATACTGCCGCCAATACGCGCTGTTGGCTCATGCCCCCGAAACCAGGCATACGCATCCCGCTGTTGGCCTAGGACAATGCCATGCAAATTGGTCACACTGATGGCATAAAAACCCGGAGCCGGATTGGCCGGATTGTAAGACTGATAAGCGGGATCCCCTTGCTCCGGAGCCGGCGCCCAGGTCGGCAGAGGTGTAAAATCGAGGCCATAAGCGGACGGATGGGCCGTGCCAAAATAGCTTAAATTCAGTGGCTGGTCGGTTTGGGACTGCCAGGCCGCCAGGGCTGGTAAATCTTGCCCCCAATCCACGTTACTGTCGGACAGAATCTGCCAACCCCGGCCATCAGCCAACAAATTAAAAAAAGGAATATAATTGGGCCAGGTGGTAACGGCAATGATGAACAGCCATATAGCAGCAAAGAGTATTCCAATCTCGCCGTCCACAGATGTTCGCCAACGTAGTCGGCTCAGGGTAACGGCCGTAAACAAAAACAAAAACGGCAAAATCGGCAGCAAATAACGGTAGCCAATATTCAACGAAGAGGTCAGACTAAACCCAAAATAAGCCGCCGCCGGCCAGAGCAGAAACAATGCTGAATTAGGAATGCTGAATGATGAACGATAAGTGATAAATGCCAGGAACAACAAAAAAAGCGTGGGCAGCGGCGTCTTGAGAAAAAAGGTGACGATAAAATAATACCACCAGCCATCGGTTGAATATTCACCAGCCAGATAAGCGCCATGTGGCTTGCCAAAATATTGCAGCTCCCAAAATAAATCATCCCAGAATGCGCCGCCGGGCAACGGCAGTATCTCAAACCCGTACACCCCCCAAATCACCGCCCAACCAACCAGACCCGCCCCAAGCAAAACCATAATCGGCCGCCAATCGCGCCGCTGCCAGGCCAGTATCACGCCCATGACAGCCAAAATCGGCAGCAGCAGCGCTGCGTTAAACTTCGTCGCCCCGGCCAACCCTAGCCCAATCCCCGTCAATAAAATATTGTTTGTGGGCGAGCCACGCCCGGTTGCCCAACGCCAAAATCCATAAATAGTTAACACGAAAAACAAAGTAATCGCTAGATCACCGGTTATGAAACGGCCGTGTGCCAGCACATTAGGGTCCGACAAAAGCAGCCCCAAAGCAAAAAGACCTGCTCCATATCCCCCCAACTCTCGTCCCCACCGGAACATCAACGCTCCCAGCAGCAGTGCCAGCCACATCACCGGCAGCCGTCCCAACAGCAGTAAACGATGCGGATTGTCATTCAAACGCCACAAAAAAGCATCGCCGGACAGTGACCAATTCCCGTCGGCCCAAAACGGCTCATCGACTGGCAAAACGAGATTGGGTTCGGTCAACAAAGGCACGGCAGAAATAACGCTGGCTAGCAATGGATGGCCCAGCAAAAAATGGGTCGCCCCCTCCTGCAAATACGCTGCACCGCGGAACAAATGGCTTTGTTCATCAACCGTCGCGCTTTTACGGACGGCGCTGCTGACCATCAGCCCATACCCTAGCAGCAGCACCACCACTACCAACCAGCGATAATGGTCGTACAGAAGATTGTTGGGCCAGTATGTTCGTCGCAAAGTCATAAGCTATCCATTTTACCGGATTTTGCCGCCGGTTAAAACAAGCGGTAACTGTTCACCCTCCGTAGGTTAAGCCTGTCGAAACCGATCCCCCTTCGGCAAGCTCAGGGGGCGGGGAATGAATGATTTCAACAAGCGTTTTTGCATCCATTGACAAACTATCCTGGCTACAGTATCTTCCACACCTTATG
Source organism: Promineifilaceae bacterium (SeqCode) (assembly GCA_050301775.1). Lineage (GTDB taxonomy): Bacteria > Chloroflexota > Anaerolineae > Promineifilales > Promineifilaceae > JACKCC01. Next base: position 6,370 of record JBNKZT010000180.1, read on the forward strand.
ATGAAACGCCACCTTTTTCTGGTTGGTTTGACCGTGACCTCCATGATACTGGTTATCGGGGTGCTGACGGACGCCTTTTCCTGGCTGCGCGGTCCGCAGCCCGATTCCGCTGTTTGGCATTGGCCCTATTTGCTGCGCCCCTGGACACAGTGGTGGCCGGCACTGCTGGCCGGAGTTGGTTTCTTGCTCATTTTGGGCTGGTGGCTGCGCCGAAGAAACAGTTCGGGGTGGGAAACGGCCGTTACCCTTTCCCTCCTCGCTATTACCATTTTTTTTCTTCAATGGGGTCTGGTATATGCCGGTAATCCGCAGCCATCTGCCGAACTGGTCAACCGCACATTGGCCGTCCAAACCAACGGCTACTTCTGGACAGCCGCTCACATTGACGATCTGGCAGCCACCCTGCGCCACTATCCGGACGCCATGCCCCAGTTTGAATCGGAACACGCCCAAACCCATCCGCCAGGGTTGATCATTGCTAACCGGGCAACCATTTCGCTCATGGGCCGCTGGCCGGCCCTGGCTCAACGGATTGCGCAATTTGTACGGCCGTTACGCTGCACCGATTTATGGCTTTTAGACCAGGAAACGGCCGTTACCGCTGCCTTGGGGATTTGGGCCTATTTACCGCTGATCATAGCCGCCATCATTGTCTTTCCGGCCTATGGGCTGGCCCAAACTTTATCAAAAAAACGTTCCGGCAAATTAGCCGTTACAGCCGGGATCATCCCCTCACTCATCTTGTTTGCACCACTCCCAGATCAACTGTTCAGTTTCCTGACCCTGCTCGTTGTCATCGTATTTCATCGTGCCTGGCACAAACAAAAAAACGGCGCTTTCTTTTTAGCTGGCCTGCTGCTTTCCTTGAATACATTTTTTTCCGTCGGCAACGCCGCTATCCTGGTGCTGTTAGGCGTTTATGCTTTGTTAAAGTTGTGGATAGCACCGGTAAAATGGCCGCGCTTTCTGGCCTGGGCCGGCTTTTTCTTGGCCGGACTGGCTATAATCTGGTTGGCCTATTGGCTGGGCTGGGGCGTACCTCCCTGGAAAATTGTGCAAACTGGCATAGAACAGCATTACAACCTCGTCACCAGCCAACGGGATTATGGTATCTGGCTGGGTTATAATTTGTTGGATCTGGCATTATTTACCGGTATTCCGGCCATGACAGCTTTTATTTTGGCGCTGACGGCCGTTCCCAATCAAATCCGCCAGCGTACCCTGACCGATAAACAACAACTGGCTTTGAGTACGGCCGTTCTCATCTTGCTGCTGGCCCTTTCCGGTTCTACCCGGGGTGAAGTTGGCCGAATCTGGCTCTTTTTTATGCCACTGCTCCTCATCAGTGGCAGCAGCTATCTGGAGGAATGGCTCCCTGACTGGCGACAGCAGTGGGCATGGGCCGCACTGCAAATAACCGGGGTTTTTCTGTTGGGGTTCGCCTGGCAGCCAATGGAAGCCACGATTGTCGTTGCCCAACAACCCGATTTACCACCTTTGCCCGACAAGGCCACACCGGTTGACATCACCTTCGCCGAGACGATAACCCTGCATAGTTACACGCTGACGACACAGCCAGACAGCTTGTTACTGACGCTAACCTGGCAAACCAACCAATCGGTACAACGGCCGTATACTGTCTTCAATCATCTGCTCAACACCAATGGCGAATTGGTCGCCCAACAGGACAATTGGCCCGTCAATGGCCAGTGGCCGCCCACTTGCTGGCAGCCCGGCAGTCTCATTCCCGACAGCTATGTTCTCGCTCTCCCGCCCGATTTACCACCTGGCGACTATCACCTATTTACCGGCTTGTATGACGCCCGCGATGGTACGCGTCTCATCACAGCCAACGGCCGCGACGCCCTTCACCTGGCAACCATCAAGCTGCCCGCCGCGCCCACCACAACAACCCCATAGCTAGCAGCAAAGTCAGGCCGCTGACAACAGCACCAACGACAAAATCGACTGGCAAAAATGAAAACCGTATTGTGTGCTGCCCGGCCGGCACGTACACAGCCCGCAGCAAATAATCGGCCCGGTACACTGGTATGCGTTGGCCATCAATTGTTGCCCGCCAGCCAGGGTAGTAGGTATCAGCCAAAACCACAAACCCCGCCGTCTCCATATCAGCTTCGATGACAACGTGATTCAAGGCGTACTCCGTAATGACTGCCCGACCGGGTGCTGCCTGACCCTGCCCCAGTTCTGGTGGCGGTGGTTGGTTTTCCAACTCCAGCACAACGACTTGATGTAATTTATCGGCTTGCTGGGTAACGGCCGTTAACGCTTTATCAGGCATCGTGGCAATCATCGCCTGAGGCACAACAAAAACCCGTTCAAAATAACCCTCATTCAAATAAACACGGGTTTTGCCATCCTCAAAAACCAATTCCGGACGTGGCAAATAAAACGTAGCAAACGACCAGTCACCGTTTACGGATTCTCCATTAACCACCATCTGGCCCGGCGTGTACTTATTCTGTTCTGTAATACCAAGCGAAACCTCACTATGCTGGCCGTTAAATTCAATCGTCGCATAAAAATCCCGACCCCACTCTGAAGGAAACGAGTCAAAATAAAAGGAATGCCATTCCCCAGAATGCCATTCCCCAGGCTGAATATCAGCGGCGTTCAGGTCAGCATGGGCCAATTCCAAAACACCGTCAGCCGTAAAAATGCGCACCGTCACCAACCCTTCTGCATCGCCGCTGCTTTGCAGCCGCAAATCAAGCCGATGCAGACCGGCGTTATCCACCGAAAATTGTTGTCCCAACGGGACATTCGGCCGCAGTGCTGTCCACCCATCAACTTCAGACTGAGCCACTCCAGGCATAGAATCTTCTAGCCAAAAATCATGCGTGGAAAGGATATATTTGATGTTCAACAACTTCAGCAACGGGGAATTCAGCCCTTTGAGTGGCAGGAGCACCCGAAAAGCCCGGATCGAATTGCTGCCCTCAGCCGCATTGGCAAATTGCATGGTGCGCTGCAAAATGCCCGGTTCGTAGCCGCTGAAGTTTTCGATGCGCTCAACCATGGAACTGTTGGGGGGGAAAACGATGCCTTCGGCCAGGGTGACGATCCGGTATGGATCGGAATTGGTGTGCAGGAATTGGGCAACGGCCGTGTCCGGATACAACGCTCCGTCTACCTGGGTAATTGTGTTATATCCATTCCCAAACCAAAACAGATCCGCTGTGGCCAACACCAATACCAACACCCCCCAAACAGGCGGGGCCAGCCAGCCACGCAGCCGCGCCATCACCAAACCACCCGCCGCTAATGCCATGAAAAGCGCCGCCAGCAGTTCCATCTGCAAATAATCCCAGGTACGCAGCACTTCGGCGCGATAGAGGGCAAAATAGGGAACGGCCGTTAGCCCAAAAAAAGCCAGCAGCAACCAGTTCATACGTCCAATGTGTCGTCCGGCTAAAGGTCCCGGCTCTAGCAACTTATCCAGGCTCAACGCCGCCAATACAGAGACGCAAACCACAACCAAAATCGCCGCCCGGCTGGGAAACAAGCCATTAAACACCGGCAAAACATGCAGCATCCAGTAAAATGGCGCGCCCAGCGACCATAACAAACCTAACAGACCCCAACCGGCAAAAAAATAGCTAACCCGATCCCGCCGCAAAAACAACGTCAAACCGGTCAAAAGTAGCGGCAAAATTCCCAAATATAATGTCGTTTCATTAAAATTGCGCGGTCCCCACCAATTCAAATCAATCGGATTGCCAAAAAAGTTAGGGACAAACAAGACAACAAGGCGATTAAGCAGAGCGCGTTCTTGCGACTCGGCCAAGGTAAATGGTTGGCGGTGACTTTGCGACAAATAAACGGCTGCCGGCAATGTTTGCACCAGGCTCAAGCCAATACCCAGCACCAGCAGCAGCACGAATGACGCTGCCACCTGTCGTCGGATGTGCGCCGGATGCTGCCGTAACAAGGGCCAGATACGCCACAACGCATAGGCCACCAGGGTCATGCTGGTGTACAACGTCCAGTTCCAATGACCGCCCAGCCAGGGAATACCGAGAACCAAACCAGCCCAAACAACGTCGGGGAGAATACTTTTGAAGAGGTTGGAACAGCCGTGTTCGATTTTGCGGGCGATGCGTTCAACCAGATACAACTGCAACGGCAGCCAGATAATGGCGGCATGAACCACCTGCCATTCCAGCCAGACAAGCATCAGGCCGTTAAACATGAACACCTGCGCGCCAGCCATCGCCGCCAATCGTTTAAGACGCAGGCTGCGCAGATAACCGTACATAAAAAGCAGCCCCAACATCATTTGCCCGATGATTATGGCGTCAACGGCCGTTTCCGCCCGCAAAAAGTAAAAAGGCCAGGTGAACGGATAGAACGCCCCCGCCTGCGTATTGTACGTAAGCGGATAACCGGCCAACAAATAAGGGTTCCAAAGCGGCAAACTTCCCTGTCTAACCTGTTCGGCCAAAAGCTGTTTCGTAGGGACAATATAATTGACAATGTCTGACAAAAGCTGATTGTTGACATTCACCGGCTGATTGGGCGGCTGCCAGGGAGACCACGATTCCGTCACAATATCCAACGGCATCATCACCCGGCCAGGCAGCAGCGACGGTCCCACAAACAAAAGCAGCATCAACCATAAGCTGCCCACAGCCAGAAAATCCCTCCCCAATTCAGCCCGCTTTTTCACCATCTTTAATCTCCACCCCAATTAATTGTAGTCAACGTAAATATGTCGCCAGATGGATTTTCACTATCTTCAACCAACAGACGTTCTCCAGTTTCACGCAAATACAACCCGACATTAAGCCTGTAAGCGTCTGCCGGCAAATCAGGTGGCAGCACCAATTGATACGAATCGCGGATTGTATCACCTGGCTGCCACACATTGGTCGCTGCCAATCCCTGCACTGGCTTTTGATCGGTCTGGGCGACAATTTCTCCGGCGCTGTTGGTTAAATGGATGAATACATCATAGGAATCGCCAATTGGGGCCAGACAGTGCCAATAAATGGTTAAAGACAAGAGAGCATCCGAATCAAACGACGGTAAATCATAACCCAGCAGTTGAATTGCGTTTGACCATACTGCCTCGACTGTTTCCTGGGGGGCAACAGAGCCGGTTAGATAAGGCCAGGTTGCCCGATAAACGACAGCTTCCTGCTCGGCAATGATGGTGCGGCTGGTTGTCCGGACACGATAAATGGGCTGGGCAACGGCCGTATTCGTCGCAATTTCCCAATGCCAGAGCGGGAAACCGACCAGGTAATCTGGATTGGCGGCTGACAATATCCGGGCCACTGCCTGATTACGAGGCAATCCAACCGGCTGGTGCAGTGCTGGCCACATTTCCGGCGAAACCAACCCATTCATATCCACAATGCGCCGCTGTGATAAATAAGTGATAGCGCCAATGTCGTCAACAGCAACGAGCGCATCTGGTGGCGTATTTTCAGCCAGCCAGCGGCCCATTGCCACATCAATTTCCAAGATTTCGCGGCTGTTGCTGCCCAACATCCTGGCCCAATGGGGCACACGCCACGCCCCACCGGCGACAAAAACGAGGGTTAACAAACCCAATATAACCCACCGCACCGGCAGCGACCTCGATACAGACCGGTTCTTATCCCTGATCTGGGTATATAGCCAATGCAACCCAATAGCCGCTGCAATCATTTGGAAAGGAATGAGGGGCATGGTGTAACGGCCGTGATGCCAGACAAAATCAACGATAACGGCCGTTAACAAAGGCAGTCCTAACAACCAAACGAGAGTCAGTCGGCTCCGTCGCCACAAAGGTACCAGTCCCAAAGGCAGCAAAATTAAACTAACCGGATTATCCAGCCAATGCAGACGCACCGTTTCACGCAACGTGCGCC
>JBNKZT010000181.1:0-12235 GCA_050301775.1 Promineifilaceae bacterium (SeqCode)
GTCGGCCGGGCGGCCGGCGGCATGGTAGAGGAAGTGCGCCGTCAGTTCCGTGAAGACCCGGGCATTTTGAATGGCACATCCAAGCCGGATTATGCCCGCTGTGTTGAAATTAGTACGGTAGCGGCGCAGCGTGAGATGATTGCACCTTCGGGATTGGCCCTGCTGGTGCCAGTGGTTGTGGGCGTTATTTTTGGTGTAGCCGGTGTTTTGGGTTTGCTGGCGGGCACGTTAACTTCCGGTTTTGCCCTGGCGATTATGATGGCCAATGCCGGCGGCGCCTGGGACAATGCCAAGAAATATATCGAGGAAGGCCATCACGGCGGTAAGGGGTCGCAGGCACACAAGGGCGCTGTCGTCGGCGATACCGTTGGCGATCCGTTTAAGGATACGTCTGGCCCTTCGCTCAATATTTTGATTAAGCTGATGTCGATGGCTTCGGTGGTGTTTGCCGGGCTGATAGCTGCGTTTGGCGGCGGGCAGGGTTTGATTGTTATGTGGATGGGCGGGTAATAGAAGGAAGAGGACAGAAAACAGCCTAAAAAAGGCTCTGACGGATTGATTTCGTCAGAGCCTTTTCGTTTCCGAAGCTGGATTTAGGATGTTTAATCGCCGGCAACGGCCGTTGGCATTGCCAGCGGATCAGCGCCACGTTTGGAACGGGCAATAGCAAACCATATCAAAGCGAGCAGAACGACAATGATAACGGCCGTTCCCACACTAATTCCTTCATACTGAACAATAATCGGCGCAATAATCAGACTGATCAGATTCACCACCTTAATCATCGGGTTCAGGGCCGGGCCGGCCGTATCCTTTAGCGGGTCGCCAACCGTGTCGCCAACCACACTGGCCTTATGCCGTTCTGAGCCTTTGCCCGTATTCGCCGCCAGGTCGCGTGGCTCATCTTCAATCACCTTCTTGGCATTGTCCCAAGCCCCACCGGCATTAGACATAAACACAGCCAGCAGTTGACCAGAGAGGATAATTCCGGCCTGGAAGCCACCCAATGCCTCAACACGCAGCAGCAAGCCGACGACCACGGGGGTGATAATGGCAATGGCTGCCAAATTGACCAGGTCGCGCTGGGCGGCAACCGTCGAAATCGTTACCGCACGAGCGTAATCCGGCTTCAACGTCCCTTCCAGGATACCGGGAATTTTGAATTGACGGCGCACTTCGGCCACCATTTGCCCGGCGGCACGGCTGACTGCTTTAATTGCTAATGATGAGAACAGCCAGGGCAGAGCGCCACCTACCAACAGCCCGATAAATACCACCGGTTCAGATACCCGAATACCGTTGGCCAGAGGGGAAACTTTGCCTAATGATTCGGCCACTTTGCTGACATCGGTGATATAGGCGCCAAACAGCGAAACGGATGCAATCACAGCCGAACCGATGGCAATCCCTTTCGTAATGGCTTTCGTCGTGTTACCAACTGCGTCCAGATCGGCCATAATCTGCCGTGCTTCTTCATTCAATCCCGCCATTTCGCCGATGCCATTGGCGTTATCAGCGATGGGGCCAAAGGAGTCCATAGCCACATTGTTACCGGTCAGGGTCAACATCCCAATACCGGTCATCGCTATGCCGTACAGAACAAAGGTTGCCGTAATGACACTGGCCGGAATACCGGTACTGGCTACTAGCCCGTCTATGGGCATACCGGAAAAGGTAAGAATGGCCGCCCCAATCGTAAGGGCGATGACCAAGACTGACCAGACGCTGGATTCATAACCGACACCAAGGCCAGATAAGATCATGGTTGCCGGGCCGCCTTGCGCGCTGTCCTTGATTTCCTTGATGGCTGAACTATGGGTGCCCGTAAAGAATTCTGTCATGCGGTCAATCGTAATGGCTAAGGCAACACCAATCGCCGTTGCTATGAACGGCCGCCACCAACCACCGGGCACACCCCTCATATAAAAGAGGGCTACAAGTCCAAATAACACAATTGAAATGGCCGCTGATGTCAGAAACCCGCTGAAAATGGATTTCATTGCGTCGCCCCGTTCATCAGAATCACCCTTGACCAGGTATGTCCCCACGATGGAGGCCAAAACGCCAATACCGCGTACCAGCAAGGGATACAGAATCCACTCAATATGCCCCGTTATGGCTGTCAGGGCTAACCCCAAGATCAAACCAGAAACAATGGTGACTTCGTATGATTCAAAAATGTCGGCGGCCATACCGGCGCAATCACCGACGTTATCACCCACCAAGTCGGCGACAACCGCAGCATTACGCGGGTCGTCTTCTTCCAGGTCTTGCTCAACTTTACCAACCAAGTCCGCACCAACATCAGCTGCTTTGGTGAAAATACCACCGCCGACACGCATGAACAAAGCCAGCAATGTACCGCCAAAACCAAAACCGAGCAGGGCATCAGGGGCTGCTTTGGCAAAAACCATAAAAATTACAGTGCCGCCCAATAGTCCCAGACCATCAGTCAGCATACCAGTGATAGTACCGGCCCGATAAGCGATGCGTAGGGCATCCTTGAAGCTGGTGCGGGCGGCGGCGGCGACTCGTACGTTGCCTTGTACGGCCATGCGCATGCCAACCTGCCCAACGGTGAGAGAGAAGCCTGCTCCCATCACAAAGGCTATGGCGCGTCCTAGCCCGATGAGTAACTTGATTGTGCTTTCTGGACGGCCGTGGAATCGTTCTAATGCTTCGGCACTGGGTTCAACGATATAGACGCTCAAAAACAGCACGACAGTTAATATGGCAATAGATGGCAAGATGGTTCGTAGTTGGCGGCCCAGGTAGGCATCGGCGCCCTGACGGATAGCCTCCCAGACTTCAATCATTTCCTTAGACCCTTTATCCTCCAGCAAGATCTGTCGGCGCAAGAAAAGGGCATAAACGAGACCAAGTATGGCTGTGCCAAGTACGGCCCACACCGCAATGGTTTCAAAGGTTGTTAAATTCATTGTGTTCATAGAAATGCTTCCTCCTTACAGTTACAGTTCAATAGTGAGATGTGAATTTGAAAAGTGGGGGTTTTCAAGCGATCAAATCTGCCATAAGCCTCCTTGATTTATGGTAGTTGCCCAAATGAAAAATAGCCAGACGCATGGGTCACCTGGCTATTTTAACCTGCATTCAACGAACAAGTCGTTTGCATGGCTTGATTTATAGGTTTGGGAACTTAATGGTATTTGCTGTATTTGATGCATTACATGGCTTCCATCAAATTATGGGTATTCATTATACATAATATTAATGAATCATTAATAGGTATTATAGCGCTGTCGGCGCAATTAGTGAAATTTTATATTAATGCAATATTTTATGACCATTCCCTCTGGAGATTTTTGAAGTTTTTGCGTCGAAATGTGGCTGCTTCCAGAGGTGGAAACTTCAAAAGTCTGAGCGGTTACGGTTGGAGGTACTTTTGTGAAAGGAATGGGAAGCGGGAGTTTGTTGTTTTTTCGGAGTATAATTGAGGAAAGAGGTTGGGTTGTTTATTGTAGGTGGACATGCAGACGATTTTGGTTTTGGCTCCGGGGTTAACCCATACAAGAGCTGGTCATCCTGAGAATCATACGCGGATGACGGCCGTTCAGCGTTCTCTGGCGCAGTCGGGAATTTTGGCGGATGTAACGGCCGTTTCACCCCAACCAGCCACTATGGAACAACTCAGACGAGTCCACGCGCCCGGTTTAATTGATCAGATTCGGTCCGTCTCCAGCATTGGCGGCGGCTTGCTGGATCATGGTGACACCTATGCCACAGCCGACAGCTATGAATTGGCACGGCTGGCGGCGGGCGGGTGCTGCACGGCCGTTGACCAGATCATGACCAATTCAGTCCACAACGGCATGGCTCTGGTGCGTCCTCCCGGCCACCACGCCGGAACCAATCGCGTTAGCGGCTTTTGCCTGTTTAACAACGTCGCCGTGGCCGCTCGCCATGCTCAGGCCGTTCATGGCCTGAAGCGTGTCCTGATTTTTGATTTTGATGTGCATCATGGTAATGGGACGCAAGAGATTTTTTATGAGGATGACAGCGTCTTGTTTGTTTCCATGCACATGTTTGCCCCTTATTTTTACCCCGGAATCGGTTCGCTGGATGAAATTGGCCGTGGATCGGGGGCCGGTTATACGTTAAACGTGCCTTTGCCACCGGGTGTGGGCGACGCCGGTTACGGCCAGATTTTGAATGAATTGGTCTGGCCCAAAGTGGAAGCGTTTCAACCGGAGTTGATCCTGGTTTCAGTGGGGTTTGATGCCCATTGGCAGGACCCATTGGCCAGCGAAGGCTTAAGTTTGACCGGGTATGCCAAAATTGCCCGGCAGTTGATAGGGTTAGCCGAGAAGGTGTGCAACGGCCGTATCCTTTTCATTTTAGAAGGCGGTTACCACCTGGATGTCCTGACAGCCGGTGTTCACAATATTTTATATAGTTTGATGGGGCGTGATAAGATTCAGGATCCATTTGGAACGATGCCTTATACCGAGTCAGATGTGACTCAACTCCTATATAAACTACAAAAACGACACTTGCTTAAATAGGGGAAACTTTGCATAATATTCGGAGAAGTTGACCATAAATAACAAAACGTAAGCCCTAAACCGTAAAATGACGCTTTATGCGATTTCGTTTTACGTTTTATGGTTTAAAGTTGAAGGGTTCCTGTGACGACAATTGCCCTCCACAAATATACGCAAAAAATCGAACAATTAATCGAAGAACAACAAATAGATGAGGCGATTAGCCATTGCCGCCACATCTTACAACAGCATCCACGCCATGTGGACACGTATCGGACTTTAGCGAAAGCATATCTGGAACGCGGCGATTATTCGGATGCTGTCGATCTTATTCATCGGGTTTTGAGTACCGATCCATCGGATATGATCGCGCATGTTGCTTTATCCGTCGCTTTCAAAGAGCAGTCGAAACTTGATCAATCGATCTGGCATTTGGAGCGGGCACTGGATGTAGAGCCATACAACACGCCACTGCGCGAAGAGCTGGTGGATTTGTACACACTTAAAAAGGCGGATTTGCCTGATTCAATGGCTCCATCTTCTGCCGCGTTAGCCCGCCTGTATCTCAAAAGCGAAATGTACCAGGCCGCTATTGTGGAACTGCGTCACGCGTTGGCCCAGGAACCGAACCGAATTGACTTGAAAGTGATGCTTGCCGAAACGTTGTATTTGGCGAATCAACGGATTGAAACGGTCAGTCTCTCTTTGGAAATTTTGGATGTATTGCCCAATTGTATTCCGGTCAATGCGATTCTGGCTGAAATTTGGCTGCAAACGGGCCGCGTGGCTGAGGCACAAACTTATTTACAACGGCTGCAGGCGATGACGCTGTTGGATAAGGCGCATTTTGATCCGGAAACGACCGTTGGCCGGGCGTTTATTGCGCGCGGTGCACCGGCCATCCCGGACGAGGTGACTGTTGAACAATTTGGCGAGGAACCGCTGCTGGAACCGGATTCGGAACCACCCGTTATTGCCATGATTGATTCTGATTGGATAGAAGAATTCAGCATGGAAGATACAGCCGAACTCCCTGAGGCTGAAGCGGCAGAAGTGCAGGAGGATGAGGACGAAGACGAGGGTGTTACCGGGTGGCTGGTTGAAGCAGCTCTAGCCACGGGTGAAAACTTTGGTACCCAGCCATTGGTTATGCCACCTGATCCTTTGGAAGCAGAATCGGACTGGTTCATTGATTCCGGTGATGGGGATGATGAATCGCTGGATGATCTGCTGGGTGATGTTGGCGGCGATACTCAGCTGGATGATTGGCTGGACGGGTTGGATGCTAAGGTATCCGATCCGTTAACTGATGAACCGGAAGATGAAGGCCCCCCCGGTTTCACAGGCATGTTGACTGGCTTGCTTGATTCGGAGCTTGAAATGGTTGACGATACGGCCGTTTCCTCTGAGTATACCGACTTGTTGGGGGATACCTTTGAACCGCAAGCCGAAGAAATGGACGACACGGCCGTTTCCTCTGAGTATACCGACTTGTTTGGGGATACCTTTGAGCCGCAAGTTGAAGAGATGGATGGCACGGCCGTTTCCTCTGATGTAACCGACCAGTTTGCCGGCATGACTGAGCCACACGCTGAGGATGCTCCAGCTTTGAACCTGGACGAACTGGGCGGATTGGACTTGGACCAGTTCCTTGCCGATCAAGATGACAAATCCCTGTCGGAAGAACAGGCCGTCGGATCGGCTGGCGGTTCCTTTGCCGAAGGGTTAACCGCGTTGTTTAGCGAGATGGATAGTTCCGATTCAGAAATTGCAGATTCGTTTGACGAAGCAGATGACGAAGCAGACGAAATAGATCTGGATGCATTCTTGGAGTCCGATTTAGAGACGTTGGCTGAGGCCGATGAATCAGACGAAGCAGACGAACATACCGGATATACCCAATTATTTGACCAACTAAGCACCGATGCCTTCCCGGAAGAACTTGAAGAACCTGGACTCCTTGATTCTGATTGGCTAAGCCCTACCACTGATGCGTTGGCCCCGGACCTGGATGAAGGCATGGATGATGAAGAGGCCCCGGATTGGTTGGCTGAGGTCAAACAAGATGAGTTTGAGCCAGTGCAGATCGATCCTAAATTGGCGGAGGATTGGCTTTCTGCACCGGATACGCCGACAGAAACGGCCGATGAAGCGGGTCAAAGTGATTGGCTCACAGCGTTGGCTGGTGACGAACCGGAAATGGCTGCGCCCGATGAGAGTGACTGGCTGGCTGAATTGGCTGGCGATGACTCATCTGAAGATAGCTTAATTGGTGACGAACCGGAAATGGCTGCGCCTGATGAAGATGACTGGCTGGCTGAATTGGCTGGAGATAGCTCATCTGGCGATGTCTCATCTGAGGACGAGTCGGCAACGGCCGTTCCCGATTCCCAACTGCCCACTTCAGACGATTTATCTGACATTCCGACCTGGATGCTGGGTGGTGAAAAGGAAGCCCCGGCGGTTGAATCGCCGGCTCCCATTGATTTTGCCGAATCGGTTGGTTTTGATACGGATGAATTGGAAGCGGATACGGCCGTGCCCACCTGGCTGCTAGGCGGCGACAAAATCAGCGAAGAAACCGGTGCTCTTGACGAATCTGCCCCTCTGCACGATATCTTGCCGCCAGATTCAACCCAAATTCGAGAAAATCCGCAAACAATTTTGGCCGGTGAAAAGCTGCCCGACTGGCTGCGTGAACCGGAATCAGACGAACCGGACGAGCCGCCCACGACCGACCCGCTGCAAACAGACAGCATGATGGACATGGTCAATGAAGAGCTGCCCGATTGGCTCACCGGTGAACTGCCAGAACTGGACGAACCTGAAAAACCAGAAACCCAAACTGAAGATCCGTTATCTACACCCAGCATGGTTGATTTGGTTAACGAAGACCTGCCCAGTTGGTTTACTGATGATGAACCGGAGATTGAGGCCCGGCCTATCCCGGAACCCGACAGCGATTTTGATCTCTATAAAGACGATATAAATATTCCTGATTGGTTAATGGATGATTTTTCTACCGGCCAAGACCAGGCGGAGGTATCAGTGACAGGCGATAAGAACGAGCGAGAACCCGTCTCGCCACAAGAACCGGAAGAACTGTCTGATAGTTTATCTGAAACCAGTGATGATGATTTGGGCTGGCTGGAGGAATTAGCTGCATCGGCCGATGAACCGGCAGAATTGATGCTGGATGACGAAGCTGAAAGCGCCAGTTACGCATCACGCGTGGCTGCCGGCGAAGGCGGGGCCGTTGATGAGCTGCCAACCCAAGTCAGTATGCCCGATGAACTGCCTGATTTTGGTGGTGAACCGGATGGGCTTGATTTGCTGGAAGGGTTAGGGGAATCTGAACCAGACTTGGTAGACGAGAACTTTGCTCTGGATTGGACTCGAACTGAATCGGAAATGGAAGATGTGTTAGCCGGTGTAACGGGCGAGTTGAACGCCGATTTAGATTGGTTGGATTCATTGGCTGAAGAATCGGCCACGGCCGTAGAACTGGTTGATAAGGAAATTGACGAATTCGACAGCGGTACAGGTTGGTTGGACGATCTGACGATTGCTGGCGATACCGGGCCGTTGGCTGAATTTGGCGCGGAACCGATTCTGCCGGATTTTGCCGACTCGTTAAGTGTTTTGCCTGATGAGCCGGAAGAAAGTATGGATTGGTTGTCAGAATTGGAGGAAAGTACGGGATCGACTGGCGAACTGGCTGTGGAGCCGGTTGAATTTGAGGAAACGGCCGTACCCGAAACCGATGATGCCTTGACCTGGCTGGGTGAATTAGCCGCTGAACCAGACGATTCTTTAGACGATTTGTTGGGTTTGGCTAGTGAGAGTTCTATTGAAGAAGCGTACCCGGAATTGGAAAGCGACTCTGCCCAAGCCGCCCTTGACTGGCTGGAAGCGGTTTCCGATGAAGCCGATGAATTGGAAATCATTGAGGAACCAGAAGCCAGCTTTTCCGAAGTAACCGATTTAGAGGATTCTATTCCTAGCGAACCGCCGGAAGATATCGATGATGCAATGGCCTGGTTAGAAGCATTGGCGGCCGGTCAGGGGGCGCGTATGGAAGAACTGCCCAGTATGGTCGATGGATTGGCTACTGAACCAGAAATAGTGATGCCTCAAGAGCCGACCGATGAGATTGACGCGGCTGAATTTACGATTGAAGCTGGACTGGAAACGGATATTTCAGCCATTGTCGGGCCAGAATTCGAGATTGAAGATGAAGATACAGCGCCGGAAGATATCGACGATGCGATGGCCTGGCTGGAAGGTTTGGCGGCCAAGCAAGGGGCGCGTTTGGAAGAACTACCCAGCATGGCTGAAGCCGAAATATCGCTGCCGGATTCAATCGATGAAACTGAAGCCGCAGCCGCAGCCCCTGATACCTCGCTGGAATGGCTGGAAGATTTAGCCGAGGATGTTGTCGAGGATATGGACGCTCCTTATGACCTGGGCCTGGAAAGCGAATTAGAGTCGGTGGACGCTTCTTTGGATTGGTTGGAAGAGATGCCCGAAACCGAAGAGGCTGTAGCAGAACTACCGGAACAAGAATCTGAAGAAGCGGTCGAGGAAGCTTCGGCCGTGGAAGTGCCGGACAACCTGGATGATGCGATGGTTTGGCTGGATGCGTTGGCTGAGGAGCAGGATGAGTCAGTTGAAGCATTGTCGGATGTGACCGATGAAATTGTGGTAGATGAAACGGCCGTTCCCGATGCGAGTGAGCTTGACACCGAATTGTCATTTGATGACACACCGGCCGACCTGGACGATGCGATGGGCTGGTTGGAAGATTTAGCAGCCGAGCAAGATACGCCGTTAGAAGATTTGCCAACGATTGCCGGTGTTGTGGATGAAGCGTTATTTGTCGAACCGCCGGCTGCGGTCGAACCAGAACCGGAAGCCCCGACCGATGAGTTGACTGAAGCATTGGATTGGTTGGAGCAGTTGGCGCTTCAGGATAGTGATTCGATTCCCCGTGAAACAGTGAAAATGCCGATTGAGGAAACGGCCGTGTCCGGTTCAGAAGATGATTTGGCCGCGGCGTTGGATTGGCTAGACCAACTGGCCCAGCCCGAAAAAACACCAGAAAAACCGGCCGCTGGCCTGGTTGATCTGGCTGATTTATCTGACGATATGCCCGATGACCCGGATGAAGCCCTGGCCTGGCTGCAGCAGGTGGCGGCGGAACAAGAAGAAATCGATGTCACCGAATTGGCATCTACAGATGAAGATGAGTTTGCTGTCGATCTGTTTGAAGTGCCCGAAGCGGCTGAAACAGTTGAACCTGAAGCTGAAATGGCTGTTGAACCTGCGGCAGCGCTGGATGATGAACCCACCGAAACGGAAACTGAAGATGATATTTTGGCCGAAATGCCCGATGATCCTGAAGCGATGATGGCCTGGTTGGAACGATTGGCCGCCCGTCAGGGGGCCAAATTAGAAGAACTACCATCTGTATCGGCCGATGACATGCCCGTTCTGGCTGATGAACCGGCGCCCGAAATTGAAGAGCCAGTTGACATGGCTGAATTATTAACTGACGTTTTCCCGGATGAAATTGACGAATTGCCGGAAGACGAGGATGATGCCGCCTTGCTGGATGATCTGATGGACATTGGTGCGGAAACGGCCGTTACCACCGCAGATGATGACAGCCCAGGCCTTGTTGAACTGGAAGATGTGGCTGTGTCCGAGGCTGATTTAACCGAGTTGGAAGTGCCCGAAGATATGGACGACGCCATGGCCTGGCTGGAAGCATTGGCGGCCCAGCAGGGGGCCAGACTAGAGGAATTACCGACTCTTTCCAGCACGGGCGAACTATCCCCTGAGTTTTTAGACGAGGTGGATGACATTGCGGAAACGGCCGTTGCGCCTGACTCCCTGGAAATCCTGACTGATGTTGAAGAAGTTGCTGTTATGGATGAAGCATCCCCCGATTTTTCTGGAGCAGATGAAACGTCCTTTATTCCTGATGATGAACCGGCCGAAGACGGCTATTACTTATCGGAAGGAATTGAAGAGGCACTGCCCGAGTGGCTGGATGTTGATACTGACTCATTGGAAGAAATGCCGGGACAAACACAGTGGCTCAGAGACCTGGATGAACCGGACATAGAAGGTTGGTTGGATGAGGAAGAGACCACCATTTCCGACCTTTATGACGATTCTGTCCTATCTCGCTCCGAACCTTTGTCAGACAGCCTATTTGAAACCGGGCCATTGACTGACACGGCCGTATCCGATACGGATTTGTTTGACATGCCGGAAGACGAAATTGAAACGACGGTCTTTTCTCTGGACGATGAAAAATTGGCAGCCGCGCGGCAGGCTGTAGATAGGGGTACGTTTAATGAGGCTTTGCATGCCTACCAGACACTGGTCGATGCCGGCGGTGGGATGATGTCTCTGATTGCTGATCTGGAAACTGTTGCCGTCGATCATCCGGAACAGCCACTCTTCCGTCATTTATTAGGTGATGCCTATATGCGCAATGGCCAACTGCAAAAAGCATTGGATACTTACCGGGTTGCGCTTGACCAAATCTGATTTTGTTGTAAAAACAGTGACCACGATTGTTGAATCGTGAAATTCGTTGACAATGAAATGTTGAGGCAGCTTATTTTCAATCAGCTGCCTCTTTCTTTGCCCGAAGAAATTTAATAAATGGAGTATTTTGATGGAACGTACATTGATTTTGGTAAAACCTGATGGGGTTCAACGTGGCTTAGCGGGTGAGATTATCGCCCGATTTGAACGGCGTGGCTTAAAATTAGTCGGCATGAAATTTATCCACATGTCCCAGGCGCTGGCGGAACAGCATTACGGAGTGCATAAGGAACGGCCGTTTTACAAAGACCTGGTCGCCTACATTACCTCCGGCCCGGTTGTGGCGATGGTGTGGGAAGGTAAAGAAGCGATTGCGGCGGCCCGTTCCACGATGGGGTCAACCAAACCCGTTGAGGCAGCCCCCGGCACAATTCGCGGCGACTTTGGAATGGAAATCGGCCGCAATCTGGTTCATGGCTCCGACAGCCCTGAAAATGCGGTCAAGGAAGTCAATCTCTTCTTTGCCCCGTCTGAATTGTTCGACTGGAACCGTAACACCGACCCGTGGATACGAGAGTAATGCTTCGTTAACCTCCCGTAGGTTAAATGAACAAAAAAGAGCGCCCTGATGGGCGCTCTTTTCGTTTGGCCGTCAAAACTTGTTGTTATTGCATACGCAGGACAACATGCGCTTCACGCCAAAGGTCTTCCAAATCATAGTAAGTGCGTTGATGCGGTGAAAAAATGTGAACAATCAAATCACCAAAATCAACCAGCATCCAACCAGAACGCGGTTCACCTTCAACGCCATAAGCAATCACTTTAGCATCCTGTTTGGCCTTCTCTCTGATAGTTTCAGCCAGGGCTTTTAACTGCCTTTCATTTTCACCGTTACAAATCAAGAAATAATCAGCAAAAAGAGCTTGTTCACGAAGATCGAGCAGGGTAATGTCGCTCCCTTTTTTGTCGAGAATGATATCGACCAGCAAATGGGCTAACTCTAAACTTTCCAGATGTCACCTCCGAGTGATGTTCCTTTCACATTTTAACATGGGGTAGGAAGGCAGACAAGACAGGTAAGTTGATGAGTTGGGCTGCTAGCAGGCTGTCGGAAAAAGAAATTTAGGCCACGGATTAGCACAGATTGGCACGGATTTTTTATGATTTTGCTC
>JBNKZT010000182.1:0-12164 GCA_050301775.1 Promineifilaceae bacterium (SeqCode)
GATGACGGCTTCGCGGACCTCTGGCCGGTCGATGGCCCCGGCGGCGGCGACGCGGCCTTCGTTGGCCCCGGCTTTGAGGACGATGAACTGGTCGGAATCGGCGCCGACGGCGACGCTGGCGTTGTGGGTGGTGAGGATGAACTGGCGGGTTTCTTTGCCCCGGCGCAGCTTCTTGGCCACATCTTCCCAAACAGAAACAATGTCTAGCGCATCTTCCGGCTGGTCGATGATGACCGGCATCGTGCCATCGCACAGGGCGATGATGAGCAGGGCGGTGCATTTCTGGCCGACGGAGAGTTCGCTCAATTCGTCGTAGCGGTCGCCGTGTTTGCGGAAGAGGATGCTGGGCACGTCGGCGGGGTGGACGCTGTGCTGCAAGGCCAATACCTCGGCGAAGTTGTCGTGTGACCACAGTTTTTCGATGACCCGTTCGGCCCAATTGGGGGTGAGATCGGTCGTTTCCGCTAACTCATCCACATCCCGTGCCAATACCAAATCAACAAACTGGCGCGGATGGACTTTCTCTGCGATCTGGCGGCGGGTGGACGTTGACGGGGCGTTGGCGCCGCCTTTGAGCAGCTCGACCAACCGCTCGACGAAGGCGCTGTGGTCGGCGGCGTGGGCCAGAGTCAGGCGCAGTTTGTCGTCGGACAGCTCGGTTAGCTGCTGGAATTTGGTCTGGCGGGTCTGGAAATAATCGTGATGGGCGGCGGTCAATTGGTCGAGCAATTCGTTTCGTTCCTGCCGCAGCGCGGGCAGGCTGGCGACCTGCTGGCGGTAGCGTTGGGCTTCGGCTTCGTGAGCTAGTTTTTGCCGTTCCAACTGCTGGCGGCGCTGTTCCTGGACGCGCTGGTCGCCCCGGTCTTGCAGGAGGGTGGCGTATTGTTTTTGGATTTGCTGGAATTCGGGAAGCCATTGTTGGTTGGTTTGTTGGATGGTTTGTTGGGCCTGTTGCAGGTGGGTGATGAGTTGGGTGAGAACGGCCGTTCCCTGCTCTACCATCTCGGTGATGACGTATTGCGTATTGCGTATTGCGTTGTCGTTGGCTAAGGAGTCGGGCAGGGCGGGGAGTGGCAGGTGTTGGACACGGCCGTGCCAATCCTCCGCCTGACTGATAAGTGACTTCACCGCCTGGGCCTGGCTGGCCAGCACGCCGTTTTTGGCCTCGGCCTGCTGCATGGCGGCAAAATGGGGGTGGGCCAGCATCTCGTTAATGCCGTCGATTTGGGCTTGCAGCGTGCTGATTTCCCGCTCCAGTTCGTCGAGGCGGCCTTCGGATTCCAGGGCGGCGGCCAGTTGGGTGTCGTTGGCGGCTAACTGAGACTGGAGACTAGAGATTGAGTGGAGGAACGGCCGTTTGTCAATAAACCGGTCAATCAAATCTAACTGTTCCCCTTTGTCCTCGGCGATTTTGATGACTTCGGTCTGGCTGTAGGCCAGGATGGGGCACAGGGCCGGGATGTCGCCCTGGTAGGGCTCGTCGTTGGCGGCGTTGACGCATTTGACCTGACTGAGGGCACGGCCGTTTTGCTGGCCCTGGTAGGTACGTTGGATGTGGTAGGAACGGCCGTTGCCCAACGCATATTCAATCTCCACACTGTTGCCGGGCCGGAGCCGCTTGTCCAGCTTGCTCAAATGGTCGCGGCGCAAATCGGC
Source organism: Promineifilaceae bacterium (SeqCode) (assembly GCA_050301775.1). Classification (GTDB taxonomy): domain Bacteria; phylum Chloroflexota; class Anaerolineae; order Promineifilales; family Promineifilaceae; genus JACKCC01. The sequence continues at coordinate 1,657 of JBNKZT010000182.1, forward strand.
GTCTTCCGGCGGCTGGTCCAGGCCAAAGCGCAGCAGTTCCACCGCCAGCGACTTGCCCACGCCTTTGCCGCCGATGAGGCTGTTCAGTCCTTCGTGAAAATCAAACCTTTGATATTTTAGGAAGCCATCGGGGCCGACGCGCAGGCCGGTGATTTTGGGCGTGGCCGATGCGGCGTACTCGTCCATCTGGTGAATGCGCACTTCCGGGTCGGCGAAACATTGGCGCAGCCCTTCCAGGTCAATCTGGTCCAGCTTGAACCAGGTGGTGCGGTGGCCCAGGCCAGCCAGCGAATGTTTGGTCGGCTGCTCCGGGTCGGGATTGTCAGATGCTTGATAGAAGGCGGGAAAGCGTTTGAACTGGTGCTGGGCATCGAAACCGTCGGGGAGACGGCCGTTCATCACCTCGACCGCATGATAATTGGCCTCGTTAAACAACTTGCGACAGCCGACCGGAACCGTCACTTTCCCGTTCCGCTCGCTAATCATTGTGGAAAATGCCCCTTTGGGGCCGTCGATGTGGGCCAGGATGGCCAGCCCGCCCCGCTCGCGAATTTTGTCGATGACGTCGTAGACGCTTTTGGTGCACAGGGCCTGGGAACGGCCGTAATCCTCGGCCAAAATCCCAATCGCCCCCAAAAAGTTCTCTACCTGCCGTTGTTCGGTGGCCGGATCAAAAAGAGCGATGACGTGAAAGCCATCGCTCATGCTGATTTCGACGCCGGGGAAGATAACCAGATTGGTATCTTTGGCAGCAGATTGCATGGATTGGATGGAAACGGCCGTGTTGTGGTCGGTAATCGCTATCCCATCCAGGCCCTTATCCAGCGCCGCCTGGACGATTTGTTCCGGCGTATGTTCCGGGAAACGGTAACAGCGCGACGCCGGTGTGTGCGTGTGTAAATCGAGTTTGTGGAATTGTAAACCAGCCATCAAATACCCCCTATTTTGTTGTCGCCAATAATGAAGGGTATTTTACCGGAAATCACGAATTAGAACAAATGTTTTATTTACTCAGAACCGGGACCTGGGAGGTCCCTCTACGATTACGCACCACGTAGAGGGGCCACCCCTGGCCCCGGCTCATAAAAATTAAATCACCGTGCCGTCAGGGATAACCCCTCCTTTGGGCACGATGACGATCCCTTCACGGGAGACCCAATTGCCATGGTCCTCATCGGGCCGGCCGGGCAGGTTGCGGATGATGACGTGACGGCCGATTCGCGCGTTTTTGTCGATGATGGCTCCCTGGATAACGGAATCAGGCCCAATGCCCATGTTGGGGTTGTCTGGCTGCCACCATTCACTGATTTCATCAGGCGTTTCGTAGAAGTCGGCGCCCATGACGAGACTGCGTTCAATCGTTACGCCGCGGCCGATGATGCTGCGAATGCCGATGACCGAATTGCGAATAGCCGCTTCTTGAATGCGGCAGCCATCGGCCAGTAACACATTGGTCAGGCTGCCCCCTTCCACTTTAGAACCGGCCAAAAAGCGGGGACGGGTGTAGATAGGATGGGCTGGATCGTATAAATTGAAGAGCGGCAGCGGGGCAGCCATGTTCAAATTAACCTCGTAAAAGCGGCGTACTGTCCCGATGTCTTCCCAATAGCCATTAAAGATGTAGCCCATAACTCGTTTTTTGTCGATGGCGGCGGGAATGATATGACGGCCGAAATCGGTATCCTGGTTTTCATCCAGCATTTTGAATAAGGTTTCCGTTTTGAAAACATAAATGCCCATTGAAGCCATGAGCGGCTTGTGGGGATCATCGCTGCTTTCCAGGCGGGCGATTTCTTCGGGGTTTTTGGGTTTTTCGACGAATTCGGTGATTTGGCCGTCTTTGTTTAGTTTCAAGATGCCTAGTCCGGGCGCTTCCTCCCGGCTGACCGGTTGGACGGCAATACTGATGTCGGCTTTGGTGGCGATGTGGTGCTCGACGAATTTGCGGTAATTCATCCGGTAGAGGTGGTCGCCGGCCAGAATGAGGGTGTATTTGGTGCCGGCGGATTCGATTTCAATGACTTGTTTACGGATGGCATCGGCCGTTCCCTGGTACCATTCCCCGCTTTGATGGGTTTGTTCGGCGGCCAAAATCTGGACCCAGCCTTGCGAAAATGCGTCGCGCATGTAAGTGCGGTGAATGTGGCGATGGAGGGATACGGATTTGAATTGGGTCAAAATTGCGATTTTATCAATACCGGCGTGGAAGCAGTTGCTCATGGGAATGTCAATGAGTCGGTATTTTCCGGCCAGTGGTACGGCCGGTTTGGTACGATCGCGGGTTAACGGAAAAAGGCGGGTTCCCTGACCACCTCCGAGGATAACGGCTAAAACGTCTTGCATGACCATTGAATACTACCTCCTAGTTCGCCTGAAGCATTGATTGGCTCCTAAATTATTACTTAATATGAGTATAACGTACTTGGCCTGATTTTGGCAGGTTGTTGATTGAACTTCAGCAATTCTCATTTTGCCTTCTTGCTATGAATGAATTCATAGGCTGACCCATCAAAAACGTGTTGAAACCCGTTAATTGGGGCGCTTTTAACCTGTTTTAACAGGTTTTACTGCTATAGCCGCCGATTTCAATCGGTGGCTAATGGCGACAAGGGTTTTAAATTGAGAATTACTGATTGAACTTTTGGGTAATTCGGGCGGACGTTGTGTCATGCGTCAGCTTCAGGCATGGCGCATGATTTATTGCGTATGCTTGTTTCGGTTATGAGTCCCAGGCAGCGGCTAGCAGCGCCGGCAGTACTTCACCTGATGGGCCGGCCAGAATGTAATCCATTTGCCGGGTAATGGGTGTGGGTTGGGGATTGATTTCGACGGTGACACGGCCGTTCCACACTGCCTGTAATGGTAAAGAAGCCGCCGGTTGGACCAGCGCCGACGTCCCGATGGAAAAGAAAATATTACAAGTTTGGGCCGCGGTAACGGCCGTTGCCAGCGCATCAACCGGCAATTCTTCGCCAAACCAGACCACATCCGGCCGCAGCAAACCACCACAATCGGGACAACGCGGTGGTACGTCGTCCGTTTCCGGCCAATTTTCAACGATACGGCCGTTCTCATAACATTTGGTACGCGTGATGTTCCCATGCAGTTCGATGATGTTTTCGCTGCCGGCCCGCTGGTGCAGTCCGTCCACATTTTGGGTGATGAGGGTGAGTTGGGGAACGTGTTGAGCGAGTACTGCCAGCGCCCGGTGGCCAGGATTGGGTTCAGCTTTGGCCACCAGGCCGCGCCGCCATTCGTACCATTCCCATACCAGCCGGGGATTGCGCCGGAATGCCTGCGGCGTAGCCAACTCTTCCGGATCGTACTTTGCCCACAATCCTGTCTGGGCCTCGCGGAACGTAGGCACGCCGCTCTCGGCTGAAATTCCTGCTCCGGTCAACACAGCCACATGCTGCGCCTGGCGTAAAGCGGTCACCAACTCATCTGGAATCGAGAAATCGTGTGGATTCATGTGTTTTTTTGAATCATAATGAAGTCATGTGTTATGCGTCAAATACCCAAAATCGTTTTCGCCAGTGAGAAGTAAATCAGCAGGCCGGACGCATCGACGATAGTGGCAATCATCGGGCCGCTGATAACGGTGGGGTCGATTTTGTAGCGGTCGGCGACGACGGGGATGACGGTGGCTACGGTGGTAGACCAGATGACGACGACCGGCAGGGTTAAAGCGACGACCAGGGCTACGCCAAAACCGGTGTGCCACAAAAGGGCACGGGCAATGCCCACGAAGCCCATCACCAGTCCTAAAATCAGGCCGACTGAGACCTCGCGCCGCCAGGTTTGCCATAGATTGCTCAATCGTACCTCGTCCAGGGTGATGGCGCGGATGATGGTGGCTACGGTTTGCGAACCGGCGTTGCCGCCTGTGCCGGTGATGAGGGTGATGAAAAAGCCGAGGGCAACCACGACATCCAGTTCATGCTGGAACATGCGGATGACTTCGCCAGATAGGGTCGAGGCGACGAAAAGCAGGAGCAGCCAGCCAATCCGCTTGCCGACGATTTGCCAGACTGTGGCGGAGAAGTAGGGTTGATCCAGCGGTTCAGAACCACCCAGCCGCTGGATGTCTTCGGTGACTTCTTCTTCGAAAATGTCGAGGACGTCATCGACGGTGACGACGCCCAGGAGACGGCCGTTACTATCCACCACCGGAATGGCAAAAAAGTCGTACCGGGCGACCATCTCGGCCAGTTCTTCCTGATCGGCCGTGACCGGTACCGACACGATGTCGGGGGCCATGATTTCCTCGATGGTTCGCTCGGCATTGGCCAGGACCAGGACGCGCAGGGGAACGACGCCAATGAGTTTGTCGTGGCGGTCAACAACGTAAAGGTATTGCAGCGTTTCCGGGTCTTCCAGGGAGCGCAGAAAATCGAGGGTGTGGGCTACGGTCCAGTGGCGGCGCAGGGAAACGACGTTGCGGGTCATCAAACGGCCGGCGGTTTCCTCTTCGTAGCGCAGCAGCTCCCGAACTTCTTCCGCCTCTTCCGGCTCCATCAAATCGAGCAGACGGTCGGAAACGTCGTCGGGCAAATCTTCCAGGAATTCAGCTGCGTCGTCCATGGGCAGCGTTTCCAGCAGATCGGCCAGATGTTCGTCGTCTACTTTATCGACCAGTTCTTGCCGTACCAGGCTGCCGGTTTCGTCGAGTACTTCACTGGCTACGTCTAACTCGAGCAGGCTGAAAATGGTAACGGCCGTGTCCGACGGCAGTTGGTCCATTAAGTCGGCAATGTCGGCCGGGTGAACTTCGACCAGAAGCTGCCTCAAACGTTCTAAATTGTTTTGTTCGACAAGCGCCTGAATCTCTTCAATCGCTGGCAGATCGACGTAATTTTCATCCATGACACACTCTCCTGATCCGTTCAATTTTCCTGGTGCTGCCCTGTTCAAACTTGAAAGGTACGAGATACGTGTCTATTATAGCGGAAGTTGATGAGAAGGTGCAGCGGCGGGGATTAAGAGATTTATGGATTTTTCTCCGACTAAATCTCCGCGATGAAGGAGCAAACAATGTCACTGCAAGTGCGCGAAATTGGGTTGGCTGTTCTGATTATGGTTTTGGCCTGGCTGTTGAGCCGCCTATCCAAGTGGATTATTGGGTTTGTCAGTACAAAGGTTATCGGCCGTACCCATACCCATTTGGATGATACGGTTTTGGACGCGGCTGATTTTCCGCTGCGGGCGGTAATTGTTGTGGGCGGTATTGATTTGGCACTGGATCGGGTTAGTCTCATTCCGGCCAGTTGGCATGGCGCGATTGGCGATCTGTTGTTTGTGGTTTATTTTCTGATTGTTTACCTCTTTTTGTACCGGTTGATTGGGGGGCTGGTGGTGTGGTACGGCCGTGAAGTAGCCAGTCAAACCGAAACCGAACTCGACGACCGCTACTTGGACTTATTCCGTCGCATCGCTTTGCTCGTCTTATCCGTCGTCGTCATCGTAACTGTGCTGGGACGTTACGGCATCGAAGTCAGCGCCCTGGTAACGACGTTGGGTATCGGCTCATTGGCTGTGGCTCTCGCCGCTCAGGAAACGTTGGGCGATATGATCACCGGCTTTACCATTATGGTCGATCAGCCCTTCAAAATTGGCGACCGGGTAGAGTTGAACGATATCAACACCTGGGGTGATGTGGTCGATATTGGCCTACGCAGTACCCGCATCCGCACTCGCGACAACCGCATGGTTTCGGTGCCGAATTCAGTTATTGGCAAAGGACTGGTCGTCAACTATTCTGATCCCAACACTGTCTATCGGGTGCAAACGCAAGTAGGAATAGCCTACGGCACAGATATTGAGCGAGCCAGGTCAATCATGATTGCTGCCATTCGTGCCCAGGATTGGGTCATGCAAGATGAGCGCATTGAAGCGTTGTTCTTGGGATTTGGTCCTTCATCACTCGATTTTACTGTGCGTTGCTGGATTGAGCATTACGTGGAGACGCGCCGCATCATCGACAAGATGAACACAGTTCTTTACCAGGCTCTCAATGAAGCCAGCATCGAAATCCCCTTCCCGCAGCGGGACGTTCATTTGATTTCGAGTATGAAGATTAAGTGAGAGGATATTAGCGAAAAAATTCCAAGAAGTAGATACTTGTTACTAAGCGATTACGTTTTTCACAATAAGAGACCAACTCTCTAACAATGTCTGATTTCCCTTCCTTGGGCAATTCCTCGTGGTCAATGCCTAAATCAGCACACAAGGTCTTCAACTCGCTGATGTTGAAGTGTGTTTGTAGTTTTTTGCGTAATAGCGTTTCGTACCGAGATTGTGCCATGCCCTGCTCCTCAGTTTAGAGGGTAATCGCCAATAAGGCTTACTCAAAGGAACAATAAACCTGATTATAACGAACCTTGGGACTAATTTCCAGCTATGCCGGTGTTTGACAGTAATTCTCAATTTAAAACCCTTGTCGCCATTAGCCACCGATTGAAATCGGCGGCTATAGCAGTAAAACCTGTTAAAACAGGTTAAAAGCGCCCCAATTAACGTGTTTCAACACGTTTTTGATGTGTCAGCCTATGAATTCATTCATAGCAAGAAGGCAAAATGAGAATTGCTGGGTGTTTGAGTCATCCAGCAATCTGACTAATTTCCCAGAGTAATTCTCCTTGAAAACGAATAAAATATAAGAACATTTGAGGTTTACTGAGCAGTTCCTCTCATCGCGCAATTCAGTATGAATCTGTATTTGAAGATGAATACGTTCCAATAAAGATCAATAAAATTCAATCCTATAAATGGCCCGAGGCCTTTACCATAAAATGAAAGCAGGTGAACTCATGGGAGTCGTCATGACAGACAAAAAAGAAACCCAATTTGCCCCGGCTGAACGAGCCATCTTCGAAACGTTACAACAGCAGCAAAGCCTTTTTGCCAATGCTGGATTTATGTTGGAGATCATGGATGCCGTTCCCGATGGCCTGGTCATTTTGAATGAGCAGCGGCAAATTGTTTACGGCAATTCAGCTTTTTGCCAGGCGGTGCAGATTGACGGCGATTCGGCTATTGGGCTGCGCCCCGGCGAGGCGCTCAACTGTACTCATGCCTTTGAAACGGATGGCGGCTGCGGCACAACGGAGTTTTGCACTACCTGCGGGGCCGTCCAGGCAATCCTAAAAGCCCAAAAAGGTGTCAAAGCTATTCAGGAATGCCGTATTACCCGCCAAGATGATGATGGTGTAGAGGATGCACTTGACTTGCGGGTTTGGGCCACGCCTTTCCAGTTGAATGGTGAAGCGTATACGGTTTTTGCCGTGAACGACATCAGCAACGAGAAGCGACGTTCCATTTTGGAGCGTGTCTTTTTCCATGACATTCGCAACACGGCTGGGGCTATTCAAGGTCTGGCAGAATTAGTGGCGATGTCTGATGATCCGGCCGAATTACAGGATTTTGATTTTAGTGGTTTATTGAGTCAGGCATCCCATCAATTGATTGATGAGATAGAAGCGCAGCGCCAATTATTGGCGGCGGAAAATGGAGAATTGAAACTGGAGCAGCGACAAATTCAATCTCTCTGGCTTTTGCAAGATGTTAAAAATCTGTACGAGCGCCACATGGTCAGTGAAGATCGGTTTATTCAGGTGGATCCGCAGTCAGACAATATAGAGATGTTGTTAGACCCGACTTTGCTGAAACGGGTGGTAGGCAATATGGTTAAAAATGCACTGGAAGCGTGTAAGCCAGGTGAAACGGTAACGATTGGCTGTAGTAGTTACGGGGAATTTGTCCGGTTTTGGGTGCATAATCCTGAGTTTATGCCGCGCCACGTTCAGTTGCAGGTTTTTCAGCGCTCGTTTTCGACGAAAGGCAGTGATCGCGGCCTGGGCACTTACAGCATTAAATTGTTGAGTGAACGGTATTTGAACGGCCGTGTCACCTTCAAATCATCACCCCAGGAAGGAACCGTCTTCATTGGCCTGTATCCGACTGGTTTGAACTAGAAATTTTTACCGCAGGAGCGCAAAGCAATCAATAATCTCTGCGCTCTGCGGTTTTTCCTCTTTACGGCCGTACATGGCCATCCCCGTACCCAATCCACTTGTAAGTCGTCAACTCTTCCAGCCCCATCGGGCCGCGGGCGTGCAGTTTTTGGGTACTGACCGCGACCTCCGCGCCCAGGCCGAACTGCCCGCCATCGTTGAAGCGGGTGCTGGCGTTGACAAAAATCGCCGACGAACTTAAGGAATTGACAAATTTATTCGCGTTGTGCCAATCGTTGGTGAGGATGCTTTCCGTGTGTTCGGTCGTGTGCTGTTGAATATGGGCGATAGCTTCATCCACATCAGCTACCAGGCGGACGCCCAGAATCAGCGACAGCCATTCCTGATCGAAGTCTTCCGGGCCGGCAGCAACTACTTTGGCTTCATGCTGTAATTTTTGCAGGATGTCGAATGATTCGCTGGAAGCTCGCAGCTCGACGCCGCTTTTGGCCAACCGCAGCGCCATTTTGGGTAAAAATTCCTGGGCGATGGCCGGATGAACCAGTACCGTATCCAGCGCATTGCAGACACTGGGGCGTTGTACCTTCGAGTTTTCCACGATGTCTACGGCGCGGTCCAAATCGGCGCTTTCATCGACAAAGATGTGGCAGATGCCAATGCCGCCGGTGATGACAGGAATCGAGCTTTGTTCTTTGCACAGCTTGTGCAGCCCGGCCCCGCCACGGGGAATGAGGATATCGACGTATTTATCCAGGCGAAGTAACTGGGCGACCAGTTCACGGTCGGGGTTGTCGATGTATTGTACGGCCGTTTGCGGTAAACCAACATCGCGTAAAGCAGTTTGAATCACGGCCACCAACGCCAGATTGGAACGCAGCGTCTCGCTGCCGCCGCGCAAAATGGAAGCATTGCCTGTCTTCAGGCTTAGTGTGGCGATGTCGATGGTCACGTTGGGGCGGGCCTCGTAAATGACGCCCAGCACGCCAATGGGGATGCGGCGGCGGCTCAGGCGCATCCCGTTGGGCAGGAGGCGGCTTTCCAGTTCTTCACCAACCGGATCGGGTAAATCGGCTACCTTGCGGGTATCGGCGGCCAGTCCGGCCACCCGTTTTTCAGTCAGCAGCAGCCGATCCAACAGTGCATCAGTCAGGCCGTGGGAACGGCCGTCTTCAATATCCAGGGCATTAGCGGCTAAAATGGCCGATGATTGAGCCTCGATTTCATCGGCAACAGCCAGCAGGGCCTCGTTCTTTTTCCGTGTCGTTAACGTAGCCAACTGCCGGCTGGCAACTTTGGCGGCTTTCCCCATGGTGATTAGATCGGTCATTTTTTACCTCCGGTAAGCACTTTAGCATGTCAGCACCTCAGCCAGTCAGCTAAAAAGCTGAATTGCTGACCGGCTGACTGGCTGACACGCTATAAAAGAATCATATCATTACGATGGACCGCCACCGGTCCACGATTGTGGCCTAATTTAGCTGTAATTTCGTCGGAATGGCAGCCGCGAATCCTGGTCAGGTCTTCACTGGCATAGCGCGCGATGCCTCGCGCCAGTTCGCTGCCAGCCTGGTTGAGGATGGAGATAGTGTCGCCGCGCTCGAAGTGGCCTTGTATGTGGGTGATGCCGGCGGGGAGGAGGGAACGGCCGTTACCACACAACGCCTTTTCCGCTCCATCATCCACCACTACCCGGCCCGGCGGCTTCGGTCCGGCAAAAATCCAGCGTTTACGGCTTTCCAGCGGCGTTTCCAGCGCCGGGAAGCGCGTGCCCACCTGCTCTCCGGCCACCGCCCGCAAAATGACATTGGGGGCCTGTCCGGAAGCGATGACCACGTCCGTTCCGGCACGGCGGGCCACATCGGCGGCGTGCAGCTTGGTGATCATACCGCCCACACCCAGTCCGCTGACACTGCCTCCGGCTAATCGGCGCAGTGTTTCGTCAATCTTGTGGACTTCAGGGATAAGTTGGGCGTCGGTATTGGTGCGGGGATCGGCCGTATACAAGCCCGGCTGGTCGGTTAACATCAACAGTAAATCTGCCTCGGCTAAAACGGCGACCAGCGCTGACAAATTATCATTATCACCGACCTTTATTTCCTCAGTGGCCACGGCGTCATTCTCATTGACGATGGGGATGATGCGCTGCGCCAAAAGTGTCTGGATTGTGTCCTGCGCATTCAAAAAACGGCGGCGGTGTTCTGTGTCGCCGCGTGTCAGCAAAATCTGCCCCACATGGATGCCGAAAATCTCGAAAAAACTTTCCCAAATAAGCATCAGGCGGCTTTGACCAACAGCAGCCAGCATTTGCTTGTTGTTGACAGTGTCGGGTAAATCCGGGAAATTCAGCCGCTCTCGCCCGGCGGCAATAGCGCCGGAGGTGCAAATAAGAACATCTTTACCTTGATCGTATAGTGTGGCGCATTGGCGAATTAATTCCACCAAGTGAGGCCGATTAATTTGTGGCGTGCCGCCGGTGAGCACGCTGGTGCCTAGTTTAATGACGATGCGTTGATACATAATTTGAGACTTTGAGCC
>JBNKZT010000183.1:0-12140 GCA_050301775.1 Promineifilaceae bacterium (SeqCode)
TTGACACGAATTTAGTTATGTTTTCCGTGCAAATCCGTGTTAATCAGTGGCAAAACATTCCTGTTATGGACTTTTCCGACAAGCTGCTAGTAATTACGATGGGTATTAACTGATGGATTTGTACTGCTGTTCAATCCGGCTGAGAATGAGCCGGCCGAAGATGTAAACAGTTGCGGTTAAAATCAGAACTGCTGCCCAGGTGGCGGGGCTGAATTGCAAGCCATGCGAACCGATCAGGGTCAAAATGATAGCGCCGGGCAGCCGGCCCAGGAAGTTGGCCGCCAAAAATTTACGCGCGGAAATACCGCTGAGGCCGGCGACAAAATTCATCAAATCGGTGGGGAAAACCGGTAGAACGAAAGCGATGGTGAAGAAGGTGAAGCCCTGTTTTTCACCGATGGCATACCATTTTTCCAACTGTTCATTGGAAACTAACCGGCTGATAAACGGCCGTCCCGCCCATCGTGCCAGGCTAAAAGAGAATTGGCTGGCGGCCACAATATAAACAACATTCAGCAGCAGCCCCAGGGGAAACCCGTACACATAACCGGCGGCGATCAAAAAGACGTGTCCGGGAATGACGGCGACCAATATCTGGATGAGCTGCACAATGGCCAGCACTAACGGCCCCAACAGGCCAAACCCTTTAAGGTAAGCGCTGACAGCGTCTTGGTCACCCACCAATGAGAGCAATTCCCATACCGGCTGGCGAAAAGTCCACAAAAGAGTCAGGATGAGGGTAACGGCCGTTCCCCCGGCCAACATTTGCCATGAAAGGCCAGACCTGGAAAGGGCTTGGATCGAATCGCGGGGAATTGATTGAACTGACGATCGTTTTTCCTGCGGTTTGTGTTTGGTAACTACCGTCACAAAATAGTTCCTCGTTTGTTTCCGGTGGCTTACTGAACAAGGCCATAAACTGACACTTTGCTAAAGGAGATTGGAGATTTATCAGTCTCCAGTCTCAAAGAAAATGCCTGTTTATGCCCTTCGTGGTATAGACGCAGTACGCATGTTACAAGTTTGAGTTGTATGTTATCTTTGCTAACTACCAAGGCCGTTGCCTGAGCTTGTCGAAGGCAAGCCGGGCTTCGACAAGCTCAGCCCTCGAGAGGCTTAGTAGTTAGCATCTTTGCTAATCCTACTGGTTCAATGGCCGATGAGCAAATTTGCCTGGTGGCAGCAAGCGCCTAAAATTGGGCCATGAACGACAATCCCGACGACACAAAGCCACTCAAAAACAGCCCTGAAGCTCAAGCTCAGCACCGCTATCGGATGGAACACGATAGGCAAAACCTGATTGATGACCTGATTGAAGAAGGGCGCGAACAGGGTGTTTTTGATAATCTGCCCGGCAAAGGCAAACCGCTCAATCTCAAGCGCAGCCTTTTTGCGCCGGAGAAAGAACTGGCCCATGGGTTGCTCAAACAGAACGACCTGAAACCAGCCTGGATCATGGCTCGCAGTGATTTGATGGCTCAAATTGACAGCCTGCGAACTGATATTAAACGTAAGTGGAATTTGTACGAGCGTGAATACCGTCTGGCGCAGGGTGAAGGACAACGCAGTGCGCTGGTCATCGCCTGGGATGATGCTTGCCTGAAATGGACCGAGACCATTACCAAATTAAATCAGCAAATCAATACATTCAACCTCAAACGGCCCAGCGAAAATCTGGAATTATTCAAACTTAGTCTGGATAACGAGTTGGAGCGGGCCAGCGCGCGCCGCTACCTGCGACCGTTGTAGCCAGTTTTCCCAATAGTCTTAATGTTGGATAAATAGTGACCTGGTCTTGTTGACCTGGCTGATTTTGTTGTTTACAATACTTTCAATAAAAATTGAAAGTTTAGAATGATAAATAATCGTTCTGTATAAAAGACCGGAGTCTTGATATGAATAAACGGCATAATGACGATGTTGGCAGCCCTGAATTGATGGATGACGACCTGTTCACCCCGGAACTGATGGCAGAGATGTCCGATCTTTCTGATTTTGCCACGACGGATTTTTTGGGGATGTATATGGAAGAAAACGGCCGTCACGATTTGTTAACGGCTGTTGAAGAAGTCGAACTGGCTCAGGCGATTGAGGCCGGTAAGCTGGCGGCTGCCCGATTGGAAAAGGAGCCGTTGACTGCGCCGGAAAAAACGTGGCTGCACCGCATTCAGGTGGAAGGAGAGGCGGCTCGTGAACGGCTCATCCGGTCCAATACGCGGTTGGTGATCAGTTTTGCCAAGCGGTATCGCGGGCAGGGGCTGGATTTTATGGATTTGATACAGGAAGGCAATATTGGGTTGTTAACGGCCGTTGACCGATTCGATCACCGCCTGGGCAACCGCTTTAGCACCTATGCGACGTGGTGGATTAAACAAGGCGTGACCCGCGCTCTGGCCAACAACAGCCGCGAAATCCGCATCCCGGCCCATCTGCATACCCGTCTGCGCCGAATGAACCGTTTCCGGCAAACGATAGAACAGGAAAACGGCCGTCCGCCGACAACAGAAGAAATGGCGGCTGAAATTGAACTGCCGTTGGATCAAGTGAACTGGCTGTTGGAGATTTCACGGCCGTTGCTGCACCTGGAACAGCCCATTGGCGAAGAACCTGATGCCGAACTGGGCGAATTCATCGAAGATAACCATGATATTGCGCCCGACGATCTCGTTTCGCGCAAAATGCTGGGCGAACAACTGCGCGAAATGTTGACCGAGTTGACCCCGCGTGAAGCCAATATTTTACGCCTGCGTTATGGTTTGGCGGGTGATGAACCGCAAACCCTCAAGGAAATCGGGCAAAAAATGGGTTTATCGCGGGAACGGATACGCCAACTGGAAAAAACGGCTTTACGCCGCCTGCGCCAGCCAAAGTTGGTTGGCAATTTGCACTCGTATCTGAATTGACCTGCGTTTCACAAGCAGTAGGGCTTTTACAAGCTGTGGGCGGTCAATTTGTCACGCTTACCTTTTGCTTGAATCTGCCGGGTTGGGGTGGTTTGGAACCGTTCCGGCCGCACTTGTGCCAGGTCGTCGGAAACAAATACCTCGCCTGGTCCGGCCGCGGCCATCAAACGGCTGGCCGTATTGACCGTATCGCCCACAATATCGTAATTGCGTGTACTGGAGGAACCGAGTAATCCTTCGATAACCGGCCCAATGTGCAGCCCCAGGCCGGCGGCCAGCCCATAAGGTTGTAACTGATTTTGAAAGGCATCACGCAGGGTAACGGCCGTTGCCAGAGCCTGGTCCGGATCAGTAAACCAGGTCATTACCTCATCCCCGATAAAATGCGGCTTCATCCCCTCGTGGGCGATAATGATCTTCTCAGCCTGGTCATAAAACTCATTGAGCATGGTCACGACCAATTCCGGCTCCTTATCTTCGCTCCAGGCGGTAAAGCCGCGAATGTCGGCAAACAAAATCACCCGCTGCACCCGGTGTTGTTCAAATGCTTTGTTGTTGTCCAGGGATTGGGCCAGCAAATCGGGCGAAAAACTCCATTCAGAAACTTGCCGCAAGTGGCGGGCGATTTTGCGCAGCAGCGCCAGGTAGTGTTGGGTTTGTACTTCGGCCAGACCCAAAAGAAGTCCCAGCAGCAGGGCGGCCAAAAAGATGAAAACGTGCCCGCTGTTGCCCTGCCAGTAGTCGATAAAACCGATCCAGGAAAGATTGCTCAGTTCGCCGGAAAGTTCGGAGACGGCGTAAAGGATTGGAAAAAGGAGGACGCGGCTGACGTTTTTTAGTAGGACACTGACGAACAGCCAATCAGGTTGCAGACCTTCCCAGACGTAGAGTAAGGCCATGAGTAAAGAAAATAACCAGTAAATCCAATGGTAGGGCTGATTGATAAATTGGGTCAATCCTTCCAGGGTAATATCAATAACCGTGTACAGGGTGGGGGCAATGAGGTTGCCCAGGGCGCGCTGGCTCCAGGGGAGAGACGACCGTCGCCCTAGAAACCAGGCCTGGGCAAAAGCCGACAACAAAAGGAAATAATGGGGCAGTTCCAGCCAATAATTGACAAACCCCTGGCTGCTAATCGAACGAATCGCGTCAAACAGCGGGTAAACGGCCGAATTGGTCACAAACTCTTGCAGAATACGGGTTCGTTGGCTGCCGTTAATCTGTTCTGTTATTGAAGTAGTTATGGTCATGGCAGACCTCTGGGTTGGTCACCAGGGGATGGGTTCCCCAGTAGGTGACACAAAGATCGGATCGGTCAGATGGTGCGATTTCAGCAGAAGCGGCACGATCATTTCCGCTGCTGCGGCCGGGGTGATAGGCGCATCTTCTCCGCCCATATCAGAACTAAACCAGCCGGGGTGAACGGCTAACACTTTGATGCCGTCTTCTTTCAGCGCATTTTGCAAAATTTGGCTGCCCATGTTGAGCGCCGATTTGGACATGCAGTAGGAATATTCGCTGCTGCGCCACGCGTTGCTAATTGATCCCGCTTCAGATGAGATATTGGCGATGAGTTTTTGCTTGCCTTGTCGCAACAATGGCAGCGCATATTTGATGACGATTAACGGGCCGACGGTGTTGATGGCAAAAGTGGGTAAATAAATTGAAAAATCCGCTTCCTCAATCGATGGTTGGGCTTGTTCTAAATGGACGGCGGCGTTATTGACCACGATGTCAAGATGAGTGACCTGATTGGCAATCGCTTCAACAGCCTGTTTTATGGAAGTTTCGTCGGATATGTCAGCCTGGAATAAATGGAGTTCAGCCGGATATTTTTCTTGTAACGGCCGTAATGCAGGACTTTGATGCCGGTTGACGGCCCAAATTTGCTGGCCTTGTTCCAGTAGTTGGGCGACCATGGCCAGACCAAGACCGCGATTCGCGCCGGTGAACAAGATGTTGAGGGTCATAATTACTGCCTGCCTTTTCCAAGTTCTGTGTTTTTCCATATCCCATAAATGGCGAAATTGGGCAAAGTTTTCTTATAACTCGTGTCTCTTCATTGTTTTGCTCGTGTAATCCATCCAGTAGCCAACGATGAGCGCAACCAGGAAGAAGAGGACGGTGAACAGGGGGGCGATGAAGGTTAAATGCCATTCTTCGTAGGGAATCTCTGGCGTGTACCGACCCGCTGCAGCTGCTTCGGCAATCAGCCAAACGGCCGTTCCCCCGGCAGCCGCCATCCCAAGACCGCCCCATAAACCTATTCCGCAAGCCACTAACACGATCGGGACAAAATAAGCGGCTGCTGCTGGAGAGCCAAGCCCAAAACTGGCGGCGTCGCTGGTGATTAACAGGAATAGCAGGCCGCTCAGCAGCCACAGAGCCAATCGAGAACGGCCGTTTCTGGCTAAAATAATAAAACCAACCAAAATAAAGCTCATTACTGTCCCGGCAACGGCCGTTTCCCACTCCAAATCGCCGCTGATTAACCATATCAAAATCAAAGCGGCCATCGCAGCGATAAGCCCTAGACAAGTTGTTGCAACCAATCCGGCACGCCCGCGTTCAAGAGAATCAGTCGTGGTGGGTAAAAGAGATGTCCAAAACCGTTTTAGTTTCATTTACAATATTCACAAGGCCACATGGAACCCGATCGTCAGGCGGGTCGATGCACCCGGCAAAAATCAGAGCCATCCAGTGAACGATTCCGGCAGCGACGGCCGTTTTTCGTCATGGCCTGGCAGCGATTGGGATCATCCTCAACCTGAACCGCCGGTTTTTCCACTCGCTCTGGCTCTTCCGCCTGTTGTACCAGTTCCAGCAGCGATTCATATTCAGCGTAAAAGCCGTCGATGATCGTCTGCGGGTCGGGAACCAGACCGGCATCGGAGGCCACGCCCAGGAACACCTGCCCGGCGTAGCTGAGGATGCTCAACCCCAGGCTGACACGGCCCGACTGCGGCACCCAGAACATGAGACCGGTGATTTTGCTGCCGGCAAAGTAGAGGGGGATGGGCGGGCCGGGGACGTTGGTGAGTACGGCCGTTGCCTTCGACCCGAACATCGTTACCATCACCTCTTGCAGTTCGGCCGGTGACATGCCAATCCCTTTCAAAATGCTAAACGCCACCGGGATTTCCGGCGATTTTTTGAGATTGTCCATATGTTCGCGCACAAAATTCAAACGATCGAGCGGATCGGCCAGTCCGATCGGCAGCGGCAGGAAGACGAGGCTGAACTTGTTTCCCAGTTGGGTCATCTCTTCGTTGCTGCGAATGTTGACCGGCACAAAAGCGCGGAATGTGAGACCGTCAACCGGCTGGCCGCGGCTGATCAGGTAACGGCGCAGTGACCCGGCCAGGGCCGACACCAGCACGTCGTTGACGGTGCCGCCGGTGACGTTTTTGATGGTTTTGATTTGTTTGAGCGGTAACGGCCGTGACCACGTTGCCCGTTTAGCCACCCCCAATTCCCCCTTGAAAATTGTCTTGGGATCCGGCGTGCGCAGTACCAATCGGCTGAAGGCCAGCGCATTGTCCGTCCCCTGGATGGCCAGATCGACTGCTTTGGCCGGAGCGATGATCGCTTCCAGCCCTTCATGGAGGACTTTGCCCGTCAATTCGCGGGCCGATTTGGCGGCCGAACGCGCCTGCTTGAACAGCGCGCCTACCGCGCCGCTGAACAAGCTCTCTTCTTCGCCAGAGTCGTCGTTATCATCCGCTTTGGGCCAGGGCGAGTCGGCTGAAAAGTCGGTTAAAGCCAGCAGCACTGATGTGAGGGCAATGCCGTCGGCGATGCAGTGATGCAGGCGAACCATAATCGCACAACCCTCACCAAAATTTTCGATGACGTGCATCTGCCACAGTGGTTTGCTGAAATCCAAAGGCGTACTCATCAAATCGCTGGCCAGCGTTTGCAAGGCTGTCTGATCGCCCGGTTCCGGCAGGGCTACCCGGTGCAGATGGGCATCGAGGGAAAAGTTGGAATCGGTTTCCCAATAGGGTGAAGCCAGCGGCAGCTTGGGCTGAACCACGCGCTGCCGGAAGCGTTCAAATTTGAGGAAACGATACTTGAGGATCGCCTTTAGGTGGTCCATGTTGATAGGTTTGTCAAATGTTAGAATCCCGGAGACCATCATGAGATTGGTTGGGTCTTCCATGCCCAACCAGGCGGCATCAACATTGGTTAACGGTTCAACTTTTGGGGGCATTTTTTCCTCCGTCTTGCGTTTCAGCGTTTCAACATCTCAGCAATTCAGCATTTCAGCAAAGAGGCTGACTGGCTGACCGGCTGAACTGCTATCCATTTTAACCGAAAATTTCTGATTTTGTCAGGTAAACGGTGATTTCGCTGCGATTGTGGAAAAGTTGGCGGGCGTTTTGCAGATGATACGCTTGTTTGAGGATGTTGAAGCTGTGGTCGATGGCTGTCCGTCGGTTGTCTTTGGGCAGTTTGAGGGTCATGATGGCCAGTCCATGCGGGTAGAGGTAGGGCGCGTAGCTGACCATGAGCCGGGACGAGTCACGCGCATCAAGGCGCATGTCGTTGACGATGAGGTCGAAGGTGTCGGGGTACTGGACCAGGTATTCTTCGGCAGTCATTTGCATATGGCGTACGCTTTTGTCGGTTTGCAGGCTGGGGTGGAGATGGGCGGGGTCTACGGCCGTTACATACTGCTCTCTTTGCCGTAAAACACGTGTCCAACCACCAGGGGCCGCCCCCAAATCCAGCGCAATCCCGCGCGGCGGCAGGTCAATCTTGAAGAGTTCCAGCGCTTCCAGCAGCTTGAACTCGGCCCGGCTGATTTGTCCCTGTTCGCGGGCAAAACGACGCACACCGCCGGCCCAATCAGACAAATTATGCGCGGCCAGCGACAGTCCCAGATAGGCTGTTTTGTCAGCGACAACGACTGACAAAATTTGCCCCGGTTGGCGTATGTCCAACGGTGCGCCGGTGCGAGTCTGGATGACGTCGGCCAGGGCGGAATTGATGTCGAACGGTTTATAAGACACGTCAGCAAAGATGCGGCTTTGAACGGAGAAAGGCCATTCTGGTTCGATCAAGTCGAGGAACTGCCGGGTGACGGTTTCGGTTAACCGGGCGACATCGACGGCAGAACCGGTAAGCGGCATGGTTTCCTGTACCGGGCAGATGTGGCGGATGAAAGTTGGAGGTTGTTTTTGCCACTGTTGGGCGAGGGAGAAGAAACGGCCGTTGCTCTCCACCAGCAGCACCCCTGGCCCAATTTCGGCCGAAATTTGGGCAGCCGAATCCGCCTTGCGCAGTTCATCGCGGGCAAAATCAGCAAAATCGGGATCGGCCGTTAAAATTAGCATAGACAAGGACTAACCGCAAAGGCGCAAAGAACGCGGAGTTTTTCTCTGATATTTTCTGTCCTCCACGCCCTTTGCATCCTCCACAGTTAGTTTTTTAGTAAATTCAAAGTTGGGGCAGTAAGTCTGCATAAATGCCCAGTAAACCAATTGCAATTAATAGTACGCCGGAGACACGGGTTAATAAGCCGTAACGTTGCGTCATCCATCTGGTAAAACGGCGCTGGAAAGGCATTGCCAAAAATGGCAGCAGCACCAGCGGCCAACCAAATCCCAGCCCAAAAGCCAGGAAGAAAGCCAGGCCATCGCCCAAAGCAGCAAAGCTGCCCGTTCCCAGCAAAAAAGCGCTCAAAATAATCGGTCCGGCGCAAGGTAAAGTCATGGGGCCTAACAGCAGGCCATACACAAAAGCTGCGATGTATGGGTTACGTAAGGCCGGAGTTTGTATGGTCGCCAGCCGATTGAATGGATTATGCCCGAAAAGCATCAGGATGCCTAACAGAATGATGACTCCATAAATCACTGGCAGTAAGACGGGCAAAAGCGCCCCAAAAGATTGCTGCAAATAGAATAAAATCGCGCCGACGACAATCATCAAGGTTAAGACACCGGTCAGGACAAGCAGCCCCAGCCAGCGGGTTGCTTTTTGTGCTCGTTCATTGGTGGCATTGCCGGCCATGAAGGCGATCAGGCCCGGATAAAGGGGCAGGATGCAGACGTTGGTTAAGATGGCGCTGTTACCCAGAATAAAGGCTTCTAGTAGTTGGTTCATTTGGTTTCCTTGGGGATAGGCTGGTAAAGGCGCATCCATAAATAAATTGCGGAATTGATGGATGCGCTTCAAGTGACCTTTATCTATGTAAAAAGGGAACTAATTTATAGACGGTCACTAAGATTGGTTCAATCTCCAAGATTGAACCAATCTGTATCAGGCTTTTAGCTGCCTGCGGCTTGAACCTGGCTCACAATTTGGTCGACCGAGTCGATGCCGGTGACCAGATCGGTGTAGGAACCGTCCGGGCGGATGATGAAGTGGGGCGTGGAAGGGGCGCTGGTGATGCTGCGGCCAAACGTGTCGGTTAATCCTTGCAGCAATTCTGGCGTCATGACGGCAAAGGTCCAATCAAAGCCTTGATCGCTCTGGTATTGAGCTAAATCAGCGCTGGCCAGGTTTGTTTCCAGGCTGAGACCGATGAAGACAACATCATCGCCGAGTTGGGCACGGGCTTCGCGGACGTTGCCTAACTGCTGGCGGCAGTTGGTGCACCAGGTAGCCATTGGTTCTACGAAGACGGTTTTGCCGGAGAAGCTGGCCAGGGTGAAGGTTTCGCCGGTACGGGCATCGGTTAGTTCAATGGCTTGCCAATCGGGTACGTCAGCCATTTCACTCATATCGTCCATTGTGGTTGTTTCTTCATCACTCATCATCTCGTCGCTTTCGGCCATCGTATCATGCGTCATTGTGTCATCTGACATTGTTTCGTCGGCCATTGTGTCGTCCGACATTGTTTCGTCCATCATTGTGTCATCCGACATTGTTTCGCTCATCTCGGAGGTGCTGCTTTCGGCTGCTGGTGTTTGGGTTCCGGTACACGCAGCTAAAAGAAAGAGGCTGATCAAAGCCAGGGTGATCATGTTGAAATTTTTCATTATTAGGACTCCTTTTGTGTTCAAATGGTTATTTTTGCACTGACTCCTGTCATACAGGCGTTTTGTGCCAGGCGTCCTTAGTATAGGTAAGATGTATTACTAAAAAATGTGAGAGAGGTTACACGAATCTTACAATTGGCGTGAAACGTTCAGGTTACCAGCCCAGGAGGAGGAGTTTTTTGGTGAGGGGTAACGGCCGTTTAATAAATGCCATATGGTCCAACACCCGGAAATCCTGGCGGAAATCGGCCAGATTCTCGCCTAACTGCTGGATGCGGTGTTCATTAATCGTGCCGCCAAAAGAGGCCATCATGTACATCAAATAGTCGATGTTTTCCGGGTAAACGCCCATAATCCGGGCGGCGGTGGCGTCAACGGCCGTTAGATTATTCCCCATCACAATCACACCGCTGTGGATCACATCCCCGTGTAGTGGGCCGTCTCCCTCCATGCCTTCTACACCGTCTACGATAGCAAATCCGGGCTGGATGGTTGTATTAATGTCAATAATGCTTTCGGCAATACCCCGCCAGTGCAGCAAATTCTTGGGCCAGCCGTATTTGACACCGGGCACAGTGCCAAACATATTTTTCATAGAGAGGGTAACGCCCGACCAATGATGTGTTTTGAGTTTGGGCAGCGAAACAACCAGATCGGCGCCCAAAATCGTGTTGGGGAAAAACATGTGGCCCAGTTGGGTGTAATTGGCGACCAATGGCACAGGGCTGATCGCATCCAGGTTTAGATCGACAAAGGGGGCTTTTTCCTGACGTAATGCTTCGCCTACGCCGGACAGTTCCAGCAGCATTTCGGTGTCACGGCGGTGGCCAGGGCCTTCGGCGACAATGACTTCAGCCGCTCCATAATGGCGGAACACGGCAACGGCCGTTGCAATCAAAACCGGGTTGGTGTTTACCGGATGGGCAGCGTAATGATCAACAATATTGGGCTTGAGGACAACCCGGCCGCCGCGTACCTGTTCCAATACTGCCGGATAATCTTGCAAGCCGCGCCGCAGCAAATCGAACAAATCATCGTTGTATGAAGCGGCCGGCAAAATTGTCACTTGTGCTTGCGGCTGGGCAATCCGTTTTTGCCAGGGGACAGTGAATCCGCCGATTGCCAAACCGCCCAGCGCCGCGCCGCCCAGCTTCAAAAATTTGCGACGTGAGACCAAATTAGAGTTGGTAGACATTGCCGCCCCCATTCACACTTTGCAAGGCCAGAACGGCCAACGCCGTTAGCTGTGTCATTTGCCGCCAACTGCCATCGGCCAGTTGACTCTGCAATAGCCGGTCAACAAACCTGTCTGTGGGCAAATCATACTGCTGCAAACATAGAATGGCCAAAGCCATTGAGAGTGTGGAGTAGGCGGCATTGGTCTCGTCTTTGAGTAAAGCCAGGCCTTGTTCGATGACAGAATCGACCGGTTTGTCTTGTAAAGCCAGCAGGGCCAAAGCTGTTTGTGGTAAAGCGGCTTCGATGGCCTGACCCCAAACGATGGGATTGCCCACATTCCAGCCGCCGCCCACACAGGCTCGATCCAGGAGCATCATTTCGGCCTGGGTGATGCGTTCATGCTGCCGGATACCGGCTCGCTTTAAGGCTAATAATCCATAACAAGTTGGCTCTACCCAACTAAACGTATTGCTTATCCATGACCAGCCGATCAGATCCGGGTTCAGGATGATGGCGCCATAGGGATCGGGGTCGCCGCTGCTGCCCTGCCAGGCCAATAACCAGGCGATGGTCTGGTTGCGTAATGTTTCATTTTGTTGCAAATGGGTGAGGGTGATGGCTAAGTGGGCTGTGCTCCAATGGGGTTCATCATCACCGGGCAGGATGACGGCGCCATCATTGTTGACCAGGCTGGCTAACCAGTTTAAGGCGGGGGAGACGGCCGTGTCTCCATCATTCTCACCAGCCAACGCCAACGCCGCCAGACAGGTTGGCTCCGGCGATCCCTGTTTCGAGGTCAGGTAGTAGGGCCAACTGCCATCGGCTAACTGTGTTTGGCGCAAAAAGTGCTGCGCTGACTGAATGGGTTCCATTATCTTTTATCACCATTAATTCCGCATGGATTTTTACCACGACCTGTTCAACATAGCATTGGTTAACGGCCGTGTCAATCTCCAATTGTACTATAAGTTAAGGCAAGTGCAGTTTTTAACTTGTGCATTTTGAGCGGAAAAAACTGCGCTTGCTTGAGAGGAATCGTTTTCTTTTTGAAAAGTTATTTGTAAACGATTCC
>JBNKZT010000184.1:0-12109 GCA_050301775.1 Promineifilaceae bacterium (SeqCode)
ACAATTTGCAAGCTCTGGCTCAACGGTAAATATTTTTGCAATGTTTGCAACCGCTTCAAATGGTCACGCAAACTGCCGCCGCTGACAAACTCCATAGCAATGAACAGGCCCAATTCCGAATTGCCAAAATCGTAAATTTGTACCACCGACGGGTGATCCAGTTTGGCCGCCGTTTGCGCCTCCTGAATCAAACGAGCGCGAAATTCACCCTGGCGGGCGAACTGGGCATGCATCAGCTTGATCGCTACTTGCCGATCCAGGTTGAGGTCATAAGCCCGGTACACCGCCCCCATGCCGCCATCACCCAACTCCGCCTCTACGCGGTACCGATTATTAATAGTTTGACCGATTAAACTAGTCATACAGAACTCCTATCATGACAAAATATCAGTCAGTGTCGTCAAAAACAATTCGACCTCGTCATCACCAATCCAATAATGCGTTACTGCCCGAAACCGGCGCGGACCAAGAGACCCCAACCAAATATTGGCTTTTTCACGCATGGCATCAATGATTTCACGAGTTGACAATGGGACGTCATCACTTAATCCGAAGAAAACCATATTGGTTTTAACCATGTCCGGATTGATAATAATGCCTGGGATTTTGGCCAGGCCCTGGGCCAACTGCTGGGCACGCGCATGATCATCTGCCAACCGTTCAATCATCTCATTTAAGGAAACGATACCGGCCGCAGCCAATATCCCCACCTGGCGCATTCCGCCACCCAGTGATTTGCGAACACGGCGCGCTTTATGGATGAATTCAGATGATCCGCATAATACAGAACCAACCGGCGACCCCAATCCCTTGCTCAAACAAAAGGTGACAGAATCAACATACTGGGTGATTGCTGCTGCCGGGAGATTGAGCGCCATTGCAGCGTTGAAGAGCCGGGCGCCATCCATATGCATCGCAAGGCTATGCCGGTCGGCGATTTCACGCACGGCGGCAAAATAATCAGGCGGAATCGGATAACCCTGTTTGTCGCCATAACTGTTTTCAACCAAAATGAGGCGGCTTTGCGGCAAATGAGGATTATCTGAACGTACTGATGCTTCGATTTGGGCCAGATCCATCCGGCCAATGGCATCGGTAGGCAGAGGATGAGGCACAACACCACCCAGAGAGGCCATGCCGCCGGCTTCCCACAAGTAAGTATGGGCATCTTCGCCGCAAATGGCTTCTTCACCGCGAGTGGCGTGGCTCAAAATGGCGGTCAGGTTGCCCATCGTGCCGCTGGCGACAAACAGGCCGGCTTCTTTGCCGGTTTTGGCGGCGGCCAATGCTTCTAGTTGGTTAACGGTGGGGTCTTCGCCATACACGTCATCGCCTACTGGCGCATGGGCCATGGCTTCGCGCATGGCCGGGGTCGGCCAGGTTACTGTATCGGAACGAAAGTCGATTCTGTCCATGTATGAAGTTTACGTAATATTGGGCAGAGTGGCAAGGTGGCACACTAAAAATGGAGCAGGGCTTTGATTTCGACGATTGGCAGTTGTAACCGTTCAGCCAAGAAGTTGAACTTTTCTCTGGTCAATGACCGTTTGGTCAGACAAAAAAGTTCAACTTTTCCAGAGGGACTGAACGCTTATTGGCAGTTGGGGCAACGGCCGTACAACTCCAACAAATGGCTCTGCATCTGAAACTGGTACCGGTCACAAACCAGCCGCTCAATTTCCCCCAGGACACACTCATCAAACTCAATAACCTGATGGCAAACCGAACAAACCAAATGATGATGATGACCGCCGTCCATCAAAATATAATGCGCCGCCCCGGTCCCCTGATACACCGGCCGGATCAACCCCAATTCGCTCAACAAGTCCAGGGTACGGTACACCGTCATACGGCCCACACCGGGCGCTTCCTCATGCACCAGCGCCACCAAATCATCGGCCGTGACATGACCGCCGCTGGACGCCAAAACCTGCAAAATCACCTGCCGGGCAGTCGTCAGTCGGTAACCTTTTTCCTGTAAAGCCTTCTGTAAAGCTGTATGTTCGCTCATTTACTACCCTCTACCTTTTTTGCCAGGCAATACCACGCCCCGGTGCAAAAACAAAAACCAGCCCGAAAATCAACGTCGCCACCAACACAATCGCTGGCCCGGAAGCGATGTCGAGGTAATAGGAAGCGTACAAGCCGGAAACGCTGGCCACTGTACCAATCACAGCGGCAATAGCCATCATCGGCGGCAGGCGGCGGGTCAACAAAGAGGCGGCCGCGGCCGGCGTCACCAGCATCGCCATCATCAACGCAATCCCCACCACTTGCAACGATACGACAATCGTGACGGCAATCAAAATCAACAGCAAGTATCGTAAAAAATTAGTTGGTAGGCGCAGTGTTGTGGCCAATACGGGATCGAAGGAAATGACCAAAAACTCTTTATAAAAGAAGAAGATAGTCAGCAGGACAATCAAACCCAATACAGTTGATAACCATAAATCAGCCGCCGAAACACCTAACAAATTACCAAACAGGAAATGGGCTAAATCAACCGTATAGTTGCCGGTCGCCGACAGCAACGCCACACCCAGGGCAAACGCACCGGCAAAGATGACCCCAATGGCCGTATCCTCTTTGATCATGCCCTGGCCGCTGAGCGCGCCAATGCCCAGCGCCGTCAACACACCCATAACGAGGGCGCCTACGGCTAACGGCCAACCAAACAGGAAGGCAACAACGACACCGGGCAGAATAGTATGGGCCAGGGCATCGCCGAAGAAAGCCATGCCGCGCAAAATGACGTAGGTTCCTAACACGGAACCGACAATGCCAACGACTACGGCCGCTAACAAAGCCCGCACGATAAAACTATATTGCAGTGGTTCAATAAGCCAATCAATCATGATTTAAGTTTGCAAGTAGGCAAGTTCGCAAGTGGCAAATAATTCATCCCTTCACCCGCTCTCCCCTTCATGTTCCTGGTGGTCGCAGCATTCATCGGTTAGCAAAATGTCTCGTTCGTCTAAAACGTGCATGTGGCCGCCGTAGGCCTGAAGCAAATTATCGGGATGGAGAACGGCCGTTGCCGCACCAAAAGCCACAATTTGCTTATTCAACAGCATCATCCGGTCAAACCGCTCGGCCGCCAAATTCAAATCATGCGTCGCCACCAGAACCGTGACCCCATCCGGCCGCAGCGAATCCAGCGTTTCAAAAATCGCCTCTTGATTAGGCACATCCAATCCGGCCAGTGGTTCATCCATCAACAATAGTTCCGCTTCCTGGGCCAGCGCACGGGCGATAAAGATGCGCTGCTGCTGACCGCCAGAAAGTTCACCAATCTGTTTTTTAGCCAGGTGGCGCGCATTGACCCGCGCCAAACTGGCCTTGACCAAATCCCAGTCGCGGCGACGCGGCCAGCGGAACAAACCAATCTGACCAACGCGCCCCATCATCACCACATCTTCCACTGTTACCGGAAATGCCCAATCAATCTGGCTGCGCTGCGGCACATAGGCGATACAAATATGCCCGCCTGGTCCATACCCGTAAATGTTGACCTCGCCTTGATTGGGTTTTATTGTGCCGACAATCAATTTGAACAACGTGCTTTTGCCAGCACCATTCGGACCAACCACGGCAATCCGTTCACCGGCGCTTACCTGAAAAGAGATGTTTTGCAGGGCAAACTGATCGCTCCGGGAAGAAGTAACGCCATTGGCTCCTTCAGCATAGGCGACGGATACGTTTATAAGTTCCAGGGTCGGTGCGGCCGTTTCATGTCTGACCCCACGCGTTGTAATTTTACTAACCAATGCGCTCATATTGATATTTTATATCACTTTAATGGCAGGCAGTCAAAGACGATTCCTGACTGCCTGCCACCGGCTACTTCAGACCGGTAACAATGGTCGCCACATTGGTCTGCATCAGTCCCAAATAATTATCAGCGCCGCTGCCGGCCGGACCCAGCGAGCCGGTGTACAACGGTAAAACCGCTACCTGGTCACAAAAACTTAACTCATCAGCCACAACTTGGGCCAGTTGATCACTGACTGTGGTCTCGGCAAAAATCGTGCAAACCTGATATTCCTGCATCACAGCAACCAAATCCGTCAAATCACTGGCCGATGGTTCAGCCAATGTGCTCAAACCGGGGATCACTGTCCCCACGATCTGGAAATTGTAGGCTTTGGCAAAATAACCAAATGCGTCGTGATTCGTCACTAGAAATCGTTTAGTCGTTGGCACGGCCGTCAAGCTTGTTTCAATGTTCGTTTGTAATTCCGCCAATTGGGTAAGACAAGCAGCCGCATTTTTTTCATAAACTGGCCCATTATCCGGATCCAAACTTTGCAGAATTTGACGGATATTTTCTACCCATTGGTCCACGTTTTGCACGTCAAGCCAGACGTGAGGATCAGCGCCGTTATGATCGTGTTCTTCCTCACCATTGCCTGACGGGTTAAACGTCAGAGGGACGATATGAGCCGAGACAGGAACGATGGGCACACTGCCACCGATATTTGCCAGATCGCCCAATAACGCTTCCTCTAAATCCCAACCATTAACAAAAATGACGTGGGCATCGGCAACGGCCGTTAACTCCCGCGCCCCTGGTTGATAACTGTGCGGATCCTGGCCGGCCCCCATCAACGTAGTTAAGTCAATCACCTCACCCCCAACCTGGGCCACCACGTCACCAATAATGGAAGTCGTTGCCACAACCCGCAGCTTGCTGCCCTGCAAATCCACCGGCTCTACAACCGGCAATTCCAAAACCTCAACTTCACCACTGTGATCGTGTTCTTCACTGTCATCTGCCAGCGCACCATCCTCTACAGCCGCTGTTGGTTCCGAAGTTGTGGCCGTGGTTGTGGGCAAATCATCTTGAGCGGCCCCGGCACACCCCATCACAAACCCGCCAATGAGCAAGATTACGAGCAAATAACTACCAAAACGATTCCAATTCATTATCTTCATGTCTCCCTTATTGATATTTTATATCACTGATATTTTGTATCATTATAGCCATCAGAGAATAATCGTCAAGGAATCCATCAGATTCATCAGCCTGAGTGTAAAATTAGCTTCCCCCATTCCGGTTAAAAGCAGGTATAATCACTGCCATGAGCAAATTCACAGGTCGCCTCGGTGTGATGCCGCTCCTGTTACTGGGTGGCGGATTATTTGTAGTAGGACTGCTGGCCGGCCAGCACATCATCAATAATTGGTGGCCATTTGATGTTTCGCGGCTGGATTTGGTGCGGGCAACAGCGCTTGACCGTGCAGACTCGGTTGCGCTGCTGGAGGCAGCTAATGTGGATATTATTCTGGCCTTCCTGGCCGTGATTTTGGTCACTGTTACCGGGCTGACACTGCCCCTGGCCTTTATCCTTAACCGTCGTTTTTTACGCAGCAAGTCCCCTTTCGGAATCGCAGACCCTTCTTTTATAGTCATCCTGCGACAATCGATGTGGGTTGGGTTATGGACCACTTTTTGTGTCTGGCTGCAAATGAATCGTCTGTTGAGTGTTGCCCTGGCCGTTTTGGTCGCTGTTGTGCTGATTATGTTCGAGCTGCTGCTGCACATTCGCACCCGTGCGGCTGATTTGTAAATAAACCCCAAATGAGGAATTTGTGTGACCAGGGAAGAAAAGCAAAATTACCTGCGTAATCTGCCAAGCATCGATCACTTGCTGCAAATGGGGCCAACACAAAAGCTGCTGGCAGTTTACGGCCGTTCCCTGACCACCGAAGCCCTCCGCCACACTCTCGACCAAACCCGGCAAACTATCCTTAACCAAAACGGCGTGCCGGTCCATGATGAGGATTTTATCCAATCGGCCCAGGCATGGCTGGAAACAATCCTGGCTCCAACCATTCAGCCGGTCATCAATGGCACCGGCGTCATCGTCCACACCAATTTGGGGCGTGCGCCGTTAAGCCAGAAAGCAATGGCCGCCGTTCAGGCGGCCAGCACCGGCTACTCAACGTTAGAGTTTGACCTGGACAGCGGCAAACGCGGTTCCCGTTCTGTTCATGCCGAAAACCTGATTACACGAATCACAGGAGCTGAAGCGGCAACGGCCGTTAACAACAATGCCGCTGCTGTCCTCCTCATGCTCATGACCCTCTGTCAGGGACGCGAAGTGATCATCAGCCGGGGTCAGTTGGTCGAAATCGGCGGCGGCTTCCGTGTGCCTGATGTGATGGTCCAATCCGGGGCCAAACTGGTCGAAGTCGGCACAACCAATCGCACCCATTTACGCGATTACGAAGCCGCGATTAACGAAAACACGGCGGCTGTCCTGGTCGCCCATCATTCCAATTACAAAATTATCGGCTTCACCACCGAACCAGGCTTGACCGAACTGGCCGAACTGGCCCACCGGCACAACATCCTGCTGCTGTATGACCAGGGCAGCGGGTCGCTGCTGGACACCGCGCCTTTTGGCCTGGAACCAGAGCCAACGGTGCTGGACGGGCTAAACGCCGGCTGCGACATCGTCTGTTTCAGCGGCGACAAGCTGTTGGGCGGGCCACAAGCCGGGATTTTGTGCGGCCGTGCCGATTTGATCGCCCAAATCAAGCGGTACACGCTGGCCCGCGCCGTGCGGGCCGATAAAATGGCATTAGCGGCTTTATCGGCCACACTGGCCCATTACGTTACCGGCCAGGCGTTGACAGAGATTCCCGTCTGGCGCATGATTGCCCGGCCTTTGGCTGAGATTGAGGCGGAAGCAAAACGGTGGGCATCCCGGCTGCAAGCGGCGGGGATTGAAGTGGCGGTGGTGGACGGCCGTTCCACCGTCGGCGGCGGCAGTTTACCCGGAACCAGTCTACCCACCTGGCTGGTGGCCATCAAACAAACCAATGTGGAACAACTAGCCGCTGACTTACGCGCTCACAATTTGCCCGTTATCGGCCGCATTCAGGATGATTTATTTCTACTCGACCCGCGCACTGTCTTACCAGAGCAGGCCGAACGTTTACTGGAAGCCGTCACCAAACACTGCGTAAAACGTGAAACGTGACACCTGACACTTATTTATGACTAACCATTCTCGAATTCTAGCTATCGAAACCTCGTGCGATGAAACATCCGCCGCAGTAATAGAAGATGGCACGACTATTTTAAGCAATATCATTGCCAGCCAAATTGATTTACATGCCCAATTTGGCGGCGTCTTTCCTGAAGTAGCCTCGCGCCGCCACATCGAAGTCATTCATCCGGTGGTTGCTCAGGCGCTGGAAGAAGCCCACATGGGACTAGATGATTTGGACTGCATCGCCGTGACGCAAGGGCCGGGATTGGTCGGTTCACTGTTGGTGGGGGTCAACATGGCCAAGGGGCTGGCGTTGGGCCGCAGCAAGCCGCTGCTGGGGATCAACCATATTGAAGGCCACATTTACTCGCTCTGGCTGACCGAAGCAGCGCCCAAGATTGAGTTTCCGATTTTGACGCTGGTGGTGAGCGGCGGCCACACGGAATTGTATTTGATGGTTGGGCACGGCCGTTACCAACACCTGGGCGGCACACTGGATGATGCCGCCGGTGAAGCGTTCGACAAGGTAGGACGGCTGTTGGGCTTGTCCTTCCCCGGCGGCCCGGCGATTGACAAGGCGGCCAAATCGGGCAACGCTCAGGCGTTTAACTTCCCACGAGCAGTCATGGACGAAGGCTTTGATTTTAGTTTTAGTGGGTTGAAAACGGCCGTTATGCGGCAAACGCAAAAATATCGCCCGGATCGGCTGCCGGTCAACGATCTGGCAGCCAGTTTTCAGGCGGCTGTTGTCGATGCCCTGGTCACGAAAACAGAACGAGCGGCAATGGCTTATGGGGTAACGGCCGTTCATCTGGCCGGCGGCGTTTCGGCCAACAGTGCGCTGCGCCAGGAAATGAAGGCCAAGTTAAGCATCCCGGTGCGCTACCCGCCCCCCATTCTTTGCACCGACAATGCCGCCATGATCGGAGCAGCGGCGCATTGGCAATTTGTAAACGGCCGTCGTCACCCATACAATTTAGACGTGATACCCAGCCTTGAGTTAACACAAT
Source organism: Promineifilaceae bacterium (SeqCode) (assembly GCA_050301775.1). Lineage (GTDB taxonomy): Bacteria > Chloroflexota > Anaerolineae > Promineifilales > Promineifilaceae > JACKCC01. The sequence goes on from JBNKZT010000184.1 coordinate 8,012, forward strand.
AATTGGCAAGAAAAACGCTTTCTCGGTAAACTCAGGAACGGTTTGCAATTTCCCACTCTGTTATGCTGAGCGGGCTTCAAATAATTGGTAACAACAAAGCATAACGGTTCTATTTATTAATGCGTTCACACAAATAATTGATTATTTATGTCCTTGCCACAGACTGAAATGAACACAACCAGCCCAATTGGAGCTATACAGCGATTAGAAACCTTATATGCTGTTAATGACAAGCTCAAACAAGTTGAAGCCGAAGGACTGCACTTAAATCATATCCTCCCCCAAATTCTGGATATTGCCGTTAAACAACTCAACGCCAAAGATGGCAGCATCATCGTTGTTGACCGGGAAATGCAAATTGAACATGCCTGGTTAGCCGATAAAAAATCCGATGCTTACCTCAAGGATATAATGAGCAGCGGGCTGGCTGGCTGGGTGCTTCGCAATCAAAAACCAGCCATAATCGATGACACACGCAATGATGCCCGCTGGTTGTCCCAACCCAACCATGTTGCCACGGAAGATGGTTGGTCGGTCATTTGCACACCATTCATCATACGCGGACGTTCTGTTGGCGCCATCACCATCCATAAAGACCAGATCAATCAATTTAGCAACGAGGATTTAGAACTTTTAACCATCATATCCAACCAGGCCGCATCAACCATTGAGAACGCCCGTCTTTATGAAAGATCGCAGCGACAATTACAAATTTCGGCCCTTTTGAACGAAGCCAGCCGGGTTATAAACTCATCGTTAGATATCAATCAAATCATGCAATCATTGTTATCGCAGATGAATGAGTTTTTACATGCCCAGGCCCTCTCCATTGCACTGGTGGACAAACAAACGAATGAGCTGGTCTATCAAGTTGCGGAAGGATTGGGCAGCGAAAAGATTGTTGGTCTGCGGCTGCCGTCCAACCAGGGACTCTCCGGTTGGGTGATGGAAAATGCCAAGCCGGCCCGCGTTAATGACACCAGTCAGGACCCGCGTTTCCATACATCCGGCGATCAACGCACCGGTTATTTAACACAGGCAATGATCTGTGCCCCGGTTCAGTTCAAGAATGAGGTGCTGGGAACGATTCAAGCCATCAATCCGGTACAGGGCAAGTTTACCCAAGATGATCTGGCCTTGCTCATCAATCTGGCCAATATTGCCAGCAGTGCGGTTGCGCACGCCCAGCAATATGCCCGTATTCAAGCGGCCGAAGCCCGATATACGCGCCTTTTCCAGGACAGCATCAGCCCCATCGTGCTGACCGATCTGGAAGGCAATATTGTTGAAGTCAATCACCAGGCCTCTCAATTTATGGGGTATGACCGGGAAGATATGCGGCAGATGAACATCAAACAACTTCATCCCGAAAATACGGATTGGCCGCCGTTTAACAGCATCCAGACCGACACACTGACGGTACTGACGAACAATGTTATTACCAATATTCGAGAACTAATTTTCGTAGAAGTGTATGCCAAGCGCACTTTATCCAATAACAATGAATTTTTGCAGTGGATTTATCGTGACATTTCCAAACAAGTAGAATTGGAAGTGATGCGGGATGATATGACAGCCATGCTTTTCCATGATTTGCAAAGCCCGTTGGGTAATGTCATCACCAGTTTGGAACTACTGCAAATGGAAATCCCGCCGGAAAGTGATGATACGCTGCAAATGATGCTGGATATTGCCATGCGCAGCAGCAGACGCTTGCAAACCCTGGTCCGTTCGTTGTTGGATATTAATCAACTTGAAGCCGGCCATCCGGTCAGTAATCGTTCAACGGTTGATGTTTACAAATTAATTGATGAAGTTTATGAAATCGAACGGCCGCATTTTGAAAAGCGGGACATGGAGTTTGTGCGCGAGATGGATGCCAACCTGCCGCTTATTTACGTCGATGAGGATATGATTCGGCGTGTTTTAATCAATTTGGTTGATAATGCGATCAAATATGGGTATGACAGTGAGCAAATTTCAGTGGTGATTACGGCCGTTCCCGAAAATGAAAAAATCTATTTCTCGGTACGCGACCAGGGGCCGGGCATCCCGCCGCAATATCGACAAACCATTTTCGATAAATTTGAGCGGATTCAGCGGGAATCTGAATCAAAAGGGCTGGGGCTAGGGCTGGCTTTTTGTCGGCTGGCTGTTGAAGCGCATAACGGCCGTATCTGGGTCAGTGATGCACCCGGCGGTGGGGCTTCGTTCAACTTCAATCTACCTCTGGTAGAACCGGAAGAAAAAGAGCGGCCATTCTAGCCAGGGACTCCCTCCAATGTTTCCATACAATTTCAGTTTGCGTATCAGCCACATGGGCTGCGTATTTGATTTGTCGCCACATCAATGACTATGAATGAACGATTGTATTATCACGATGCTTACACGAAACAGTTTACGGCCGTTATCACTGACCGAATTTCAGAAAACGGCCGTTTTGCCGTTACCTTAAACCAAACTTACTTTTATCCCACATCAGGCGGCCAGCCCTTTGACCGGGGGACACTCAATGGTTTACCAGTGGTTGATGTGACCATTCGGGCTGAGGACGGCGTTGTTTTGCATTGGCTGGCGGGCGCTGCGCCAAAAGAGGATGAAGTAACGGCCGTTATCGATTGGCCGCGCCGCTTTGACCATATGCAACAGCACACCGGGCAGCATATTCTCTCCCAGGCTTTCATCCGTATTGCCGAAGCCCAAACAATCGGTTTCCATCTGAGTGATGACACCGTCACCATTGACCTGGATGTGAATGCACTCACCGGTGAAGAACTAAACCGGGTCGAACAATTAGCCAACCAAATTGTCTGGGAAAACCGTCCCATTAACATCAACATGGTCACGCGAGCCGAAGTCGAAAAAATGCCTATACGCAAGATACCGCCGGCCCAAACGGGCAAAATCCGTTTGGTTGACATCGAAAATTTCGATTTGACAGCTTGCGGCGGCACACACGTTTCACGCACCGGCGGCGTCGGTTTAATCAAAATCGTTAAGCTGGAGCGGCGGCGCGAGAATGTACGGGTTGAATTTCGCTGCGGCGGTCGGGCTTTGGCCGATTACGGCAGCAAAAATGAGACAGTCCAGGAATTGATGGCGGTTTTAACAACGGGACAAGAGGCATTGGTTACGGCCGTTACCAGCCTGCAAGACGAAAATAAAACCAACCAGCGCCTCATCAAAAAATTGCGGAACAGCCTACTGGAAACCGAAGCTGCCCAAATGCTGCAAAACGGCCAAAATTTGGGCGATTTCATCCTCATCAGCCGGGTTTTTGACGAAAACGAGGGCGTCAACCTGCGCCAATTAGGAACACATCTCATCCAAAATCCGGGAGTCGTGGCCTTGCTGGGTGCAGCCGGAACCAAATCCCAACTCCTCTTTTGCCGCTCCGACAATGCACCAGGCGACATGAATTTGCTATTAAAAGAGGCCTTAAAACAATTAGGTGGCGGCGGCGGCGGAACAGCGATGATGGCTCAAGGGGGTGGACCGGCGGTGGAAAACGGCCGTTTAACCCAAATTTTGGCTACCATCCAACAAACATTCCAACCCGCATAATCAAGCTGTCGAAACCCCAAAAATCGAGTTGGGCACATGGGGGTGCGATGTTGTACAATAATAATCAGCAGCAAGGTTCAATTGCAGCGAGCAATCCAACCAATGGTGTATCTTGAACGAGAGCTTATTGCGCTCGCAAAAAGCCAGGATCGAGATTCAGAATTCAGGGAAGAAGAAAAATGACATCGCGTAACAGCTCTAAGGCACTTCAATCTGTGCCCTTTTTTGCCAACTTGAATCAAACAGAAGCCGATTATCTGGCCGAACGGCTGGTTATCCGCCATTTTAGCCCCGGACAAATTATCTTCCATCACGGCGATCCCGGCGGCCTACTGTACATCATCATACGCGGCAAAGTAAAGATTGCCCATTCCACACCTGAGGGTCAGGAAGCGCTATTGGCTATTTTGGGTGAAGATGATTTTTTCGGCGAACTGGCACTGCTTGACGACTCGCCGCGCTCGGCCACAGCGGAAGCAATCCAAAAAACAGAAACATTGACCCTACATCGAGATGATTTTATCAATTACATCA
>JBNKZT010000185.1:0-11979 GCA_050301775.1 Promineifilaceae bacterium (SeqCode)
CCTCGAGCGAACATTTCCCGAGCCTGCTCGACGGTATACATTTTTTCCGCCGTAACGCGCAACATCCCCGAAAATTCGTCCATGCTCATAGCGCCTTCGGCGATCAACAGGGTATCCTTGGCCATGATGTCGCGGTATTGTTCACTAATCGGAACAGAAGGCGAGAAGGCGGCGACGTTTAAGTCTTGCACAGCGACAAACATCAGGTAAGTAGCAAAGAGGCTGCCCAGGAGGAGTACGGCCGTTACCCCATGCACCCACTTTTTGCGAAACAGCAGATAAACCGTGCCGTGCCCAATCCATCCGGCAGTCAAGGCCGCGCCAAAGAGGTACCAGCCAAAAAACACCCATTTATTCCAGGTGATAGCCAGATACGCTTCGGCAAAGCTGCCAAACCCAAACATGGCCAATCCCAAACCCCAAAACAGAAAATGCAGCTTACGGCGCAGCATATAGCGCTGCAAAACCCAAACAGTAAAAACAAACATGACAATAGTGGACAAAAAAGGCAGCAATGTATTAAAAGACATCTCTCTTTACTCTCCCAACGGTTAATTTTTGTCTGCGAGATTGGTTAGTAAGGGATGATACCAAAAGCGATACCAAGACCAACGAGGATGAGTACGGCCGTTAACACACCAAATCCAATCAAGACAACCGGAACAACCTTTTCGTAAAAATTTGAATCCGGCATACGGGATTGTGAGCGATTGTCACGGCGTAATTCTTGATTTTTATCGTTTGTCACTTATACCTCACCAACGCAATCATTTGAGGCGCAAGTGTACAAACTTAATTAAAAGTATGCAATACTATCTTTACTTTACTGATTTGTTTTTATATGCAGCGATTTGTGCGCTCAAATCGCTGCCGCAATCAGGACAAAGACCGTGACTAAAATCGACTTCGGCATGATCCCGAATATAAACCTCAACCTGATGCCAGTAACCAGCATCATCACGGATTTTTTTGCACGAGGCGCAAATAGGCAGTAATCCGCTTAATGTCTTTGTTTTTGTCAAAGCGTCTTGCAGTTCAACAACAAGCCGGGCATTTCTCTGTTCCGCATCATCAATTTCTTTTAACAATCTGGCAAAAATGATGGCCATAACCGGAGCAATGATCAATGGAATTAATACAGCCTGGGTAAGATCAGAAATAATCAATGGGCGATCTTGAAGCACGGTCTGGATAAAAATTCTGAGAATGACAGAGATCAAAACAGAAACAACCGTAATGAGGACAGTCATCCCCACAACCCCCCAACGGCGAAGTATTTGACGAAGCATATTCTGCATTCTTATTCCAAAGGGCAGGCGTTAAAAACAACTCCTGCCCCTCCATAACTTACTGCTCGACAATCACAATCTGCTCAATAACATCCGCCGTTTCAGCCGTAGGATTGATGGTCAGACTGCTTAAAACATCATCCCCTTCAACCAATTCGCCAAAAATAGTATGCAGCCCATTCAAATGCGGCGTGGGCACAAAAGTAATGAAGAACTGGCTGCCATTAGTATTCGCGCCAGCATTCGCCATAGCCAGCAACCCTCGTTTCTCAAAGGTACGGCCCGTATCAACTTCATCGGCAAATTCATAACCCGGTCCGCCAGAACCAATACCGGTCGGATCGCCACCCTGCGCCATGAAATCGGCTAAAACGCGATGGAAGGTAAGCCCGTCATAAAAGCCTTCGTTGGCCAGAAAAACAAAGTTGTTCACGGTCAATGGCGCTTCGTCGTCGAACAAGGTCAGGCGCATATCACCTTTGCCCTGAACGGTGATGATAGCCTCGTAGGACTTGGCTGTGTCGATGACCATGGGTGGGTACGCGCTGTAATAATCATTACGGGCAGCAGGGGCAATGGCAGCTAACGGCCGTTCCCCACTCTCACTCACCGCCGGCGCTGCCGCCGAATCCGGCCGCAGCAAAAAATAGGCCGCCGCCGCAACCACAACAATCGCCAATAAGCCGCCCAATACGGCATTACGACGTTTGCGCTGGGCTTCCTTCTTTTTCAACATTTCTTCCCGACGTTTGGATACTGATAAATTGATTTTTTCTTTGGACATTTGCTCCTCCAAATTCAAATTTTGATTAACCGCCAAATAGCGTAAAAAGCAGTCAGGGCAACGGCCGTGCCCATCACATACCCTTCAAACAATGTCGCTTCAGCTACAAACAAAGCAATTAAACCAAACATACCCGCCACCAGATAAAGAATTAACACCGCTTCCCGCTGGCTAAATCCCAGCGCTACCAAACGGTGACTGGTATGATCCTTGCCCGCCGTGTTAGGGCTGACTCCTCGTCGCAGGCGGGAAATAACAACCAACGTCGTATCAAAAATAGGCAGTCCCAAAATCATCACCGGCACCATCCAGGTGACAAAATTGCTGTTATCAGGGAAGCGCAATTGCAAACCCAGAACCGCCAGCAAAAAACCCAAAAACAGAGCACCCACATCCCCCATAAAAATCTGGGCCGGCTTAAAATTATAACGCAGAAAGCCAAGACAAGCGCCCAACACCGCAGCCGCCAATGAGGACACCAGAAACTGCCCATTTTGCAGACCCATCAACAAAATAAAAGCGGCCGCTACACCACTAACACCGGCGCTCAAACCATCCATATTATCCAAAAAATTAATGGCATTGCTGATACCGGCTAACCAAATAAACGTGATGGTGTAATTAGCCCATAACGGCAGTGGTAGCCGGACCCGCATCCCCCAATAAGCCAAAACAAAAAAACCGGCCAACTGTCCCAGCAGTTTGACCCAGGCCGGCAAACCACGTCGATCGTCAACAAGACCTGTCAAAGCAACCAGGCTGCTGGCCATGACAACGCCAACAACCTGGCGCGGCAGTTGATTCGCAAACACCAGCACAGCCAATATGGCCCCGGCAATGATAGCCACACCGCCCATCAAAGGCATCGGCGTTCCGTGCAGTTTGCGATGCGCCGGCGCATCCACAAACCCCAATCCAATGGCCGCCCGCCTCGCCCAGGGCGTACTGACAAACGTAATCATCAACGCAACTAAGAAAACGACAATGACGGTAATCATCGTGAAGTATGAAACGTGAAGCGTGAAACGTGAAGCGTGAAACGTGACACATGAGACATGACACCTGACACCTGCCCCCGACTGATCATGGTGACACCGCCTCGCCGGTTACTTCACCAATAAACTGTTGAATTTGATCCATCACCTCGGCCGGTGCCGCCGCCAATGACTGCTCGGCCAACGCCAGCGCCATCTCTGTATCACCCAACTGCTGGTAGAGGTTGGCAACGAGAAAATCCAGATTCCAGGCGGCAATTTCACCCTGATTCCGACTGCCAGCTTCTTCATAAGCGGCGAGTGCTTCCTCATACTGCCCCAACTGCTGATAAAGCTGGGCCGCTTGCAGCCAGGCCCGGACATTATCTTCACTCAGAGCCAATCCTTCTTCCAGGCTGCCCAATGCCTGGCTGTAATACACCTGACGCGTCGTCTCGTCGGTTGTGGCCGCGCAGGCAACATATACATCAGCCCGACCAAAATAGGTAATGTCGTAGTAGGGATCAATAGCCACTGATTCCTCGTACAAGTCAATTGCTTTTTGGCAGTCGCCCAGGATGTCATAAGCCAGACGAGCATATTCATTGCGAATGACTGAATTTTGGGGGCTGAGAACGAGGGCCTCTTCGTAATAAGCAGCGGCGGCATCGGCGCGGGCTTGTTTGTCAGTATCGGAACCGCTCAACTGCCACCAGCGCGTGTTGAGCCGGGCCAGATTAGCCGTGTGATCGGTGTTGAGGGGATTAATGTCCTGCGCCAGCAAAAGCCGTTTTTCGGCCGTATCCAGTAAAGCAGCTTGTTCAATCGGATCATTGGTAATGGTTGATTGTTCCAGATAGGCCCGACCCAAAAACAGGTAGTAAAAATCTTCTTTGGGGGCCAGCGAGAGTGCTTTTTCGTAGATGGCGGTGGCGACTTGCCAATTTTCGATTTCGCGCGTTCGCGTTGCCTGGTCATCGAACGGTTTGCCCCGTTTGTAGATAACATCAGCCTGGACAATACGCATATTGCTGCGATTGATGCCGATAAACGCAGCGATGAATAAGATGATCATGCTGGCATAAGCTACGGCCGTTCCCGATTTCTTCAACCGTGACAGTTCCGGCCAAAGCAAAACCAACGCACCAACAAATATCAAGGCAAACGTGAAAACGTAGAAAACGGTCAAAAATGTCGTTGATTGGGACGCTTCTAAAATGCGCAGTTCTATCACAGAAGTTACATTGTTCGGCGGTTGGAAGAGCAGCGAACTGCGCAGCAATGATGCTTGCACGTATGTGTACAACAGGCCCAGACTAACCGCGAGAAAGGCGGCCGTACCCACAGCTGCCAGCGTGTTGTTCCAACTTTTATCCCATAGGAGGTAGAGAAGAATGAGACTGAACACGGCCGTTGCCAAACCAAACAACGTGCCGCCGGCAACTAGAACCGGCACCGAAAGGAGCAAACCAGCCAGTCCCACCGCACCCACCAACAATTTGGAATCCGGCAAATCCAGCACCAGCCGAATCCCGGCCCAGGCAATCAGACCGGCCCAAATAAAGAGCAAACTTCGCCCCAACGTGGCCGTTGCCCCCAATGGCTCGGCTGATGGCCAGAAGCGCAGGATGAGGCTGCCAATGGCCATCACACCCAGCAGCGCTAAGGCGGTTTGTTTTCGGCTTGATGGCAATTTCCCGGATACGGCCGTAAATGACAACTCGCCGCTCTTCACCATTTCGCTCACCCCGGCCAGCGTACCCAGGACCCAGGTCAACATCATCATCAGGAAAATGAAGGGGGAATCGGCAAACCCATTGCGCGCATTGAGGAAAAGCGATTGGTGAAAAATCTCGGACGCTGGCAAATCGGCGGCTGATTGGACAACCTTATCCGGCGGCAGCGAATAGGTCATATATTCAAAGCCGAGGATACCCAGCATCAGGGCCATCATAAAGGCAAAGAGCAGCAGCGGCGCCCAGGCGCTTTCTTCTCGTTGAACACGGCGCTGTTTGCGTGATTTGACCGGCTCAACGGCCGTATCAGACGGCGCAAGCTGCGGTAGGCGATACCCCACCAAAAACATCAACGCGGCGTAGACAAAGAAATACGTACGGGTAGCAGCGATAGCAATCCCAAAGTGAATCTCTACATAGTGAGCCAACACGGCCGTAACCAACGCCGTCATCAGCAGCCGATCAACGTGGAACGGGTCAGCATTCTCCTCGCGTCCGGGTTGGGCGGTTAGCGCGTAATAAATCAAGTAAACGATCAGACCTAAAATACTGCCAAAGGGAATGGCCACCCCTAAAAAGGGCGTCCCCATCGTTTGCGTGATGATCAGTGCCACCAAAACGGCGCCGCTAATCCAGAATACCAACAGCAAATTACGATCCCGTTTGCTACGTACCACACCCAGCCAGCGGAACCCATAAAAAAACACACTCAAATACAATGCCTGCCAGACCAAAAAGCCGATGCTGCCGGTAATGACCAGGGCATCAAACGTCTCATTATGGGAGCGATCTGGCGAGGCGTTGCGGGCTTCCACAGTGGCCAATTCCGGCGGATAGAACGGGTTGTAAGCAACATACATCGATTCTGGGCCGTAGCCAATTAACGGCCGTAAAAAATTAAACGTATCCTCCCGCCCATCAGGAAACTGCAATGGCTCATGGACGCTGAGCAGGTCCAGTGCCCCTTCCCAAATCAGCACACGCACTTTACCGGTACTCTGCTCGGATTCAAGCAGTCTGCCCAATCGACCAATAGCCGGCAGGTTTTGCCAGGCAACTATCGTTTCAGAAATCTGCCCTAAAACAGGCGGCTCGCCATATCGGGCGTTCAATTCATCACCCAAGTTAAACATAGCCAGCCAGCCAACCACGACAAGAGACAACATAAGCCAGGCCAGCCATAACCAACGCCATCCTTGCCGGGCAGCGATCATGACAAAAATAACCAAAACCAGCAATCCCACAGCTGCCGCCAGCGCCGCGAATGAGGCTGTTGGGCCAGTCAAAGAGGCTAAACGTCCTCCGGAGGTTAGCGCTTGGAATAAAAACAGAAAAACAGTAAAAAGCACGGCCGTGCCCCCCACCGCCAACGCCAAAGCCCGGCCTCCATCTGCCCATCGGAAACGCCCCGAATCAGCCGCCGCATTGCGCAGCGACACCAAAACAATCAAAATAAAGGCAAACAAACCGGCAAACAAACCCAGCCACGGGCCTCGGCTTTGTGACCAGTAAATGGCAATCAACTGAATGGCAACAGTGAAAATATAAATCGAGGAGCGGAGGACATCAGCAGTCGCCAATTCTTCATCACTTAAAATCTTGGTAAAGGCGTCGATGATGCGGCCAATCGTCAGCGGTACAGTCATGATGAGGTAGGCGGCGATGAAGATAGCGTTGCCCATGTGGCCAGCCACGCGGGAAACCACATTCCCGCCCCAGGGCAGCGGGTCTAAATCAAAGTGCTGTAAAAGGGCATAGAAGGAGATGGGAATGCTGGTGATGATAACGGCCGTTACCACCCGGCTCACCTGCGCCCGTGTCCGAATCGTGCTAATCATCAAGGAAAACACAACGATGTAAGACAGGGTTGTGTACGTGCCCTGCAACCGCTGGTAAGAACCGGCCCAACTCACGCGCGGCGTTACCGACAAGGCCGTCGAAACAAGATAAACAATCACCAGCAAGAAAATGGGTAAGATAAATGGCTTTCGCCAAATCGAGTCCTCATCCTGCCAACGCAGCCGGTTAAGCTGCTGCCAGCCCTGCCCATCAAAGAATTTGACCAACCAGGCAACACTCATCAACAAGGCGATCGAACGTAATAAAGTCAGTTTGTCCGGCTCAAACACACGGTCTGAGTGGATATTGAAAAAAAGAGGGATGGCGATAACGGCCGTTAACCAACCAGTCTCAATCAAACCATCGCACCAACGAGAAAGCTTAGAATCCATAAAGTCATCCTAAAAGGTCGCCAAATATCATCGAATGTTACCGCATGGCATAGGGGCAGGCAAACCACGAAAATTGTCTTCTGTTTTTGTATAAGTTATACTAACAATCAACCTAATCGATTGGTGACTTTTTCCATAAAAAGGAGGAAAACATGTCAACAAAAAGAAGATTATTATTTGCCCTTGCTTTACTCACCCTAACTTTACTGCTGGTCGCCTGCGGCGGCGCACAGGAAAGCACTGAACTAAATTTGCTTTGTGTCCCGCAAGAAGAATGGTGCGAAGGCATGAAACAAGAGTTCGAAGCCGAGTTTGGCATCACTGTCAACTATGTCCGCATGTCCACCGGCGAAGCATTGGCCCGGTTGGAAGCCGAACGGGAAAACCCCCAGTTCGACATCATGTGGGGCGGCCCCATTGACACCTACATCTCTGGTGTGCAAAAAGGCTTATTCCAACAGTACGAATCTCCCAATGCCAAAGACCTGCTGAACCAGGAATTGTACCGCGACAAGGACAACTACTGGACAGGCATCTATGTTGGCTCCCTGGGATTCTCCACCAACACAGATTGGCTGGCTGCCCACCCCGGCGTAGAAGCCCCCACTTCCTGGGATGATCTGCTCAAGCCCGAATTCGAGGGGCAAATCATGGTCGCCCATCCATCCACATCCGGTACGTCTTATACAGCAATGGCCACCGTCCTACAAATGAGAGGTGAAGAAGCTGGCTGGGACTATCTGCAAAAATACGCCGGACAAGTCTTGCAATTCACCAAGAGCGGCTCCGCACCAGCTAAATTCGTTGGCGCTGGCGAAGCAGCCGTCGGCATCGTCTTCTCCCACGACATTGTCAAACAAATTGAAGCCGGACTGCCCCTCACCCTCTCCTTCCCCGCCGAAGGCACCGGGTACGAAATTGGTGGTCAAGCCATTGTTAAAGGTGCTAAACACCTTGACGCCGCTCAAAAATGGTACGATTGGGCATTAACCCCCGGCGCTCAGGCTTTGGGCCCCAAGTACAAAGCCTATCAAGCCCCCACCGTTGGCGGCGTCGATCTGGCCTATCCCGAACTGCTGGAAGTCAACCTCATCAATTACGACTTCCAGTGGGCCGGCGACAACAAAGAAGCTAACGTTGACCGCTTCAGCAACGAAATCCAGGGTGCTGACAACCTAAAAGAATAACGAACACCATCAAACAAACACATGAGGATTGGGGAAGAAAATTCCCCAATCCTCAAATTTTTTAAGGGAAAGCTAGCATGGCTGCGACTTCTGTCCCCCGTCCATCCTGGCGCAATAATGTAGTGCGCCGTTACCGTGAATATACGCTCATTGCTCGTGACCCGGTTCTACTCATTGGTCTGCTGATTGCCGGTATTTTTATTGTTGTTCTGGTTTTTACACCCATTTCCAAGGTTGTTGGCCGGGGCTTTGTAGACGATAACGGGGCATTGAGCCTGAAATATTTCGCTCGCTATATCGATCCCTATTACCGCACAGTTGCCTGGCGCTCACTAGGCAGTACGATGCTGCTGGGCATACTTACCGCAACCGGCGGCACCATCTTAGGCTTTATTTTTGCCTACACAATGGTCCGCTGCAACCCGCCGGGCAAGCGCTGGGTTCACATTCTAGCCTTAGTACCAACCGTGTCTCCCCCTTTCGCCATTGCCATGTCTACCGTTTTGCTTTTCGGCCGTAACGGGTTAATTACACGCCGTTTTTTAGGCATGGAGTTTCCACTGGGCAGCAACGACATCTACGGCCTGGATGGTTTGGTTTTTGTCCAAGTTCTCACCTTTTTCTCGGTCGCTTACTTAATCATCCGGGCAATGCTGGAACGACTTCATCCATCGATGGAAGAAGCGGCCCACAGCCTGGGTGCGTCTAAATTCTACATTTTCCGCACTATCACACTGCCGCTGCTCATTCCAGGCATTGCTGCTTCGTTTTTGCTGCTGTTTGTGGAATCATTGGCCGATTTAGGTAATCCGCTTTTAATTTCGGGCAATGTCAATGTGCTGGCAGCGCAAATTTTCCTGGCTGTGGCCGGTGAGTTTGATTATCAAAAAGCCTCAACGTTGGCGCTCATTTTGCTACTGCCGACGCTGGTCATCTTTATTTTGCAGCGCTATTGGGTCAGCCGCCGTTCTTATATTTCGGTCACGGGTAAACCGGCCAGCGGCCATATTTTGGTCAAAGAACCCATTACCCGTTGGTCTTTTATTGTTGTCACATACGCGACGACGGCGTTAATTGTGGTGATGTACGCCTCAATTTTGATCGGTTCTTTTAGCAAGGTGTGGGGGATTGATTTCACGCCATCACTGGATCATTGGAAGCTGATGCTAGGGCGCGGCATTGAAGCGATTTTGGATACAACGTTCCTGAGTGTGATGGCCACGCCGATTGCGGGCTTGTTGGGAATGGGTATTGCCTTTTTGGTGGTGCGCAAAACGTTTAGCGGCAAGGACGTGTTGGATTTTGGCTCGAATCTGGGCGCGGGTGTGCCGGGTACGATTTTGGGGATTGGGTTTATTTTGGCGTTTGTCACGCCGCCCTGGGTGATTGTGGTGGCGCTTTATCTGCTGCTGGCGTTGTTTGTGGTGCGGACTTTGTTTAACAACGGCCGTGTCCAACTCATCACCCTCTTCCTCGGCGCCACCCTATCTATCGGCCTGCGCCTGCTGCAAAACGTGCTAAGTGAAACAGGGCTGATGTACCTGCTTGGTGGTGGATTTATCGCCGCCGGCGCCTACTTCTGGCTGCTGCGGCACGAACGCCGCCCCGGCCAACTGCTGGCTGGGTTGGGTTTTTACCTGATGATGGCTGACCTGATTCGTTATGCCGCCCGGCCTATTTCCCGTCTGGCACTATCCATGGAAAGCGCCTTTTGGGGCAATGCAATCCGGCAGCTTGCTGACTACATTCAAGTATTTTTCCAGGTACCACAGCCTATCTTGATGATCATCTACCTGTTCACTGTTGTGACAGTCGTTGGTCGGCTGGCCGGACGGGAACGACTCATCGCGGCTATCCTCTTGCTAGGATTGGGCGGCACACTGGCCTTCATCGGCGAACCACTGGCCATGATTGGTACGCCGTACATCATCATCGCCGCCTATGTTGTCCGCAGTTTGCCTGCTTCCGTACGAGCCGGTGTCGCCGCTTTGCAGCAAATTGACCCGTCTATTGAGGAAGCATCGAACAGCCTGGGAGCCGATGCCCAGTACACGTTCCGCAAAGTAACGCTGCCGCTCATTACACCAGCGCTGCTGGCCGGTTTGATTTTTAGTTTCACCCGTCACATGACCAGTTTGTCGGCCATCATTTTTTTGGTTAGCCCGCGCTGGCGGATTGTGACGGCTTCAATTTTGAGTGAATGGGAACAGGGCGGCATCAGTTTTGCTGCCGCTTATGCGTCGGTGATTATTGTGCTGGTGCTGATTGCCATCGGTCTGCTTTATTTCGTGACGAACCGAATCTTGGGTGGTCGCGGCGATGTAGATTTGACTTTAGGAGCTTAACCCAATGTATCTGGTTTTAGAAGATGTTTACAAAGTTTTTACTGCTCGTGGTGGTTCGGGGGAAGTAACGGCCGTTGACAACATCTCCCTCCAAATCGAAAAAGGGGAATTCGTCACCCTGCTTGGCCCCTCCGGCTGCGGCAAAACGACCACCCTGCGCATGATTGCCGGATTTGAATTCCCCACCACCGGCGACATCCACCTGGACGGTGAAATCATTAACGATCTGCCCCCGCACAAGCGGGATATGTCGATGGTCTTCCAAAGTTACGCCATTTTCCCGCACCTGACCGTCTTTGAAAACACCGCCTATGGCTTAAGAGTCCAACGACTGCCCAAAGCCGAAATCAACCAGCGGGTTGATCGCGTCTTGGAGTTGGTTGAACTGGAGGGGTATGGTAACCGCACGCCAGAACAGCTTTCCGGCGGCCAGCAACAGCGAGTAGCTCTGGCGCGAGCCCTGGTCATGGAACCCAAAGTACTCCTGATGGATGAACCCCTCTCCAATCTAGATGCCAAACTGCGCGAGCAAATGCGCTCCGAAATTCGTCACATCCAAAAGCAAATCGGCATCACCAGCGTCTATGTTACCCATGATCAAACAGAGGCAATGACGATGTCGGACCGGATCGTGGTTATGAATGAAGGACGGATTGAACAGGTCGGCTCGCCCACGAAGATTTATCGTCGCCCCAGCAACCGTTTTGTAGCCGACTTTATAGGCCGGGCTAATTTTGTGAAAGGGACAGTGCGCGGGTTGGAAAACGGCCGTTTAGCCGTTGAATCATTGGGCAGCACCCTCTCCGTCGCCGCTTCCCATAACAATTTCAAGATTGGCCAGGACGTCACCCTGGTCATTCGACCGGAAATGATGATGATCGACCCGCCGGCCAACGCCCATGTCGAAGGAATTGTCCGTGAAGCCGCCTACCTGGGCAGCATGGTTGAATACGACGTCGCGGTTGACGGGCAGCTTCTCTCGCTAGTGGAATATGATCCGCGGCGCACAACCATTCACACCGAAGGCGAACGGGTTCAAGTACAGTTTCTGGACGATTGTTTGTACGTGATACCGGACTAAAAAAAAAGCGAGGGAGTTCTCGTTCAAAGCCCTTCGGGGGCAGTTGCGCTCGCTCAGGGGATAAATTTTCGAAGGGAACGGTTAATTTTGAAGAATGTCAAACAAGAATGAGCGATTGAAAATTGTGCGGCATGGATGTTAAAATAACGGGGATAATTAGTTATCAGATAAAGTTTTGGGTACAAACATCGTGATGATGTATCTGGTTACAATGGCTCCCAATTATCCAGAAAACAGCTTACTATGATAATATTAGCGAAAAGGAGAAGCACCCACTAGCCAATAAAATCACTGAAATGGGGTAGCAACGGTTTTGCGAAAACCCATTTAACATACAAACCAAAGAGCATGA
>JBNKZT010000186.1:0-11942 GCA_050301775.1 Promineifilaceae bacterium (SeqCode)
CCACCAGGGCCATGATCGCGTCCGGTATCACTTCCTCGGCCGGCTGCCAATCAACCAAACCCAGCGCCAGCACCCGGTCAAACAGCAGGATCGTCGCCTTTTTCGTCCGCGCCGGTAAATCGCTCTTGACCACGCTCCACACCGTCGCCAGTGCCCGCGGCATGTTCAGGTCGTCGTTGATGTGGGCGGTGAATTCGGCGGCATAGTCATCATCAACCGCGCCCGGTTGACCCCATTCGTACACCGCGCGGCGCAGCCGGTTCAATGCTGTCGCCGCCCCATCCATCCCTCCCCAGGTGAAGTTGAGTTTGGAGCGGTAATGGCTGTTGAAGCAATAGTAGCGGTAAGCCAGCGGATCGTAGCCGCGGTCAATCAAGGTTTGCAAGCGCAAAAAATCACCCGCCGATTTGGCCATCTTTTCATCAGTCAACTGTAAAAAGTAGCCATGCATCCAGAAATTGGCCAGCCGCGTGCCGTAGCAGCCCTGGGTCTGGGCAATCTCGTTGGGATGGTGGACGAAAATATGGTCTTCGCCACCGCAGTGGATGTCAAAAAACGGTCCCAGATATTTGGTGGCCATCGCCGAACATTCGATGTGCCAGCCGGGAAAACCGACACCCCAGGGACTTTCCCATTCCATCTGCCGCTGCTGGTCACGCGGGCTAAATTTCCATAAGGCAAAGTCGGTGGGATTGCGCTTGCCGGCCACGTCCACCCGGATGCCGCCCTGCTGGCCTTCCAGATTGAGCCGGGCTAAATAACCATAATCTTCCTGGCGCGAGGTATCAAAATAAACGCCATCGTCGGTAAGATAGGTGTAACCGTTGGTCTCCAGGCATTGGATGAGGGTGATTTGTTCACCAATGTGGTCGGTGGCCTTGCACCAGATCGTGGGATGCAAAATGTTGAGGGCATGCAAATCATCTTTGAAGATTTGGGTGTACTGTTCGGCAATTTCCCAGGCCGATTTGCCGGTGCGCCGCGACCCCTTTTCCATCTTGTCTTCGCCCGTATCACCATCGGAAACCAGATGGCCGACGTCGGTAATGTTTTGGACGTGGGTGACCGGGTAACCGTTGAATTCCAGCACCCGGCGCAGGATGTCCTCGAAGATGTAGGTGCGCAGGTTGCCGATGTGGGCGTAGTCGTAGACGGTCAGGCCGCAGGCGTACAACCCCACATTAGGCGGATTGAGAGGAGCAAATTCGCGCAGTTGGCGGGTGTAGGTGTCGTACAGTCGGAGAGTCATGTTCAGGCCACCGTGTAAACCGTAATCTCGCTCTTTAACCGATCCGCCAACGCATCAGCGGCTACGTCCAAATCGTAATCCATCTGCAATCCCAACCAAAACTGGGGTGACATGTCGAAAAAACGAGCCAAACGCAGGGCCGTATCGGCCGTCACCCGCCGCTTGCCGTGTACAATCTCATTAATGCGCCGGGCTGGGACCCGAATGGCCAATGCTAACTGATTCTGGCTCAAATTCATGGGCTTTAAAAATTCTTCTAGTAAAACTTCGCCCGGATGCACCGGAGCTAACCTTTCTTCTGCCATCTTACACCTCATTCAATGGTAATCAACGATTTCCACCTGATAAGCATCGCCATCACGCCATTCAAAACAAATCCGCCAACGATCATTGATACGAATGCTGTACTGTCCTGCGCGATCCCCTTTTAATTTTTCTAACCGGTTAGCTGGTGGCACACGCAAATCATTAATAGTGACAGCTCGATTCAACATACGCAATTTTCGCAAAGCGATTTGCTGCATATCTGACGGTAATTTACGCGATCGCTGCCGTCTAAAAATCTGTTCGGCTTCTTTGTCTTTGAAGCTCTGGATCATAAAAACAGTATATAACGAGGCGCGTTAAACGTCAATCGTTAAACGCTTTTAGCCTTGATTAAACGGCGGGTTAACGTGCTGCCTAAAATCGCACAAGCATCGGTGGAAAGGTGACGGCCGTTTCCCCCATCAAACAACACCCGATAAGACGGCGGAAAATCCTCATCCCCCAACCAACAAACAACCGACAAACTCACTTTCGGCAGCACGTGGAAAGAAAACGCCGCATCCCCCAACGGCTCCGGGTGGCCGCCCAACTGCTCGGCAGCGCGAGTAAACGCCTCTATATCATTGCCAAACGTTTTGCTCAGTTCCTGCCCCGTGTACCCCTGGAACGCCTGGGTGTAAAACTGGCCGTCAGGCAGTTCAGTAAAGGAAATCCACTCCCCCGTCAACGGCGAACCATCGGCCAGCAAAAAGTAGTAGGCCAGGACGGCCATGCTGAACGTCGGCAGCAGTTTGCCGCTCCGGTCATCCCGCCCGACAAAATCGGGCCAGGTCAGGATGATGTCCTGCTCCCAAAACGGGAGCTGAAATTCGCCCTGGCCTGGCCCTGTTATTGTGTAGATTGCGCCGGTGTTGTGGGAGAGAACGGCCGTGTCCCTTCCCCGCAGTTCTTCCCGAATTTCAGACACACGTTGGGCTAGCGCATCTTGTTCCCTCTGAGACATACTAAAACTCGTCTAGTGCCAGCCGCAACGGCAACATCAACACCGCCACATCCCGTACATCCCCATCCGGCAGCATAAAATAATCCTCAAAAACAGCGTGTTGTTCAAACCCCAAATTCTTAAATGCCTTAATCACCTTGGATTGATCAGCCACAATTTCGGCCGTGAGGATATGCAAATCCTGCTTCCGAGCCAATTCAATTAACGTTTGCAGCATCTTACTGCCCAAGCCGCGCCGTCGAAAATCCTTGGCCATAAAAATACGCAGTTCGCCCACATGGCGCTTTGGCCCGTCTCGGAAATGCAGCGTCGCCTCTCCTACAATCCGTTCATTGACCAACGCTACCAATGGCAGCACCCGCCCATAATCCAATGTTCGACACCAACCCCGCACTACCTCAGGGTCACGCACATTATCGCGCAAATAACGCAGGTCTTCATTGCTAATCGGGGCAAACAAATTGATAAGCTCTTGCTCATCATCCTCAACCATCGGTCGCAGCAGCACCCTGACGCCATCCTTCAAGGTAACAACATTGCGATAATTTTGTATCATGGCTCACTCTCCAAAACAAAGGATGCAGATTCATTGCAAGGAATGCAAAGAACGCAAAACTCACACCCTCATTGTCTTTGCGTTCTTCGCATCCTTTGCAGTAAATTGTCCAAACTCAATAGCCGTTCGGATTTGATTTAGCGATTTCGTACTGAACGGCTAAAGTCCATTCACCGATTCCTTATTTTATTTATGATTGGGCGCCAATAAAATTCTTCCTCTTAAAGCGGCCAGTCGCGCAGCATCCGCTCCGTCTCTTCCGAATGACCCATCTCATCCCGGACCATATCTTCCAGAGTAACGACTAAACCCTTATCACCATACGCATCCGCCTCCTCGGCCCGTTTCGTGTAATCTTTACCCGCTTTGATTTCGGCCAACAGCACCTGCTCCATCATCTCCTTATTCGACGCGGCTGGCGGCACAGGAGCCGGAACCGTCGTCGGTTCACCTCCCAAAGCCACAATCTTGTTAGCCAAAAACTGGGCATGAAGCTGCTCATCAGCCACCTCAGTCAGGAAAAACGCCGCCAACTGCGGCCGATATGGTCCCGTTGCCTTTGCCGCGTAAGTAATATACTGAATAATCGCACTCAATTCACCGGCTAAATCCTCATTCAAATGATCAATCAAAGTTTGTTTATCCACAATTTTCTCCTTACAAATAATAACTGGAGATTAGAGACTGGAGATTAAAATCGTCCAGTCTCCAGTCATCTAATCTCAGTATATCCAATATCTGACACGAATTGCACGAATTAAGAGCCTGTATTTCGTGTAATTGGTGTCATTCGTGTCGAAAATCTTAATCTACTGAATCTCCAATCTCTACTAACTACAACTTCGGTAACAAGTAATCGTAAGCACTAAGGGCCGCTTTCACACCCTCACCTACGGCCACCAACACCTGCTCCGCATAAATACTGGTAATGTCACCGGCAGCAAAGATACCGGGCACACTCGTTTTGGCATAACAATCCACCTTGATGAATCCGTTTTCATCGAGTTCTACCAGGTCGGCCACCATTTCCGAGTTGGGCATCAGCGCCTTTTCCACAAACGTGCCATCCGCACCCAGTTCTATTTCCTGGCCTTCCGGACTTTGCACGACGACCGTATTGCAGTAACCATTTCCCTTCACTAATTTAACGTGGTAGTTAGCCAACACCGTGACGTTTTTAGCCTCAATCAACTTCTGTCCCAGCGGAGTTTCCATAATTACGCCGGTTGGACCAACAATGTGAACGTGTTCAGCTACGGTTGACAATTCAGCCGCTGAGCGCAAGGCCAGTTCACCCTCGCCGACGACGACCGTTTTCTTGTCAATAAACAATGGTGCATAGCTCAAGGCTGAATAGCACAATCCCTTGGAAAGATATTCCTTCTCGCCAGGTACGTCCAACCACTGCTGCCGGGCGCCGGTAGCCACAATCACTGCTTTAGTCACTAGTTCCCCGCCACCTTTCGTGTGAACGACAAAACCACCATCTTCGGCCTTCTCAATTTTTCCCACAGGCTCCATATGGCGGGCAAATTTCAGATATTCCAATTCGCTCTTGAATTTGTTCACCACCTCTATGCCGCGAATCACCTGGTAGCTGGCCAACTCCGGCAGTTCCAGATGATAATTCGTCTTACCGCCCAAATCTTTAGAGACGAGCAAAACATTCAAACGTTTGCGGATAGCGTAGATAGCTGCGGTAAGTCCGGCGGGTCCCCCGCCAATCACGATTAAATCGTACATGTTTACCTCCATTAGTGAAACGTGATACGTGAAGAAAACAGTTCACGTTTTACGTTTTACATTTTACGCTTTACTCTTCCGGCGCCGGGGCAATAAACCCTTCTTCCATCAATCGTTTGGTCATGTTACGGGAACGGCCGATAATGTGTGTCGCATGTTCAAACAATTCGTCATAGCTCTTTTCCAGCCGGGCCACACCCTGCTCCTGAGCTTTCATGCCCACAGCTGCCGCTTCACGCGGGAACACCGTCCAATCTTCCATGTCGGGCAGAATATGGTCTTCATCCATCTTGTCACCAATATGATCGGCCAGCGCGTTGGCTGCTGCAAAGCACATCTCATCTGTAATCGTTGTCGCCCGCACGTCCAGCGTACCTCGGAAGATGCCGGGGAAACCCAGCGAGTTGTTGACCTGGTTGGGAAAATCAGAACGGCCGGTGGCTACAATGCGCGCCCCGGCTTCCTTCGCCTCCCAGGGCCATATTTCCGGCACCGGGTTGGCGCAGGCGAAGACGATGGCATCCTTATTCATCCGCTCCACCCATTCCGGCTTAATGGTTCCTGGTCCGGGCTTGGAGAGCGCAATCACCACGTCTGCGCCTTCCATCGCCTCCGGAATACCGCCTTCGCGCAGTTCGCCGTTGGTCGTCTGGCACAGCCGCCATTTATCCACGTACTCGTGCCGCCGCTTTTCCAGGTCTACCCGATGTGGCCCCAGAATGCCCTTGCTGTCGACCATCATGCACTTGGTCGGATCAGCGCCCCAGCCAAAGATGAGCCGCGAACAGGCCACGTTGGACGCGCCGCTGCCCACGAAAGTAATTTTGACCTCATCCATCTTCTTGCCCACCACTTTAAGGGCATTGATGAGACCAGCCAGCGTCACTGTCGCCGTACCCTGTTGGTCGTCGTGCCAGATAGGAATTTCGGCTTTTTCACGCAGCGTATCCAAAATACGGAAACATTTGGGCTGCGAAAGGTCTTCCAGGTTGACGCCGCCAAAGGATGGCTGCAACATCAACACCGTTTCGATGATTTTGTCGGGATCTTTGGTATCCAGCATGATGGCCACACCATCAACGCCGCCCAAATATTTGTAGAGCAGCGCCTTGCCCTCCATGACCGGCAGGCCGGCTTTGGGGCCGATGTCACCCAGCCCCAATACCCGCGTGCCATCGCTGATAACGGCGACGGTGTTCCATTTGTTGGTATAGTCGTACACTTTCTCTGGCTCTGCCTCGATAGCCCGACAAGGCGCAGCGACGCCGGGGGTGTACCAAATGGCAAAATCGTTAATGTCGCGGACGACGCATTTGAGTGTCGTTTCTACTTTTCCCCGGTAAAAGGGGTGTAATCGCATGGCATCCGCCGACGGTTTTTTGGCTTTGGCCAATAGTTCGTCAACGTTTACCTCTTTTTTCTCTTGTAACATTGAAGTCCTCCTGTGAAACTTAACGGTTCACAATAGTTGAAATCCAGCCCACGGGGGACACGAATGTTGTATTGCGTTGTGTTTCTTCGGGATTTCGTGGGATCTGACCATATTGCGTATTGCGTAGTGCGTATCCAGAGTGCGTTACGCAATATTCGGCCGTTCCCCTTGAATTCCCAAAGAGCTTTGTTTGCCCCAGGCGATTACGCCTAGATGTTTGCATCTGCGATGTTTGCATCTGCATGGGCTGGCTCGATAAACCAACCAGTCTTTATATGCGCCAATGACGGCGCTTTGACGAAGGGAAAGTGGGTTTCGCCTTCGCCTAATTTACATAACAGCCTCCTGTTGCAGGTAAGAATCTGCATAAATGACTTTGTTCAGTAGGATTTGGACCGTTTTCCAGATGGCCACTTGTTCGGGATCGGCCGGGTCTACATCTTCGTAGACAGGTTCTTCCATGGCGGCAATCCGGTCGTGGATATTGAGGTAGAGGCGGCCAACGGCCGTTGCCCCATCCCGCTCTTCAATAATGCGAATCACTTCATTTTGCTTCTCATCAAACGGATCAGCAATCATCATTTGCAGGCCCGCGCCCATCAACATGGCTAAATAAACCCGGTTGATCAACGGCCGATTTTCGTGCGGCACAGCATTGCTGACGTTGGACAACCCCACCGAAATCGGCGGTGGCGGGTCCCAGGCAAACTGGATGGTACGCACCGCTTCAATCAGCTCCGGGCAAAACTCCTGGCAGCCGGATACCGTCAAGACCAGCGGGTCAATGATGAGGTCGCTGATGGGGAAATCAATTTCCATAGCGCGGGGGATCAATTTTTCCAAAGCGATATTGACCCGCTCGTCAGCGCCGACGGGAATGCCGCTCTTGCCCATCGTCAGGGCAACCAAGCGAGCGTTGTACTGCTTGGCCAGCAAAGGCACCTTTTCCAGCCGCTCCGCTTCAGCCGAAGTGGAGTTGATGATGGGCTGAGCTTTGGTCACTTTCTTCAGGCCGGCTTCGATGCCCAAGATGTTGGTGCTGTCGAAGCTAAGGGGTACGTCTACCACAGCCTCAACGGTTTCCACCATCCAGGGGAAGATTTCTTCCCAATCCTTCTTGCGCGGCCCCATGTTCAGGTCCAGCGCCTGTGCCCCAGCCTCAACCTGACGTACAGCCAAATCCTGGAAGAATTTGGCATCCCGGTCGCGCAATGCATCTTTTACTTTTTGGGAAATGATGTGAATATTTTCGCCAATAATGTACATAGAATTCTCCTTTTTCGTGAAACGTGATGCGTGAAACGTGAAATCAGCTATGATGCTTCACGTTTTACGCTACGCCATACATTTGATCAGGCGCCAATTCAGCCGGGAACCGCCCGCGCAATGCACTGCGGGCGGTGTAACAAAGATGGCAGGCATCGACGTAGCCCGGTTCGTGGGCCAGGTCGTACTGCTGCACCAATCGGGCCGGCCCTCCGGCTAACAATGGGCCGACGATTGGATGGGTTTGCGGATCGAATGTTTCCAGGATTTCAGCTAACGGCCGTTGCCACACATTCCCTATCACCACTCCCTGGCACAGATGCAAATTGCCCAAGGGATCGAGATGGATCCGCCCTGGATCGACCAGATTTTCATAGGGACAGGTGGTAAACGACTCCCAGGGTTTTCGCGGCAGGCCATTGGTCAATTTGACAGCCGCCCGCCCCCGATACATCACGTCGCCGCCGGTTAACGGCTCGCCCGCTTCATAGGCACTGGGATCACGGATGGTTGTGGGCGCTTCCAGGGTGATGAGACTGGCCGGCAAGCCTAGCTGGCGCGCCGCCATTAAACCGGGATGGGTGTCAGCGTTGAGATGGATGTCACCATGCAGCGAATCGTAAGAGATTTCAATACAATCCAGACCGGCGTCGCGTAACGGCCGTAACCAGGCCAGCGCATCTTCCGCCCCCGTCGCCCAATAGCCATTGGTCACAATCCCCACCGTAAAACCCAAATCATGGGCATGCCAGACCGCTTTCACCAAAATGGGATGGTAAATAAAGGTCTCACCCCCTTCAAAATAAAAGCTCTTGATGGTCGATACTGCCAATGCTTGCCGGAAAACATCATCCAACTGGGCCAGGCTAAACACGCCCGACTGCCCCGGACTGCCCCAGACAAAACAGTGGTCACATTCGTAATTGCACTGGTAAGTCAGCAATACGTGGAGGCTGTTCAATTTCATCTTGCACCTCCCGAAAAAATGATGAGCTATGAACGATGAATTCAGCATTCATCATTCCGCCTTCATCATTTCCTTGGCCACCGACGGAAAACGACTCATATCCGTATGCGGCAAAAACAGGGCCGACGTAAACGCTTCATAAAACGAATTGTCGGCCGACAGCTCAATGTACGTCATCCGGCTGGCGATGTCAGCCACCCGGTCGCGCAGCCTGGGGTCAATCAGGGCATAATACGCGCCCAAAACCGATGTGTTGCCCAAAAAGTGAAAGTTTTCCCAGGGCATGTCCGGCAGCAGACCGATTTCCACCGCCTTTTCCACGTTAATGTACTTGCCAAACGCACCGCCAATCAACACCCGTTCCACCGCTTCCAGCGGGAAACCCACCCCTTCGGCCAACACGACGAATCCGGCATAAATAGCAGCTTTGGCTCGCAGCAGATTATCCACATCAACGTAGGTGATGCTGATGTCCTTGCCCGCGCCTTCATTGGCCCAAACGACAACATATTCCCAGCCATGCTCGCCCTGGCGGATGCGCTCCGTGGGCAGCGTGTGGTTGAAATGGCCGCTTTTGTCAACAACGCCGGTCAAAAACATCTCCGCCAGTAGAGAGATAAGGCCGCTGCCACAAAAGCCTTTGGGCGCGGTATCGCCAATGATGCGATAAGTTGGCTCGTAGGTGTCGCCGTTGATCCAGACTTCTTCAATCGCGCCACGAGTAGCCCGCATCCCGTACTGCACACCGGCCCCCTCAAACGCCGGCCCGGCCGAACAGGCGCACGTCACCAGCCAATCATGCGAACCAAGCACCGTTTCGCCGTTGGTGCCGATATCCAGGAACAGGCTGACCTGCTCGCTGTCATCCACGCCCGATGAGAGCACGCCGGCGCTGATGTCGGCGCCCACGTAGCTGGCGACGCCGGGCAGGCAGTCCACAACCGCTTCGGGATGGATGGCCAGCCCAACTTCTTTCGCTGTTAACAAGGGGATGTGGTTAACGGCCGTTACAAACGGGCTCAACCTGATACTCTCCGCCGGAATCCCCAACAACAAATGAATCATCGTGCTGTTGCCGGTAATCGTTGCTTTGACGATATTTTCACCGCAGAGGCGCGGAGAACGCAGAGTTTCTTCCTCATCATCTTTTTCTCCGCGCTCTTTGCGTCTTTGCGGTTGGTTCGCTCTTTGGCAAACACGCTCCAACAGTCCGTTAATCGTCTCCAAAACCAGATTTTGCATTTCGGCACGGCCGTTCCCCTTGCTGGCGAAAATGATGCGCGAAATGACGTCTTCGCCACGCCGGATTTGGCGGTTGTACTCGGCCGCCTGCTGCACGACCTCACCCGTCAGCAAATTCACCAGCCAGACACTCACCGTCGTCGTGCCAATGTCAACGGCCGCACCCCACAACGGCGTGTCGGTGGGAATGTGGCCAGGAAGCAAGTCAATGAGACTGGAGACTGGAGATTGGAGACTTTCTGCCTTCTGCCCTCTGCCTTCTGCCTTCACAATCGCCGTTACCTGCCACTCCCCTTCCCGCAACACCGAACCCATCTTTTGCAGCAGCGGCAGCGACACCTGCACATCGGCGATACCCAGTTCCTGGCGCAGCGCCGTTTGCAAGCGGCTCCAATCGTCCGTCTGGTCATCCATACTGGGCGGCATCAGCGTCAACAAGACACGGCGGATGGGCTGCACGACCGGGTCATAGCCTGGTGGCACCTGCACCTCGGCCACCGTGCGGTCCGTCGTCAGCCGCCGTTCCAATGTTTCCTGCGGCGGCACGTGGATGGATACATCCCCTTCCACTACCGCCTGGCAGGCTAAGACGTAACCATCGGCCACATCTTCGGCCGACAAGCGCAGCGTACTCCGTGACCGGACACTGCCCTCAACCACCTGCACTGCGCAACGGCCGCACCGCCCCTGCCCACCGCACGGTTGAGTGAGATCAATCCCCGCCTCGTGCGCCGCTTCGGTCAGAAGCGAGCCAGTCGCGATGGTTATCGGTTTATCACTGGCATCAAATTTAATGATGTGTTCAGCCATGTTTCGTATACCGTAATCCGTGATTAGAATTGCCGTTCCAATTGCCCTGCCTTTGCGCTGTGGTTATAATGTATTCATGATTCCTGTACTTGAAGATGTTGCCCAAAAACTAAATATCGCCCCGGATTCGCTCTGGCGTGAAAGCCTGGATGCCTACATTGCCCGTGAACTGCGGTTAACCGAGATGGACATCGCCGACCTGCAAGACCGGTATGACGTTGCCTCGCCGGAGGAATTAAAAGCAAAAATCGACTCCGGCGATATCTACAGTCATCCTGCCTGGGAGGAGATGATTGAGTGGGAAAACCTGGCCGCGTACCAGGAGCGGCTGACCCAGTTACAAGCTTCGTTGTCATAACATGTACGACGCTCTGGAACGCATTGCCCTTGATGAATTCAGCGATGTGGTAGAGGCAAGCCGGCAAATCGGCCGTCGCGCCCATACGCCGCTCAAACTGCGACTGAATATGAGCGATGGCACGTTTGTAGACGTTTGGCTGAGTCCTGATGGCGTGCGCTACGCTTTCCACTGGGAACAACGAGCCAAACGAGGGCTGATTCATCGTCATGACAATGCCCCTGATCATCCGCATATTGCTACGCATCCCAAACATTTCCATAATGGCAGCGAAGAAAGTGTCGAAGGAAGCTACATTCCCGACGATCCTTCGGATGCCTTACGCTACTTCCTCACGTTCATTCGCGGTCAAATCCAGTCCGGTTAATCAAATCATTTGCTAATTGGGCAATCTGCCCATTGCACCCAACACCCAGCGCATACATTTGTGGCCAAAATCGAGGAACATCATGGGACAGCCGCCGTCGATGACGGCGATGTTGTGGTCACGGCAGTATTGAACGGCCGTGTCCGACACACTCGACGCCATAAAGGTATTATTGTGCATCCACACCCGCGGCACACCAGCAGTCGCGCAGTCATGCACGATTTGTTCCGTCAGTTCCGGGTTGGTGACGATGATCGCCCCATCCACCCCGCCGGGAATCGCCTGCATGTTGGGGTAACAAGGATCGCCTTCGGCCGTGTCCGCATTGGGGTTTACGGCAAAAACCTTATATCCCCGGTCACGCAGCGTCCGGTAAATGCCATTGGCCGTCTGCGCCGTCGTCCGCGACACACCAGCGACGGCAATGCGATCCTGGGCCAGAAATTCTTCAGCTTTCGTTTTGAAACTCATCATTCAAACTCCTGTAAAACGATTTGGCAAATCGTTCTACTACTCAACTTGCCAAACGTGGACCAGCGGTTTGTCGCCGTCGCCATGCGGCTCGAACAAATACAGCAGGCCGCGCTGCCGATCAAAAGCCGTCGCGCCCACGTGAAACCACTCCTGGGTGGATTGAATGTGGTACAGGTAGGAATCAATGTCCAGTGTGGCGTAGGGCTGT
>JBNKZT010000187.1:0-11940 GCA_050301775.1 Promineifilaceae bacterium (SeqCode)
CTGGCGCGAGAACGCCTTGCAGCGCGGCTATCGTTCCAGCATCGCGTTGCCCCTTAAAAACGAAAACGCCCACACCTTCAGCGCTCTCTGCATCTATTCCGCTGAGCCGAATGTCTTCACCCCGGACGAAGCCCGACTTTTGGAAGAACTGGCAGGCGATCTGGCCTTCGGCGTCACGACCTTGCGTGTCCGAGCGGAGCACAAAAAGGCGGAAATGCAGATCCTTGCCAGTGAACAGCTTTTCCGCGCCCTCGTAGAAAACTCGCCCGACTTTATCGCCCGCTACGACCGGGAATTTCGTCGTGTCTACGTCAACCCGGCGATTCAGAAGCTGTTCGGAATGCCGGTGGAAGATGTATTCAACAAGACGCCGGCTGATCAGTCACCGGTCTACGCTCCACAGGTCTACATTGATCAACTGCGGCAGGTGATTGAGAGTGCCACTGAGCGCACCATTGAGATGCCGTTCCGCACTGCCCAGGGTGAGATGCACTGGGGTCATATGCGGTTTGTGCCGGAATTTGGTTCGGCCGGCCAGGTGGCTTCTGTGCTGGCCATCGGGCGCGACATCCACGAAATCAAGGAAAATGAACGACGCTTTCGGATGTTGGCGGAAAACTTTCCCGACTTTGTCGTTCGCTTCGATCGTGATTACCGGTACACCTATATCAACCCCGCTGTCGAAAAAGTGTTTGGCATGAAGGCTGAAGCCTTCATCGGCAAAACATTGCATGAATCGCCACTAAGCTACCAGCCGGAACAGAACGATGCGCTCCTGGTGCTGATCCGCCGTGCATTTGACGAGGGTGTCGCCAACGACTCCGAGGTATCCTGGGATACACAGATGGGGAAGCGTATCTTTGAGATTCGCCATGTGCCGGAGAAAGACGCAGCCGGAAACATTGTCACCGTCCTCAGCATTGCCCATGACATCACCGAACGGAAACGAGCCGAACAAGAACGCCTGGCCCATCTCCGATTCATGGAAAGTATGGATCGGATCAACCGGGTCATGCACGGCACGAATGACCTTGAGCAGATGATGAGCGATGTGCTCAATGTGGTTCTTTCGGTATTTGAGTGCGACCGAGCGGCTTTGGTTTATCCATGTGATCCGGAGGCAACTTCGTGGAGAGTGCCAATGGAGCGGGTCCGGCCGGAACTTACTGGCGTCCTCACCATGAGGAGTGAGATGCCTATGGATGTGGATGTTGCCCGGTCGTTCCAAATTATGAGGGCTGCAAACGGTCCGGTGAAATTTGGCCCTGAGTCTGAGTATCCGCTGCCTGCGGCGGTGTCACAGCGTTTTGGGCTTCAGTCCCTCATTGGGATGGCGTTGTATCCTAAAGTGGATAGACCCTGGGAGTTTGTGCTGCACCAGTGCTCCTACCCCCGGGTCTGGACAGTGGAGGAAGAGCGGCTTTTTCAGGAGATTGGCCGGCGGCTGGGTGATGCCCTGACCGGTCTGTTGACCTATCAAAAGTTACAACAAAGCGAAGAACGACTCCGCTTGACCCTGGAAGCGGCCCAGATTGGCATTTGGGATTGGGATATACAACATGATCGCTGGTTTGCGTCACCGATTTATCATATGATGCTGGGATATGCCCCCAAAGATAGTTTTGGCGAGCGCGGCGAGTGGCTAGAGCGGCTCCATCCCGATGATCAAGACATGGTGTCTGCCAAAATTCAGCGCGTCTTGGCCAGGGATTTTCAGGAATATCGTTACGAAGCGCGCATGCGACATGCCGATGGTGCATACCGGTGGGTGTCTGTGGTTGGATTTAATATCCAGCGAGATGAGGATGGCCAGGTGAACAGAATGTTGGGTATCAGGATGGATATTACCGACCGAAAGCGGGCTGAAGAAGAAATCCGCCAGCTCAATCAGGAACTCGAACAGCGCGTCCTCAACCGCACGGCACAACTGGAAGCGGCCAATAAGGAGTTGGAAGCCTTTGCTTACTCGGTTTCACACGACTTGCGCTCGCCGCTGCGCCATATTGATGGTTTTATTGAGATGTTACAAGAAAAGACGAAAACGACTCTCGACGATCAAGCGCATCATTATATGGAAGTCATTGCCGAGTCAGCCAGGAAGATGGGAACACTTATTGATGACCTTTTGTCGTTCTCGCGCATGGGCCGCCACGAAATGTCCCAATCGCAGGTTGACCTGAATGAATTGGTTCAGGATGTCATTCGGGAAAGCAAACCCGAAACCAAAGACAGGGATATCCAATGGCAAATTTCCCCGCTGCCATTGGTTACGGGAGATCGAGCTATGTTACGCATTGTGCTGTCCAACTTGATCTTGAACGCCCTGAAGTTTACTCGTCAGAGAGAGCCTGCGCGGATCGAGATTGGATATGAAAAGGAAAATGAAACTGAAGTTATAATCTTTGTGCGTGACAACGGTACCGGCTTCGATATGCATTACGCCGATAAGCTCTTCGGCGTCTTTCAGCGTCTGCACCATGCCGAAGAATTCGAAGGCACAGGGATTGGTCTGGCTAATGTGCGCCGGATTGTCAACCGGCATGGCGGCAAAGTCTGGGCGAAAGGAGAAATCGACCAGGGGGCAACGTTTTATTTTTCGCTGCCTTACTAAACGAATAACAAATACCTTTACAGGCACAATGCGAGGATAATTGATTTAGATTCATGAAAGGAGACGCAAAATGAACGACAAGAAACAGGAACAGGAAATGGGCATGGGGTTCACTCAAGAAGTCTTACCAGAATGTCATCACGTGTGTTTGATCTATGATGATGAGGAACAGCGGCGAAAAATCGTTTCTGAATATCTGGCCGCCGGCCTGAGGAGGGGAGAATTCGTCGGCTATTTTGCTGACACGACCCCACGGGAAGATGCTCTGGCCTGGCTCTCGGAAACTGGGGTGGACTTCCTAAAAGCCGAGGAAGATGGCGCTTTCGGTGTTGTCAAGGCTGAGGATGCCTATTGTCCGAGTGGCCGCTTTGTGCCTCAAGAGGTTCTGGACAGGGTAACAGCCCGCTACACCATGCTCAGACAAACGGGCTACACCGGCTCACGCGTGACAGGTGAAATGACCTGGGTACTTAGAGATATTCCCGACGCTGACCGTGTGCTGGAATATGAAGTCGGCCTGAATATGATTACCGATCCTTTTCCCCACATCGGCATGTGCCAATACGACGCCCGTCTTTTTGATGGCGCTATGCTGTTCAAAGTACTCCAGGTGCATCCGTACATGATTGCCCAGGGCAAGGTAGTCAGGAATCCGTATTACATCAAGCCAGAGGAATTCCTGGCAAAACTTTGAGCAAATACTTGTACAGTTTGTAATTGTACAGGTCGTCGCCTGAGCTTGTCGAAGGCAGCCGGGCTTCGACAAGCTCAGCCCTCGACAAGACTGTATAATTACTACAATTTATATAGAGAGAGTCATGAATAAATTGGAACGTCGGCACGAAAGTTTGAACCAGGATTGGCAGCGAGTGGATGCCCGGATTTTGGGGCAATTACTGGCTGCGCAAAACCTCCTGTTTGTTCTACCTGATGAAGCACGGATAGCCGAGTTTTTTTCGGAGGCGCTAAGCAGCGTGCCGGGCGTGACCTCTTGCCTTGTTTGTTTAGGGAATATGGTTGCGCCTGTCGATGCCGGCAGTGAAGCTTGCAGCGAATGTATGGCTTTACGAAAAAAGGAGGGGGAAATGTTGGTGATGCCCCCCAACTTTTCTTGCGGATGGGTGGCCAAGCAGGATCGGCGCGTTATCCCCCTAAACACGGCTGAGCACACTTTCGGTTTTTTTATTTTCCAAGCTGACTCGAGTGGCACTTTGGAGCCTTATTGGCCCTTTCTAAACAATCTGGCTAACTACGTGGCGCTTTCTCTGGAAAACAGGATGCAGAAGTCTCTTTTGGAGCAGGTTCGTGATGATCTGGAAGACAAGGTTACAGAGCGTACCGAAGAACTTAAACAGATGAATGAACGTTTCTCCCTGGCCACCCGCGCTGCCAGCCTAGGAGTTTGGGACTGGGATCTGCAGAAAAACGGACTGATCTGGGATGACAAAATGTATGAACTGTACGGCGTCAAAAAGGAAGACTTTACCGGCGCATATGAGGCCTGGCTGCAAGGCGTGCATCCCGATGACCGGGCTTTCAGTGATGAAATTTCGAAACAGGCGCGGCGCGGGGAACGGCCGTACAACACCGAATTCCGCGTGGTATGGCCCGATAACAGCATCCATTATCTCAAAGCATACGGCCAATTTGTTCGGAGTGAGGATGGCAAGCCTTTACGCATGACCGGTATCAACTATGACATCACCGACCGCAAACGAGCAGAGCATGAGTTAATCAATTCCGAGCTCAAGCTGACTCGTTTTATCGCTAATCTTCCAGCTTTCTTTTTCACTTTCCGAAAGTCATCGGATGGAGTTTTTCAATTCCCTTACGCCAGTCCAGGCATCAAGGAGTTATATGGTCTCGATCCCGAGGATGTCCGGGAAGACATGACACCAATGCACATATTGGCCCATCCGGAAGACCGTTCTCGCATCGAAGCCAGTATAGACAAGGCGTTCCAAACACTCGAACCGTTCAATGTCGAGTTCCGCGTTTGCCGTCCAGGCCTTCCGGAACGCTGGCTGGAGTGCCGTTCGATCCCAGTACCAGATATGGATGGGAGTCCTCTCTGGCACGGCATCATGCTTGACATCACTGAACGCAAGTTAGCTGAAGTAAGACTTCGCGAAAGCGAAACCCGCTTCCGCACCTTTGTGGACCACGCAGCCGACGCCTTTTTCCTGCACGGCGAGGGGGGGACCATCCTGGACGTGAATCGCCAGGCCTGCGAAAGCCTGGGCTACAGCCGCCAGGAACTGATGGAGATGACTCCTTATGATTTTGATGCACATAATACCCCCTCCTTCATCGACCAGATGGCAGCGCGGCTGGCTGCCGGAGAAGTGGTCGGATTCGACACCTGGCACCGCCGGAAGGATGGAAGCGTATTCCCGGTTGAGGTCCGCACCCGACCCCTCCGGCAGGGGGAACACAATTTAGCAGTCTCTTTTGCCCGGAACATCACCGAGCGCAAACAGATGATAGAAGCGTTAGCCGCGCAAGAACAGGAGTTTCGCACCCTGGCCGAGAACAGCCCGGACAATATCGCTCGATACGATGTCAACTGCCGAACCATCTACGTCAATCCCACCCTGGAAAAAACCCTGGGACATCCGGCATCCGAAATGCTCGGCCCGACCCCTGCAGAAGCGGCCCTCATTAACGAGTCTGCCGAATACCACGAAAAGGTTGCCCAGGTGCTCGAAACCGGAAAAGAGGCCGAGATAGATCTCGTCCTGCCGGACAGGGGAGAAGGCGTACGCTTTCATAATATACGCTTCGTCGCCGAACGAGGAATGGATGGCGCGATCACAGGCGTCCTGGCCATAGGACGCGATGTCACGGAACGTAAGCAAGCGGAGAAGGAAATTCAGCAAATGAACCGGGATTTGGAAAATCGTGTTGCCGAACGCACTTCACAGCTGGAAGCGGCCAACAAAGAACTAGAGGCCTTCGCCTATTCTGTCTCCCATGATTTGCGCGCCCCGCTGCGCCACATTGATGGATTTCTCGAACTGCTGCAAAAAAGAACGACTGGGGCGCTCGATGAACGCAGCCAACACTATATGGATACCATCTCAGATGCGTCTAAGCGAATGGGTCAATTGATTGATGATCTGCTCTCATTTTCCCGGATGGGGCGCTGTGAGATGGCGCAGAAGCCTGTTGAGTTAAAGGTTTTGGTGCAAGCGGTTATCCGAGAGTATGAACCGGAAACACAAGGCAGGCTTATCCATTGGCATATCGCCGATTTGCCCACCGTGACCGGCGATCTGGCGATGCTGCGTGCTGTGTTGGCCAATCTTATCGGCAACGCCTTGAAATTCACCCAGCAGCGGCAACCGGCGGAAATTGAAATCGGTTTTTTGCCGAATCAGAATGCAGAGACGATTGTTTTTATCCGTGATAATGGCGCCGGCTTTGATATGGCTTACGCCGACAAACTTTTTGGCGTCTTTCAGCGCTTACACCGGGTCGATGAATTTGAAGGCAGTGGGATCGGCCTGGCGAACGTACGCCGGATTATCGACCGGCATGGCGGCCGAACCTGGGCTGAAGGGAAGGTTAACCAGGGAGCCACGTTTTATTTTTCGCTGCCGCAGCTTATTCAGGAGGCATAAATATGGGAACAAACCATCGTATTCTTTTAGTCGAAGATGATCCAAAAGATATTGAACTAACCCTGGCTGCATTGGAGGAATACAACCTGGCCAATGAAATTGTCGTTGCCCGTGACGGAGCGGAGGCTTTGGATTATCTCTATCATCGGGGAGCGTTCAAACAGCGTCCTGCCGGGAATCCCGTCGTCATCTTGCTTGATCTCAAGATGCCCAAAATGGGCGGTGTCCAGGTTTTGCAGCAGATCGCTGCAGACGAGCAGTTGCGTTTAATTCCGGTGGTTGTTTTGACCTCGTCACGTGAGTCGCGCGATTTGGAAGAGTGTTACAAGCTGGGCGCCAATGCCTATGTGGTAAAACCGGTTCGTTTTACCGAATTCATCGAAGCTGTCAAACAAATCGGGGTGTTTTGGGCACTGATTAACGAACCGCCACCGAATAATGTAAGAACTCAGTAACACCTGGTTTTCTGAGTAAGGCAACGGCCGTTGCTTCCGGAACCGTCTTCCTGATTTGAAAAGTTATTTGTGGACGATTCCCAAGCAAAAGGAAAGATGAAAGATGAACCAGTTGATCCATATACTACACCTGGAAGACGATTTAGTAGATGCAGAACTCATTCAGGAAAAGATCGAAACAGCAGGGCTGATTTGCGAGATCGTTCATGCCCAAACCCGTGATGAATTTGATACAGCGCTGCGGCAAGGAGAACATGACATTATTTTGGCAGATTTCCGACTGCCAACGTACGACGGCATGTCGGCATTGCGGCTGGCCCAAGAGGTATGCCCTGACGTCCCGTTTATCTTCGTCTCCGGCACGATGGGCGAAGAAGCTGTCATTGAAGGACTGACTGAAGGGGCAACGGATTATGTGCTTAAGCAAGGGCTTTCGCGGATTGCACCGGCAGTCAGACGAGCACTGCACGAGGCGGAAAACTGGCGAGCACGCAAGCGGGCTGAAGAAGAACTGAGGAAACTATCTCTCGCTGTTGAACAAAGTGCCAGTGCGATTGTTATTACTGATACTCTGGGGTATATCGAATATGCCAACCCTCGTTTCACTGAAATAACCGGCTACGTCCAGGAAGAAGCAGTGGGACGACACACTCGTTTCCTGGGTTCAGGTCATACCCCGCCTGAAGAGTATGAACGGCTGTGGGAGACAATTACCTCCGGGGGAGAATGGCACGGCGAATTTCAAAATGTCAAAAAAAATGGCGAGTTATATTGGGAATCGGCTTCCATTTCGCCGATTAAAAATGAGAATGGTGTTATTACTCACTTTCTGGCAGTTAAAGAAGATATATCGGAGCGTAAGCAGGCCGAGGCGGAACGTGAAAAGCTGTTGAACCAAATCCGGCAGCAGGCTCAGGAGGTACAAATCATCGTTGACACAGTTCCCGAGGGCATTTTCCTGCTTAGTGAGGATCGTCGAGTCAGGCTGACGAATCCTATTGCCCAAAAAGATCTGTCCTTGCTAGCGCCTGATTGGGAGGACGGCCGTCTCATCCACCTGGGATCCCACCCCCTGGAAGACCTGCTGACTTCACCGCCGAGAGGACTGTGGCACGAAGTGGAGAGTAACGGCCGTTACTTTGAAGTCATCGCTCGCCCCGTCGAAGACATCTCACACCATCAAGATTGGGTCTTTGTTCTGCGCGACATGACACGGGAACGCGAAATCCAACGCCAGGTGCAGAACCAGGAGCGGCTGGCCGCCGTGGGTCAATTGGCCGCCGGCATTGCCCACGATTTCAATAACACCCTGGCTGTCATTAAACTGTACACCGAACTTCTCCTGCGTTCGACTGAACTGTCGACACGTGTTCAGGAACGGCTGCAAACCATCGCCCAGCAAACCCAACGGGCTGCCGATCTGATCCAGCAAATCCTGGACTTTAGCCGCCAGTCGCTGATGGAGAAACAACCATTGGACCTGCTTCCTTTTCTGAAAGAATTGAACAGGCTCTTGATGCGTACATTGCCGGAAAATATTCAAATTAAACTGAATGCCAACAAGGACGAGTATATCATCCTGGCTGACCCTTCCCGCATCCAGCAGATTATCTTGAACCTGGCTCTTAATGCACGGGATGCCATGCCCCAAGGGGGGACTATGACCATCAGTTTGAATACTTTGCAGCTTGCGGCGGACGCCGTTTTTCCGGTATCGGGTATGACGCCGGGTAAATGGGTGCGACTGGTTCTGTCGGACAACGGCATAGGCATGTCCTCAGAAACGCTGGCTCACATTTTTGAGCCTTTTTTCACCACCAAGGACAGAAGCAAGGGTACTGGATTGGGTCTGGCGCAGGTGTATGGCATTGTTCAGCGACACGAAGGGTTCATTGATGTGACCACCGAATTGAACAAAGGAACGACTTTCTATCTATATTTCCCGGCTTTTTCTGTCGAACAGTATGACACCCCGAATTTACTGGAAGAGGTTATTTCCCAGGGTCAGGGGCAGTTGGTGCTGGTCGTGGAGGATAATATATCCACCCGGCAAGCATTGGCAGAGAGTCTGGCTCTCCTCAATTATCAGGTGATGGAAGCGGGTAACGGCCGTGAAGCCCTTACCCTTCTGGCGCTGCATGGTAACGAGATTAGTCTAATATTGAGTGACGCCATCATGCCAGAAATGGGCGGGATTGCCTTGTTTCATGCTTTACGGGAACGTGATCTGGCCATCCCATTTGTCATCATAACCGGTCATGCGATGGAAAAGGATATAGAAGAGTTGCGGGCCTTGGGACTGCGCGGCTGGCTGACTAAACCACCCAACCTCTCCCAATTAGCTCAGTTATTACAAACAATTTTTACATGAGCCTGCTCTCCTTGTCCGTTTACCGGCCGATCAAAACGGCCAGAACAGCGGTACGGCCGTTACCACCACCGCCAACAACACCACCACCAGCGGCAGCCCTACCTTGATGTAATCGGCAAAACGATAGCCGCCCGGTCCCATCACCAGCACATTCGCCGGATGGCCCACCGGGCTGAGAAAACTGGCCGACGCGCCAAAAGCCACGCCCATCATCAACGGATAGGGTGACACCCCCAAATCGGCGGCGGCGCTCAAAGCAATGGGAGCCAGCAGCACGGCCACCACCGGATTAGGCATAAACAACGTCGCCAGCATCGACAAGACAAACAATCCCGCCAAAACCGCATACGGCCCCAGCCCGCCAATCGTGCCCATCATCCCCTGCGCCAGAAAAGCGGCCGTGCCCGATTGCTCCATGGCAATGCCCAGCGGCAGCATCCCGGCAATGAGGAAGACGGCCTTCCACTCGATGAAACGGTACGCCTCTTCCATGTCCAGGCAGCCGGTGATGACCATAAGCGTGGCCCCAATGATGGCGGCAATGGCGATGGGCAGCCACCCCAGCAGCACAACCAGGATGACGCCCAGCATAATCCCCCCGGCCACCGGTGCTTTTTCCAGCTTCAACGGGGCCTGCGCCGCTTCTTCCAGCACCAGGAAATCTGGTTCCTGTCCCAACAGATAGATTTTTTCACGCGGTCCATACAACAGCAGTGCATCACCCAGGTGCAACGGCCGTTCCGCCAGATTAGAGCGATAAGCCCGCCCGTTGTGCCAGATGGCCAGCACGTTCAAGCCAAACCGCTCGCGAAAGCGCAGCGCTTGCAATGTCTTGCCGGCCAGCGTTGTAAACGGTGACAACACAGCTTGAGTCAACGCCATCGGCCCGGCCGCCAACTGTTCCAGCGTAATGTCCGGCTGCGGATCAATGATCACCCCCTGCAAATCGCGAATGATCGTCAAGTTGCGCGGGTCGCCGGCCACAACCAGCATGTCACCGGCGGCCAGCTCCGTTTCTGGGCCGGGCACAATTTCCGGCTGGCCTGAACGAGTCACGCTCAGCGCTGTCAGGCCATACGTGCGCCCCAGGCGGCTTTCGGTCAATGATTTCCCGGCCAGATCCGAGTTTTCAGGGATGCTAAT
Source organism: Promineifilaceae bacterium (SeqCode) (assembly GCA_050301775.1). Lineage (GTDB taxonomy): Bacteria > Chloroflexota > Anaerolineae > Promineifilales > Promineifilaceae > JACKCC01. Next base: position 10,204 of record JBNKZT010000187.1, read on the forward strand.
GGCGAGCAGACGATCTTCAAGCTGGTAAACGGCCATAGCCGCCTCATCCAACACGCGAAAACCCATCACCTGCCGCAGCGCCTCCAGTTTGCTGTCTTCCCCCTGCACCAGAAGCCAATCCCCGGCTTCCAGGGGCAGATTGCGCAGTAGTTCCCGCCGCAGTTGGCCGTTGCGCCGGATGGCCAGTACATTCACCCCCAACTGGCGATGAAAATCCAATTGCAGCAGCGTCTGGCCTACGTAGGGCGAATCGGCCGTCACTTGAAATTCGGCCATCCCCACCGGTCCCGGCATGAGATGCCACAAATCAACCGGCGTCTCTTCGACAATGAAGTTAGGCCGTTGACTAAGCTGGTGCAAGCGATCCAACCGCCCCAAAGCCAGCAGACAGTCCCCTTCGTGCAAGATGGTTTCTGGAGTTGGAGAAAGTTGGTGACGGCCGTTACACATCACCGCCAAAATATTCAGCCCCAGCGCCCGCCCAATCCGGCTCTCGGCCAACGTCTTGCCCGCCAGCCCGCTGCCTGCCGGAATCGTAATCCGGGCCAACACTTCCCGCAGTTCGTACAACTCATCAGTGTTTCCATTGCCACGACCGGTAATGGCCTGGATCGGGTCACGTACCGGCAGCAGATGGCGGCCAATCAAAACCATAAACGCCGTCCCGGCCAGCAGCACGGCTGCCCCGGCCGGAGCATAATCGAAAAAGCCAAAAGGGATCAACCCGGCATCACGCAGGGCGTCGCTAATCAAGATGTTGGGCGGCGTACCGATGAGCGTCAACGTCCCGCCCAGCAGCGCCCCAAACACCATCGGCAGCAGTAACTTGGAAGGCGGCCGTTTCGTCTGCCGGGCAATGTCCAAAACCACCGGCAGCAGCAGAGCGGCCACGCCGATGTTGTTCATAAAAGCCGACATCACCCCGGCCGTAATCATGATGACGATGAGCAGGCGCACTTCGCCATCGCCGGCCAGCCGCAGCACCTGCTTGCCAATCTGGTTGGCAATGCCCGTCTGCCCCAGCCCGCCGCTGAGAATGAACACAGCCCACACGGTAACGACGGCCGAATTACTAAATCCGGACACCGCTTCCTCCGGCGTTACCAATCGGCCAATAACCAGCGCGCCCAACACCAGCAGAGCGACGACATCGACACGCAGTTTTTCAGTGACAAACAGGATGATGGCGATGACGAGGATAGCTAAAACAAGAAGGATTTCAGTGGTCATGGTTCGCGTATCTCCAATGAGGCAAAACGTGAATCAAGTAGGTATTTTCTATGATATAGGGTTACGGCCGTTCACACAACCATTGCAAGCTGGCAGATTGCACTCCCCATCAGGTAAGTCAATTGTCGTAGACTAAAAGACAACTTTCAGTAGAGGACAAGGCTGGACAAATGCTTTAAACTACAAGTGTAAACTTCAATCTCCCGGAGGTTCCATAAACCTCCGGGAGGATAAACTTTTATGGGGCGAGCTGCCCATTTTGTCTCTGAGGAGGCTGATTAAAATGAGACCCTTATCTGTTTTGCGTATTGTTGTTTTATTGATTTTTCTGCTGGCATTGGTGGCCTGTAACAGCGGCCGGGAAGCTAGCACACCGGTGGCAACGACCGTACCCGAACAAGTCGAACAAATCGATACGGCCGTTCCCCCCACAACCACCCCGCCCGTGGCCACGCCTACCATCATCATCCCCACGCCAGAGCCGGAGCCAACCCTGACGCCGGAGCC
>JBNKZT010000188.1:0-11882 GCA_050301775.1 Promineifilaceae bacterium (SeqCode)
TCGACGTTGGCGAAGGTGTAGCTGCCGTCGGCCTGGGTCTGAACGGCATATTCCTGCCCCTTGCAGCCGCTGAAGGAGTTGAAATCCTGGCAGAGCAGCATGTCCAACCCTTCGGCCGGCGCGCCGTTCCAGGTGATTTTGCCGTAGACGTTGCCCGTGCCTTTCTCCGGTTTGGGGCCGGTGTATTTCAGCTTTTCCGGTGTGGGCCCAGCCAGGCCGCCGCCTTCGGTAACCGTTTCTGATTGACAGGCGGCCAGGAGGATAACGGCCGTTCCCACCACCACTACTCGCAAAATCCAAGACCATTTCATCAACCTAACCCTCAATCACCAATCACCAGTCCTTCCCGTTCCGCTGCCGCTCAATCACCCCCCTCACATTGGCCGGCTGCCAGCCCGGCGGCTTCAGCAGCTTGCCGTCGGCGCGGCGCGGACCATCCATCTTTTGCATGTTGGCCCGATGCACCTCGGCAAAAACCGGGTCGGGATCGACGCCGCAGGCTTCAATCGCCCCATAAACAACATAAAGCAGATCGGTCAGCTCGTGAACCAGGGGCGTGATGTCGTCGCTCTGGCCGCTGATAAGCTGCTGGAACACGGCAGTTGCCTCTTCATACTCCTCCCGAATCAACGTCTGGCGCAAAGCCAGCGTCGCCGTATCCGGCAAAACAGGCCGGGCCGGCATATCAGCCCCCAATGCCTCGTGAAACTCGCGGATGCGGTCGGCATTGCTAAAACAGTTGTCATAATTGCGGCTGTTGCCGTTACCGTTACTTTTGTCCATTTTTCATCACCTCATCAATCATTTGCGCCAGCGGCATCTGGGCCAGCGATTCCAGGCACAAATCGGCCAGGTCGAAATTCAAACTGCGCGTCATCTGGTTGGGAACGGCCGTGCAGTACAAACCCGCCGCCTTCGCTGCCGCCAGTCCATTTGGTGAGTCCTCCAGCGCCAGCGCCTGGTTAGCCGGTACGCCCAGTCCGGCTACGGCTGACAGGTAAACGGCGGGATGGGGTTTGGTACGGCCGTTCACATCATCACTGCACCGCACCACCTCAAACCAACTCGTCAATCCCAATCTATCCAAAAAACCATCCACCCAACCGTGATCGGAACTGGAAGCCAGGCCAATCTTCAACCCCATCCGGCGGGCATCGGCCAGGATTGTTTCCACACCCGGCAAAATCGTCTGCTGGGCAATGAACTCATTGTCCCACTGTTTGCGCCGGTCATGCACCGCCTGCCGGTCGATAGGACGGCCCAGCAGTTTCTCCAAATGCGAATATGGATTAAACAAATTGGAGGCGCCGATATTGGTCTGCCACACGTCCAGCGGCAGTTCCACACCAAACTGAGCATACATCTTCTGCCAGGACAAAAAATCACAAATTTCCGTGTCAATTATCAAACCATCAAAATCAAAAATAATCGCGTCAATCATAATTTAATGGCGGGGATTTGGAGATTAGGGGATAAAGGTAATAAATCATCCCCTAATCCCTTAATCCCCGCTTTTCCTATCTCCTCATCTTAGTACGCTCCCAACTCGCGCAGCCGGTCGTCGCTAATGCCAAAATGATGGGCCAATTCGTGGATGAACGTGTGGCGAACCTGCTCACGTATCCGGGTTAATTCGCCGCCAGCCATCGCTTCAATCGGCCCCTGGAACAGGGTGATAGTATCCGGCGCGACCAGATTGTAGCCGCTGGTGCGTCGGGTCAGAGGAATACCACTGTACAACCCCAGCAAAGTATGACCGGACGGCACATCAGCCCGCCGCAAATCGTCACGCGTCGGCCAGGCAGCCACCAGAACGGCCACGTTATCCATCTTTTCCTGAAAATACACCGGCAAACTGGCCAGAGCCTCGTCTACCAGCGCTTCAAATTGACTGCGCGGAAGCATGACGGTAGTTTACAGGGAGGAGAGAAAGAGGCAAGAAACGGCCGTGTAGACCCTAAGGGTTTTCGGATACATTTAGGATCTAAACGGCCGTTCCCCGTCGTGAAAAAGCCATAAAATCACCCAGTTACCATCCCAAAATCATGCTATGATGAAGGCAGATTTCAACGTGCAGCCTCGTGGTGGCGCGTTGGTTCGAGGCCGCGGAAATGAGTTCAAAATTGCGGGACGCCACCCCCTTGTTTTGAAAGGAATTCAGGTTGTCAGATGAACCACAAATCAATTTGGGGATTGTTTTTTTTGCTTATTCTGGCGCTGGCCGCACCCGCCACCACTGCCGATACAATCAGCTCGACTGAGTGGCAGCCGCTCACCGGCCCCTACGGCGGCAGCGTCGCCGCCTTGGCCATCTCCCCCGGCTATCCCACCGACCTCACCCTCTTCGCCGGGCTGCGCGGGCAAGGCGTCTACCGCGCATACAGCGACGCTACCCCCTGGCAGTCCGTCAGCCCGCCCTGGCACGTTGTTGACCTGGCCATTTCGCCCGATTATGTCAACGACAAGACCCTTTTTGCCCTGAGCGGCCTGTGGACCACCGGCTACACCGTCCACCGCTCCACCGACCGGGGCAATACCTGGCAAACGGCTTCCCCGGCCACCTTCAGCGATGCGCTAGGGCTGGCCATCTCGCCCAACTTCGCCACCGACCAGACCCTCTACCTGTACACCGGCAGCAGCACGCCTGGCTATATTTCCAGTGACGGCGGCGAAACGTTTACCCCGCTTGGCGGCTGGTTTACCACGCATCAGGCCAACTTCCTGGCCTTTTCACCCGACTTTGCCAACGACCAGACCCTCTTCGCCCTGGTTCCGTTTGAAGGGCTGTATCAATCCAGCGACGGTGGCACCGTCTGGACACCAACTAGTTTGACCGGCAGCTACACCGCGCTGGCCGTCTCGCCCGATTTTGCCAACGATCAGATCCTCATCGCCACCGACACCACCGGCCAACTGCACCGCTCCGACAGCGGCGGCGCAAGCTGGACGACGCCCCCTTTGATTTTGGGCACCGGCGGCCAGCACACGCTGCGCTTCTCGCCCACCTTCGCCAGCGACCAGGTCATTTTGGCCGCCAGTTCGTCCGATCCCGGTCCCTACCGCTCAGAAGACGGCGGACTGACCTGGACTGAAGCGGGTTGGTACGATCCGGCCCAATCCCATCGTAACGGGATGATTGGCGGCAGCGTGTTTGATTTGGCTTTGGCTCCAACCCAGGATTGGAGCGGTACCGTGTACGCGGCTACCAGCATCGGTGTGGCTCGTTCGCCCTATTCTGGCAATAGCTGGAACCAGCGCAACAATGGACTGGCTCCGCTGACGGTACGCAGCATCGCCGCCGCGCCGGGCAATCCTGACGTACTGCTGGCCGGGACTAGCTACCATGAAAACATGCGCTCTGATACCGGCACACCGGGCGAATACGACGGCAGCCTGCAATACTCCAACGACAACGGCCGTAACTGGAAAGCGGTCAGTGGGCGGCTGGATCGGGTGCAGGAAGTCGCTTTTTCGCCCGACTTTGCTAACGACAAGACGGCTTTTGCCGCCGCCGGGATGATTGGCCAGCATGGTTATGCCGATGGCGGTGTCTACCGCTCAACTGATGGCGGCGAAAACTGGCAGGATGTTTTCAGCCATACGGCCGTTACCGCGCTGGCCGTCTCGCCCAATTTCGCCAACGACCAGACCGTTTGGATTGCCGCCTCGGCTTACACAGGCAGTTTAGGTATCCATCGCACACAAAACGGGGGGTTGAGTTGGACACAAATTGCGCCCACCGTTCACGCCGACAACATCGTTCCCTCACCCAATTTCGCCGTCGATAACACAATTTTCGCCGGAACCAGCGACGGCGGCCTGCAAAAATCCAGCGACGGCGGCGCAACCTGGGCACCGCTGGCCACGCCAACCATGATTACAGCCCTGGCCGTCTCCCCGGCCTACGGAGCCAGCCAAACGCTCATCATCGGCGCACAGCCCAGCGTCAGCGACCCGAGCGGCATCTACCATTCCATCAACGGCGGCACAACCTGGGACGAACTGGCCACCGGCATTCCCACCTCGCAAAATGGCCACAATTTGACGATTACTACACTGGAATTTGCTAGCGACGGTTCGATCCTGGCCGGTGTACAGTACGGCGGCGCGGATGGCGCGGTTTATCGTTCTACAGATGGGGGGATGAGTTGGACGGCCGTTGCCAACAACCTGACCGATACCCAACCCTTCGACCTACTCACGCTGCCCAGCGGTTCCTTCACCATCTTCGCCGGCGTGGCCGGCGGCCTGCGCCAAATCGAAATCGAGCAAGGCGGGCCTACTGAACCAGGAACCTGGAGCAGCAGCGGGCCACGCGGCGGCGCAGCCCAGGCGCTGGCCGTTTCGCCCAACTTTGCCAATGACGGGATTGCTTTCAGCGGCAACTGGCGAGCTACCTACCAGGGCAGCGAATCGGGCAGCGGTTTCGTCAAATCAACTGACGCCGGGCAAACCTGGGCCATCAAGCCGGTTAGCAGCCAGAGTCCCTACAACGGCACGGCCGTACACGCTTACGCCCTCTCTCCCAACTTTCCCAGCGACGGGATTGGGTTTGCGGCCACCGGCGGCGGCGTCTTCCAAACCGACGACGGCGGCGAAAGCTGGCACTGGCTGGGCGGGCCGGATGCACCATTCGGCTTTCTGGGTCCCATCGCCGTCGCTCCCGATTTCCCCAGCAGCGGCCACGTCATGACCGGAGCTGCCACCTACGGCGACCAGCTTTACCTGAGCCAGGACGGCGGCCTGACCTGGACGATGAACATCACCACTAGCGCCTCGGCAGCCATCGTTTACTCACCCAATTTTGCCAGCGACCAGACAGCATTCAGCGCTGGTGACGGCATCCACAAATCCGAGGACGCCGGTCTGACCTGGACAGAAGTCCTCACCGGCGCAATGCGTTCGCTGGCCGTCTCACCCAATTTTGGGGTGGACAATATGGTGTTTGCCGGCGGCTGGGGCGATTTTTACCGCTCGAACAATGGCGGCGGCAGTTGGATCACACGCACGATAGCTGCCGAGGTTAAGTTCATTGACGCGCTGGCGATCTCGCCCCAATTCGCCAGTGACCAGACCTTGTTTGCCGGGACGGATGCCGGTTTGTTCTGGTCGGAGGACGGCGGCGATTCGTGGCAGGCGGTGGCGGACGCAGCGTCCGTCAGTGAGTATGCGGGCACGGCCGTTAAATCTCTAGCTATCTCCCCCGACTGGCCAACCGACCCCACACTGTTGGTGGGAACCTACACCGGTGTCTACCGGCTGTTGAGCAGTGACCCATCTACCGGCACAGTCAGGGAGGCCGCCGAAGGATTCGCGCCATTCGACACGATTCCTCTAGCACTGGCCAACGATGAGAACCTGCTCCTGACCGGGGCAACGTTCTACGGCGTCTACGGCAGCCAGGATGATGGCCAGAGCTGGCAGCCGGCGGGTTTCAGCGGCAATGGTTACTACAACTTCGCCGCTGTCGCCATTTCGCCCGATTATCACAACGACCAGACCTTCTTTGCCGCCCGAACCAGTATGCTCAGTATTGGCGGCAGCGTTTACCGCACCACCGACGGCGGCGACAATTGGGAATGGGTCTACGGGACGGATTTCGTCAGAAGTCTGGCCATCTCGCCCAACTTTGCCAATGATCGGACGATTGTCGCCGGTACCAATGAGCAAGCGGCACGCATTTCAATTGATGGCGGCACTACCTGGAATAAATTAGGTGAATGGCCGGTTTATGACCGCGGCGCGGCGCTGCATGTGGCGCTGCCGCCCAATTACCCCACCGACGGCACGGTTTTTGCGGGAGGCAACAAGGGACTTTGGCGTCTGCCGGCCGGGGAGACGATGTGGCAGGCGGTGGATTTGGGATTGGCGGACTCGTATGGGGTAACGGCCGTCACCCTCTCTCCCGCCTACGCCAGCGACCAAACCATACTGGTCATCGCCTCCTGGTCTGACCCGGTGACATACGAAAACTATGCCAGCCCTCTTCTCTCGACCAATGGCGGCGTGAACTGGACACCCGCCAATACCGGGCTGCTTGACAGCGGCTTAACCGACATCGCCTTCTCGCCCTTCTTCAACATTGATCACACCGTTTATGGCCTGACAAGGAAAGAACTTTACCGCTCACGGGATGGCGGTGTGAGTTGGACGCTAGTTGGCTCCGCGCCGGGGCAGCCTACGTTATATAATCTGCAAGTAAACCGGCAGGGAACTGTTTTCGTCTCGACTAGCCAGGGCGTCTGGCAGTACACGACCCCGGCGCAGGATATTTTGATTAACGGCCGTTTCGAAGCCAACAGCGGCTGGGAAATGCCGGTGACGCGCTATCAAGCCAGCTACACCGACGACGTGGTTTATGATGGCCAGCAGGCAGCCCAAATCGGCATTGTCAACGATGGCAACAAGCTGGCTTACTCATCGGCGCGGCAGCTCATTACACTGCCGGCCAACACGATCACGGCAACATTGAGCTTCGAGATTTACCCGGTTTCCGGCGAAGCGGTGGCGGCCAGCCAGACAACGCTTTTCCCGGCGGCGGGATTGGATCAATCGACGGCTGCTGCCGCCGGCGACGCCCAGTACGGCCTCATTCTCGACCCGGACAGTGGCGACATTCTGGAAACGGTTTTCTGGGAGTTGAGCAATGATCAGGCCTGGCAGCCGCACACGTTTGACCTGTCGAGTTATGCCGGGCAAACGATTCGGCTCCATTTTGGGGTTTACAATGATGGATTGGGCGGGGCAACGGCCGTTTACCTGGATAATACCGCACTGGTAATTGAGCAAACCAGCATTTGGGCCAACAAGGTATTCTTGCCGATTGCTCTCAAATGAAAGCGTGAAACGTGATGCGTGAAACGTGAAAAAATCATCACGCATCACGTTTTACGCATCCAAACACTTACGTTGCTTCATCCGCGAACGACTCCACAAATTCCTGGCGATGGTCAACCAGCCATAGGTAAAGGTCGGCTTCTGTACGGTTGGGGAAGGAGTCCATAATCGCTTGATCGCGAATCATCTGCACCAGAGGCAGATAGGCCTTGTCGTACCACGAGGCGACTGCTTCTTCATAAGAGACATCGCTGCCCCGTTCTTCGCCCAGGTACCAGCGGTGGGTGCTGATGTGGTAGAGCAGTTTGTCATATTTGCCGGGCAAACTGAGAGCGATCTCGGCGTCCGGGCGTAGTTCCTTGATTTTGGTGTAGGCCAGAAATTGGTCGCGCTCTTGTTCCAGCAGCATGGCATCAATCCAGGTGGCTTGTCTGAGCTTGCGAATGATTTGACGGACAGCTTTGTGGGTATACATTTCAGCCAGTTGGGAAACGGCCGTAGCCGACATCAACAGTCCGGTTCCTAACTCCTCCCCCGCATACGACTCCCGCAGCAGCCATTGATACTCACTCACCCACCAATACAAGTCAGTGACCGTGTTTTTGGGGAAGGCCCGATCCAAATCATGCTCTAAAATCGCCGCTATCAGTGGCAAATAAACATTGTCGTACCAGGAGGCCGCTGCTTCGCTCCAGAGAACATCCCGCTGCTCTTCCAATCCCAGATAGTAACGGTGGGTTTGAATGTGGTTGAGGATACGGCCGTATTCCCCCGACAACGTCAATTCCAAATTAGCATCGGGCCGCAGTTTGGCCAACCCGGTCTGGGCCATAAACTGAGCATACTCTCTTTGCCGCACCAGATCATCCAACTCTGTTTCCGGCGTCAGTTGAATCGGCACGTCAATTTCGGTGATGTAAGCATCAATAAATGATTGTTCCCGCTCACGGGCCACTGAAACGCGGTGATTACCATCCCGCACAAAATAAACATCACCGATTTTGTACGCCTCAATCGGCGGTAATGGTTTTTCTTCATAATGCGCTGTCTTAATGCTCACCCAGCGCTGCGACGTATGCCGCTGCGTTGGCAGGAAAATACGGTCAAAATCCTGATAGCGGCCGACGCTGCCCACGATTTTATCTACTGGAATCGTCTGCATCCCCAGATCACGCTGCCCGGAAAAGGGAAGCTGATCCCGAACCTCATAATAAGGCAGCAGTTCATTACTCGTGCCCGTCAGCCAGGCTCGAATTTTGCGCCAGAAAGCGCGCCGGTAAACCCGGTCAAAATCCTGATACGCTAATGATTTGAACATAATCCATTACTCCCGGCAGTGGCGGCGTTACTTTCCAAGTAAACCACAAAAAGAATTTCAATGAAAAATGCCCTGTTTTCTTTGTGGTTTACTCAGGCAAAACGGGATAATCATCATTTCTTAATTCAAACGACCTTCCCAATTTTCACCTACTACCAAACAGACCCGATTATAAAATCTATCCCGATTAAGCACATCAGGCAAACTGCACAAAATTTATTGATTAAAACCGCCATTGACAGCGTCGGTGTTTTGATTGGCAATCCTGTCTGGTTTGTGATAATTTTGCGGCAGTATAGAGGTGACAATCCGCCAACAAGATCGAGAGATAATAAAGGACGGGATGAGATGACCAGTATGCGGGATGGAATCAAACGAACGATAACAATCTTGGCTTTTCTGAGCTTCATGACTTTAATCGCCTGCACGCCCACCCAGGAAGATGCTTTAATCGATGCTGCGACCAAAGTCAGCAGCGAAATCGACGATGTGCTCGTAAATGCGCCGCAAATTGCTTTGGCCGGAAAAGTGACCAGCCCCGATGGCAGCCGCTGGTTGAATGATTATCTAGTTATCGTCTACAAAGATGGTGAGGAAGTGGCCCGCAGCATCTCCAAGTTAGATGAATTCCCGGAAAGCGGCGAAGGCAAACACGACGGTCTCTTTTTCGTTAAAATCGAGAATACGTATGATTTGGCCGCCGCCGATCTGATACCGCCCGTGCCGGAACTGGCCTTCCAGGACGCACCGGGCGTGGTCGGGGTAAAGTACATTTACAGTTGGCTGGGCGAAGTACCACCGGGACACCGGTTTAATGTGGCCGTGCCCACCAAACGAATTGGCTACTCACTCATCATTGTGCCTACGCCGACAACAGAATTGCCGGCCGAATTCCTGGATGGGCCGACAACCTTGACCGGCGGCAACATGATTTTAGCCAGTAATGGCACGACGTTGGATTTGAACACGGCCGTTCCCCCACCCCAACCAACAACCGAATTACCCCCTGTCACCGCCAACGGCATTAGCTGGAGCCGCAGCCTCACCGGCTTCTCCGGCAATCGTTGGCAAGCCTGGCAGCAGTACGTCGAAGGCCAGGTCAACGGCATCACCTGGGAACAGTTCAAAGACGACGTTTTAATTTACAATCCCGATCTGGAAGCCGATGGCTACGTGTTCCAGGCCGGGAAACAATATGTGCTGCCACAAAATTAATGTAAAGCGGATCCCCGAAACATGGATTCAAAGGATGTTCAATGTCAGACCCACGTGTCACTAAATTAGCTCAAGTACTCATTCATTATTCGCTGGAACTCAAACCCGGCGACCAATTCATTCTGCAAACCAGTCCCCTGGCCCACGAATTAAACCTGGCCGTCTACGAAGAAGCCGTCAAAGCCGGTGCTCACACGACGGTACGCAACCAGATACCGGGAGCGTCTGAACTTTTCTTCAAATACGCCAGCGATGAGCAGATCGGTTATATTTCCCCCGTTCAGCGCCTGATCATTGAAGAGTTTGACGCCATGCTAAATATTGGCGCTTTTCACAACACCCGCGAACTGTCTGGCGTTGATCCGGAACGACAGCGTTTAGCCGGACAAGCCGGAGCCGATATACGCAAAACCTTCATGGAACGCATAGCTACTCGCGATTTGCGCTGGTGCTACACCGTCTTCCCCACCCATGCTTCCGCTCAGGAAGCCGACATGAGTCTCCGCGAGTACGAGGATTTCGTTTACGGGGCGGGCCTGCTAACTGAAGCTGATCCGGTGGCCAAATGGCAGGCTGAATCGGCGCGGCAGCAAAAGCTTATCGACTGGTTGACCGGCAAAGACAAAGTTGTCATCAAGGGCAGCAACGTTGATTTGCGAATGTCGATCAAGGAACGCAGTTTCAAACAAGCAGCCGGCAAAGAAAACTTCCCCGATGGCGAAATATACACCTCGCCAGTGGAAGACGCGGTTAATGGCTGGATTCATTTTGGCTACCCGGCCATCTTTGGCGGCCGTGAAGTGACGGATATCGAACTGTGGTTTGAAGATGGCAAAGTGGTCAAGGAAAAAGCCAGCAAAGGCCAGGACCTGCTGACCTCACTGCTCAACACCGATGACGGTTCGCGCATTTTAGGTGAGCTGGGCATCGGCACCAATTACGGCATCCAAAAGTTCACCAAAAACATGCTCTTCGACGAGAAAATCGGCGGCACGATTCACCTGGCCGTGGGTGCGGGCTTCCCGGAAACAGGCAGCAAAAATGAATCCGGCCTGCATTGGGACATGCTCTGCAACATGGATGAAAGCGAAATCACGGTAGACGGCGAGTTGTTCTACAAAAACGGCAAAATTGTCGTGGAGTGATCTTCTGGGAGAGATTCGGCAAATCTTTTTGACACGAATTACACGAATGGCACGAATTATTGGGACTTCATTCGTGTTACTCGTGTCAAGACTCTATTTTGTTGTTAAGGCAAATTGGCGCAGTTGCCGCTGTTGGCGATGACGGAATGATCCGGGTTGGCAACGAGGGCGCACATTTGGCTGGCGCTGCCACGGTCGCCGGTTCCGTAGCCGGTGAAGGGGCGCGGGCCGCCGTACAAAATCCAGGGGCCGCTGCCGGGCACGCCAGCCTGCGACGGCGGCACGGTGTTGAAGAAAAAGTGAACGTGAGTGCCGGGCAGGGTTTCGGTGTAACCGAAGGTTTCGTAATTGACGACGTAGCGGTCGCCGTCCAGGCTGATGCTGTTGATGCGCACGGATAGCTGGGTAACGGCCGTTGCCGTTGGCAGCGGCGCACTGGTAGCAGTCGGCGGAACATTGGTCGCCGTGGGTTCCAGAGTGGCTGTTGGGGGTACATCGGTTGCGGTCGGCGCGGATGTGGCCGTGGATGGCACGGCCGTTGCCGTTGGTTCCAATGTAGCAGTCGGCGGTGCGCTGGTGGGTGTGTCATCGGCGGGAATGATTGCGGGCACGGCCGTTTCTTCAGGTGCTTCGGTAACGGCCGTAATCGGCGTGGCCACGTCGCCATCACCATCTCCGCTAGAAGGCCGGAACACTATAAAAAGAACCACAGCAACTGCTAAAACAGCCACTACGCCCAAACCAATGAATAAATTGCGGTTACTTTTTGGCACTGCATCTGGTTGAACCAGCGACACCGGTGGTGTGCGTTGGGAAGATGGCTGTGGCGTCCGCTGCGGCGTGGGCGGCGGTGTAGAAGATTGGGATGGTGTACGCTGGGGTGGTGGCGGAGGCGGCGTCTGGATCATATCCTCTTCCAGCATCTCCGTCAGGTCGGCATCCAGCATCGTCATCGCCCCGGTCACACCTGCGCCAGACTGGGATTGGGGCTGCGAGGCAGTGCCAGATTGCACACGGCGCAAATCAGCCACCAGTTCGGCCATTGACTGGTAGCGCTGGGTCGGCTCCTTGGCCAGCGCCCGGTTGATAATGGCAATCAGCATGGCCGATACGTCAGGGCGATAAGTACGCACGTCGGGAACCGGGTCCTTGACGTGCATCATCATCACGGTCATGACCGATTCGGCGTTAAACGGCACGCGCCCGCTGACCATTTCATACAACATGACGCCAAACGAGTAAATGTCAGCGGCCGCATCTACTTTCAATCCCTTGATTTGCTCCGGCGACATGTACCGCGCCGTTCCCATCACCGCGCCGGTGGCTGTGTGCTGCGTCCCGCCAACGATCTTGACAATCCCAAAATC
>JBNKZT010000189.1:0-11849 GCA_050301775.1 Promineifilaceae bacterium (SeqCode)
TTCCCGATGGAGGGCGTCGAGAGCGGCCGTTTCGTCGCCGAATTCGATGATCGGCGTCATGCCCTCGTCCGCTGCGGGATAGCGGGAAAGCTCGATCAGCCCCGTATAATCGACATAGCCGATGGGCAGCGGTTCGCTCTTTTCCAATTCTTTAATGAAGGCGATGAGGCCAATCAACGCGGCAAATCCCAGTGGTACAGCCAGCGTGATCAGCAAAAATGCGCGGCGAAAGACGATGCGCTTGTATTCATGTTTGGCAATGAGCCAGAAGTTGTTCATGATTCGCTCCTGAGTAGACAAAGACAAGGTGGGGGGTCTATCTATATATTTCCGCTAACCACATTGACAAAAATATCGTCCAGAGATGGCTCTGCCAGTTCAAACCGTTCAATGCGCGTCCCATTTTGTCCGGCCAAATGACGGAACACCGCTTGCGGGTCGACTCCCCGTTCCAGGGCCATGTGCCATGTGCCGTTGTTTTGTTTGCGCGTTTCTAGCACGCCGGGGATGGCATCAAAATCGCCCTCGCCTTCTAACAGGATGGCGTTACCGGCGAAATTGCGTTTGATTTCGTTGACGAGGCCGTAGAGGACGGAACGGCCGTCATCAATCAACACAATCCGGTTACACAACGCTTCCACCTGGTACATCTGGTGCGTGGACATGATGATCGCCTTGCCCGCGTCGCGCTGCTCCTCAAAAACTTGCTTCACCAGCCGCGTATTGATAGGGTCAAGCCCGGAGAAAGGTTCGTCAATGACAATCAGATCAGGATCGTGCAGCAGCGTAGCGATGATTTGCGCTTTTTGCTGCATCCCTTTGCTCAACGCCTGCACTTTCTTCTGCCGGTGTTCGGCCAGGTCAAACCGTTCCAGCCAATCGCCCAGGCGTTGGCGCGCTGTTTTTTCATCCAGCCCTTTCAAGGTTGCCAGATAGATGAGCGTTGGCTCCAGCTTTTGGTCTTTGTACAGCCCCCGCTCTTCAGGCAAGTAGCCGATGCGCCGCTTTTTAGCCAGGTCAAGCTGACCGCCGAAGACGGCGATTTCCCCAGCGTCAGGGCGAAAGATGTCCATCATCATGCGAATGGTGGTGGTTTTGCCCGCGCCATTGGGGCCAAGCAGGCCAAAGATTTCGCCCGGTGCAACGGCAAATGAAACGTCGGCAACGGCTTGAACGTCGCCAAACCGCTTGGCAAGATGTGAAACGTTAACTGTGTGCATGTCGATTTTCCTTCATGTAAGCGCTGATAATCGAGATGATCATCAGCGCCTATTACCTATTTTTGTAGAACTATTTTGACGGAATCATCCCGCTGAGTATCGGTCTGAGTTGTATAGAACTCAATGCCGAATAACAATAAGTAGGTGATAACGGCCGTTATCCACACAATCGCCCCCCCATAAGTCCATTGATACACAGTATCCAGGACAAAGAGCACCAACATGGGGATTCCTAACAAGGCTCGCCAGGCACGTAACGGCCGTGTTCCTCGAAGGAAGTCGCCCGCCTGTCGTTTACCTGCGGCAGCAACCAGGCTGATAGCCCAGCCGCCGAGTAACAACGGCGTGAACATGCCAAAGAAATCAAACCCTGCGCGATCCAGCAGGTAGTGGGCATATACTGCGGGGACCACTGCATACAAGCCTGTGGTCAGGACGGTGCCAAAACCGATGTTACGCTGCGCCAACGCCGCCACACCCCAGACAACAAATGCGAGCAGGGTGATGTAGGCCAGACCCAGCGCCACGCGCCAAAATGCCAAACCCAGGAAAATCAAGAGCTGCACAGCGCTCACCATGCGCTGGGCGACATTTTCGTTGATTTCAATGTTTCGCTGGCTCAAAAAGGGCATGTCAAGCGGCGTAATTTGCACATCACCCTGATCATCTATGCTGTACAGTTTGGTTTTGGTCAAGATGATGCCGGAATCATAACGGCCGTTTTCCAGTTCAGCGCCAGTATATTCGCCAGTCGTATCAAAAACGATGAGGTTCCGACTATCATCAACAACAACAAAGGGTTCCGGTCCATGCACAATGGCTTCGCCATCGGCAATGGTGATCGCCGGGAATTTCCCATCAGTAAAAGCAGCATTGACATCATCCCGGAACGGCCGCATATCGTTGGCGATACGCCATGTTTCCACCCCGGCCAGAATGAGGCCAAAGAGGATGAAAAAGGCAACGGCCGTAATCAACCAGCGCCGGGCAGCGTGATGATAAAACGATGGGCTGCATCCCGACAAAACAAATCCAGCTCCAAACAACTTCCAGATTGATGGGCGTGTTGACAGTTCCATTTGATCGTGAGCAATGGTCTCCTTCTCAACAACTTGCCCAACTTCTTCCTTCAAATCTTTAATTTCCTGATTCATTTCGACCCCTTCTCACGTCTCATAATGACGTGAAATTGTGTCTACGATGTAAACGGTCGTGTTTTATTCCTTTTCCTTATCCTTTGCCGCGCCGACAGCCAGGCCAGTGGACATCCCCGCACCAATGAATACAGGGAAGAAGACAAATGTGTCGGTTGTCAGCCAAATGACCAGGCCCAGCGCTGCGCCAAAGACCATACCCAGAGACATCCCCAGGTTGGTGTAATTGGTTTCCCCAGATGATTGTTTAGTTTTGTTTTCAGACATGATTTGAAACTTCTTACCTTCTGAATGTGATGACAACAGAAGGTATATGGAAGCGGGATAGTTGCAGAGTTGGTATGGGTGATGGCTCCCGATTCGTCATTACAGATGGCTCATTTTTCATTACGCTAAATGAGAGCCGTTGTTGCGTTTACGGCCGTTCATGTTCATTCGCTTCCAAACACTTAACCAACAAGATGGGTAGTCCCAAATCGCGCAGTTTGGCGAGCAGCCCATGCAAAGCCGCCTGGTCAGTCACTGGGCCGGTGAGCAAGGTTTCGTCATGGGACTGGGCAGTGATGACAAAGTTATCGAACCAATCTGACCATTTGGGTTCCAGGGTTCCTTTTATCTTGATTTGATACATTGTTTGTTCGTCGAAGGTACGGCCGTTGCTCATGTTAGATGTCTCCTTACGAAAATAGCAGCGAATGTAAATCCCAACGTATCATCAAACCGGCAAACAAGACTGCCGCCGCTGCGGCCAGCGTAAAGAAGGTACGCCGCCAAGCGGTCCCATCGCGTCGTTTCCAGGCCAGCGCTGTCAAAACGACCAACCCAATCGTCAGGATGATAAACACGGGTGTCAAGATGGCCGTAGCCAGCGCAGGCGGATAATCAAGCGGCAGTCCAAAGTGGAGAAGCAGGTAATCCGTGCGCGAAAGATTATGGTTGACCTCCGAAATCAAAATGACGAGTGCCCAACCGGCGACGGCCGTTAATCCTGCCAAAAGCGACGTGACACGGACTGACCAACCAGATGCCGCCGGATGCTCATCGCGGCGAATCAGCCTGACCACACCCGCAACAAGCAGATAACCGATGACCAGCAAGAATAGAATGAGACTGGCTGCGGCCAGGAATTCCAGCAGCGGTTTGCCGCGTGGGTTTCCCATGTCAATATCGTTGATGCTGTTGTAAAACCCGGGGGCGATGGCCACGTCGTCTGGCAAGATGAATGATGGGCCGGGTACATTGGCGATGCAGCTTGAGTCGGGTACGGCCGTTGGGTCATTGATGAAGGCTGTCTTAATGCGCTGCGAACAGGGGTTGTCCGTGTCAACATTGTGCCCGGCTGATGGAAACTCGTAATAATAACTGCGGCTCAAGCCGGCAGCCACCGCCTGCCCCCAACCGGGCGGCGTGACGGGATCGTATGCCCCGGCCAGGATCAAGGTGGGAATGTCGCTGCTAAGCGGTTCGGTGATTAACGACGGCGCTGCTGGTAAACCCCAGTTGTTGCATATTTCTAATTCTCTAGCCCATCGGCTATAACCGTCAAGTTGTGGGTAAACGGCCGTTTGCCCCGCCATCATGCCCGCAGTTACGGCCGAAGCATCATCCTGACAATTGACCGCGAAGTACAATCCCCAGGCAAAACCACTGTCCATGTAACGGCCGTGCATCTCATCATCCAACCACGGAAACAGCAGCTCCGTATTGCCCTGAGCTACCTGATCAATCAACAATGGCATGTAAGCCGTTTTGTGCGGCGGCCGCGCCGGGCCATAAAACGCATCTGTCGTCATCCAGTCCAGGAACCGCGTGCCATCTACAGCTACCGAGTACGGCTCGCCGGTTTCCGAGTCTGTAAAATCGAAGGAAACGGGATCAGCATTCAGGTCGTGAACGGCCGTATACAACTGCATTTCCAGGTCAGGGTAAGCGGCAGCGCAGGCTGGGTCGGCAGCGCAATCGTCTAGCATCATTTGCACCGCCCGCATTGGATGTTCCGGGTCATGTTCGTAGCGGGTTTCGTTCAACGGGCTTGTTGATTGAAGGATGACACTGCGAATGCCTTCCGGGTGCAGATGCATGGTGAGCTGCATGAGCCGGGTGCTGTAAGATGAACCGTACAAATTCCAGGTATCATAAGCCAACACATGGCGTAAAGCATTGATGTCGGCCACAATATTGGCCGTCGTGTACTGGCTGAGGTCAATTCCTTCATCCCTCACGCGGTCGAGACAAGGCGTGCCTGCCTCTTCTCCCCACGCAATAGACACATCGCACACAAGATTAGGCTGCGCGTAAACATTACCCCGCTGCTCCAGAATGACGACATCCCGGTTGTTCACAAACTCAGACTGAGCCAGCCACCAAACTGAGCCAAGCGAACTATAACCCGGTCCCCCTTCCGTGTATAAAACGGGATCAGGTGCCGGATTGGGGCTGCTGCTGTGGATGATGATGACCGGCAGCCGGATGGCTGCACCTTCGGGTACATCATAATCCTCAGGCACAATCAGATAACCACACTCAATGGGCGGGCTGTCTGGGACATCCACCGGGCAAGCCGATGGCTCGAATCGAGGTACTTGTCCCAGGGCGTGGCTAATCGCTGCGGGTACAATAAAAAATCCCAATAAGCAAAATAGTAAAAGTCGCAATCGCTGTGCGTTCATCACTTTTAACCCTGTGCCAGTTGCCGGTAAAGACTAATGCCCATACCTGTTAAAACTAGCACACTGCCAAACGAACCGAGGTTGGTCTGTTGAAATACCAGCCCGATAATCATCCAGGCTACACCCACCAACAGAAAGGCGGTGGTGTCCAGATCGGTGTCCTGATGCCTGCGCCGGGCAATAAGCCAATAAACAGTTCCGGTTGTGAAGGCACCAAGCGCCAAAATAATTGGGATGAAAGGATATGTACTGCTCATGATTCCTCCAAATAACTCTATTCCCCTGGTAAATTCAGGTTACATCCTCTTTGCGTCGATTGTCCAGAGCGGTGCCAATGGCCAGACCAAGTACCATTCCACCGCCGGCAAAGATGATCATGTTATCGATAACGAGTCCCACGATGCCGCCCAAAATCAGTCCTAATGCCAAACCAAGGGCTGTGTAGGAAATCTTGAATTGGGATGGGTTGTTTTTTACAGACATTTTATTCTCCCGCTCTATTGAGCATATTCTGTGGCAGGATTGACCAGCTCTTGGCTGGCCTGCCTGATCCTTCAAACGTTGGTTAAAGATTATTGGGTAGTTGGGGGAGTTGTGATCCCCAAATTTGGGGGATTCGGGTTGAGGGAATGTACTAAAGCAAATTCAATTTCATAACGCTCTCCTACTTTGTCTCTTTACAAGAACTCTGGCAGGCTGTGTATTCTGCTCTATGGATCCAACAGCATCATTTCATCCAAAGTCTCCCGTGAATACCATCGTCCAGCAGCCATTACCCCGCGGATATCCTGGATGTTGGCCACATTCTCCAGTGGATTTCCTCCAATCAGGATCAAGTCAGCCCGCTTGCCAACTTCGATGGTGCCAAAATCATCAACCCCAATCATCTGTTCAATAACTTTCGAGGCATTTACCGTGCCGGTAACAATGGCTTCGTATGGTGTAAAACCAGCTTCAACCAGGATGAGCAGCTCTTCATGCAGTGAAAATCCCGGGACAATGCCTATCCCCACTCCGGAATCAGTGCCCAATATTACAAGCACACCGGCTTCCTTCAACTCCTGGTACCACACATCCCTTTCGTAGAGAAATGCCTCCAGCATTACCGGATATTGGGTGAACACTGCTTGGGCACCATCTTCCCCCCGAGAGATTAGGTCTAAAAATCGCCGCCGGGAATACTGCATATCCACACGTTCAACAAACTTATCATAATCCGCGACCAAGTCTCTGGTAATGTCTGGTCCGACACCAGTGGTACAGACATTTACCTTGTTGGACTTGAGGATCTCAATGATGCCTGCGATCGTCTCTTTCTCGCGTAGGTGCCATGTTGCCGGGTCAACGTCATCCCATTCAGCCAGCGACATTTGGAGATATTTCTCCATGAATTCATTTCGCGCCATACCCTGCGTATAAATGCCCATCCGCTCCCAGTAAAGGATGGGGACAACATGGGCGATCTCATCCATGCCACCAGTTACCGCCGCTTCCAGTCCTACCTCAAAGGGTATGTGTCCGACCACATACATGTCGTTTTCTTTGGCAGCGGACATCGCCTCGGCAAAATGCTCTACGGGATAATATTCAAAGATTTTAAGAAAATCGTAACCTCGGTCGGTATTTTCCTGCACAACCTTCTCGGCATCCCCTGCCTTGATGACAGAAGGGCGCCAGCCACTTGGTCCTTGTAGAGAGATGCCGGTGGCATACATTGTTGGCCCAGGCCGCTTTCCAGATTCGATTTCATCCCGCCAATTAAGGACATACTCTGCCTGATCAAATGTTGGTGTTCCTCCTTCATCTGGTAAAGGATCCAGGTTTCGAACGGTCGTAACACCATTTGCCAGATAAAGAACAAATGGTGGGACTGGCCACTCAGTTTCCCAGGCTAGGGTTGTGTGCATGTGCATGTCTGCCAGTCCAGGCATCAGGTAAACCCCAGTGCCATCGATGATGGTTGCATCTTTGGGGATCTCGGTTTCTCCCGTGTGTCCAATGGCCGCAATTCTCGATCCTTCGATCAAAATGGTCTGGTCTTCTAGGATGATTTCTTCAGTCATGGGAACCAGATTGACATGGGTGATGGCAAAGCTCTGAACGCTTTGAACTTCAACTTCAGTTGTTTGTCCAGCACAAGCTGTCAAGACGAAGGGAATTAACAATAAGATATAAGCGAATTTCCTCATTTGATTTTCCTTTCAACCAAAATCAAAATAATTACCAGTTCTTTGTCGACTTTAACTGATGCTTCCAATTTTGTTTAAAGATTATTGGGTGATTGGGGGAGTTGTGATCCCCAAATTTGGAGGATTCGGGTTGGGGGAATGGGCTAGAGCAAATTCAATTCTTCCGCCCGCACGACAGCCTCGGTACGGCCGTGCACGTTGAGCTTGCTGTAAATGTTTTTAATATGAGATCGGACGGTGCTGGGAGCGATGAATAGTTCATCGGCGATTTCTGTAGCGGACAGATGGGTGTTTAACAGGTGCAGCACATCCAATTCACGTTGGCTGAGGGGTTCGATGAGGCTGGATTGGGAAACGGCCGTTACCGGCGCTTGTTTCTCCAACTCATCGGGAAAGGCAGCCAATAGTTTACGGGCATAGGCACTATTGCTTCCTTGAGCAGCCGCTTGCTTAAGCAGTTTCTGCATAGGATCGCCTTCAATGACAAAAGTACGCACATAACCTTCCGGTTCGGCCAGAGAAAGCGCACGTTCCAGAGCAGCCAATGCGGACGTAGTCTCTCCGGTCACTTGCAGCGCTGCTGCTTGACGCGCCAGAGTCCGAATCACAATTCCTATCCCTTCGGATGCTTCGGCAATTTTTAACAGGCGGGCCAACAAATCAAGCGCTGCGTGCGGTTTATCCTGGGCAATTAAAAAACTGGCCCAAATGAGGGTCGTGGAACTGTTTTCCAGATTCACCTTATCCTCTGAACGCAGCCCAGATTCCTCTACCCAATGCGCAACGGCCGTCATATCGCCTTGCAAAAACCGAATCTGGGCTTTAATCGCTTGGGCTGTCAGGATGTACCACGATCCCAGATTGGAGACGAGGTGGCCGATTCCCTGGATTACTTTCAGCGCATCGGTTAACTCGCCTTTCGCTAAAAGTACTCTAGCCAAACAAAAATTGCTGGTTACCAAAGCATCCGCATTGCCCCACTTTTGGCAAAGGGCAATCCCTTCTCTGGCATAGCGTTCAGCCGATTCCAAATCGTTTCGCTCACGCAATACAGTGCTGATGCGTTCATAAATGTAGCCTAAAATGGGTAAACGCCGCCCACTTTGATTCGTATAATCATCGGCAAGTCGGCGGGCTTCCTGGCAAGTTTCCATCACTTTATTGAGCCGTCCCTGAGCATACTCCAGCAGCGACCGCTCCCAAAGCACATCTGCCAGGAGGTGCATATCGCTGGCGGCCTGACTCAAAGCGACGGCTTCATCAAATGCCGGGCCGGCCTCTTTATATTCACCAATCATACGCAGGCCGATGCCCAGCATGGAGGCAGTAAAACCTCGCGTCATCAAATCTTCCTGGGGCAATCCGTCAAGCGCTTCGCGGGCCAAAGCAGCAACCTGTGTTTTATCATCGCCAAAGGCGGCAACATAGGCACGAACAACGGCTATTTGGCCGGCAAAATGCCGGATTTTGGTGTCAGGCTCATGCAATGCGACGGTTGATATGGCTTGCTCTGCCTTTTGCAGCCAGGGTTCCACATCTTGCAGGCGGCCCGAAAATCCTAAGGCCCAGGCAAAAGCGATACAGAGTTGGGGTTTGGATTGCACCATCTCGGAAGGAAGTTCTTCCAACCAACCCAGCAATGTTTTCAAGTCGCCATGATAAGCCATCGCCAGGGCATTTTTCCCTATCAAATGGGCGACCTGATCAAAATCGCCGGCCAACAGGGCGTGGCGAACGGCCTCCTTGAGCAATCCGTTTTCTTCATACCACTGGCCTGCTTGACGATGCAGGTTGGCTGCTTGATGGGGGAATGTTTGTTTGAGACGGCCGTATAGCAAATCGGCAAAGAGATGATGATAGCGATACCAGTGGCGCTGTTCATCCAATGCGATCAAGAATAAGTTTTCCATTTCCAATTGGAGCAAAATAGATTGACTGTCGCTTCGATTCAAAACCGCGTCGCACAAAGCGGCATTCATTCGTTCCAGAACCGAGGTTTTGAGTAAAAATTCCTGGATGTCCGCCGTTTGTCGATCCAGCACTTCTTCTATTAAGTAATCCAAAATAAAGCGATGACTGCCGGTGAACGCTTTAACAAAACCAGCTGTGTCGTTTCCCCCACGCATGGAAAGGGCCGCCATTTGCAACCCGGCGATCCAACCTTCGGTGCGATTTTCCAGCGCAGTTATTTCCTCTGGTGTGAGGTCGAGCTGCATCGTGTCATTTAGGAATACGGCCGTTTCCGCCACACTAAACCGCAAATCTTTGGCTCGTATCTCATTCAACTGCCGCCGCGCCCGCAAGCGGGCCAGTGGCCAGGGTGGGTCGGCGCGGGAGATGATGATCAGATGCAAGTTCGGCGGCTGGTTATCCAGCAAAAACGTAAATGCCTCATGAATCGCCAGTTCGGTGATGAGATGGAAATCATCCAAAATGAGGCCGATATCGTAGGGCAGTTCGGCAGCATCATTAATGACTTCGGACAATACAGCTTCAATGGGCGATTCCGCAGATGATTCCAGCCAATCCAGCGCTCCCTCGCCCAAACCTACATCGATTTTTTGCAGCCCGGCAACGAAATACGTGAAAAATCGAACGAGATCATTGTCGTTCTGGTCTAACGAAACCCAGGCAAATCGGTTACTTGCGTTCTTTGTCTTCTTGATCCATTCAGCAACGAGGGTTGTTTTGCCAAACCCGGCCGGGGCCGAGATGACGGTTAACTGGCAGTGCAAACAGGCATCGAGTTTCTCAATCAGGTGGGGGCGGTTGACTAACGTCGCGTGGGTTTGGGGGATGTAGAGTTTGGTAGCCAGGATGAACGGCCGTTCCTGTCTCGAACGTTCATTCACCAGAGGAATACCATCTGCTCTGTCCACCACTCACCTCCACGTTTGCCTATCATAGTATGCCAGATTTAGCGGACGGTGTGAAGGGCAGTGCCGCATAAGCTGTTTATCAGCATACCTGCAAGTGAAAACCCTCATCGGGAGAGATCCCCTATAACCCAATGTGCAACTTTAGTAAACGACCAAACCATCAAGATTGAGAGGTGGCCGTCCTAATTGCAGATTCAAAAACACACAAACTGTGTGTGACAGCACCTTACGAATCAACCGGTGCTGATAATGCCACAAATCGTGGGCACGCGTTCGTTCCATGTCATAACGCTCGGTGAGATGAGAGCCAACGGTTTCCACGAGTTTGCGCCAGCGCCGACAGATAGCTTTGACGAATCGTGGCGGTTGAATCTTCATGTTTTTGCGGGCTGGCGTAATGAGTTCGATATGGCGTTTCTTGGCCAGTTCCATCTGACGCCAGACATCAATGAAACCCTTATCGGCCGGAACGACGCCTTCAAAACCAGCAATGAGGTCATCGACCAGTTGGCTATCGTGGGGCCGGGCAGGCAACAGACAGTAATGGAGGATCATACCAGAGCGGGCAATGCGCACGCCAAACTTGAAACCATAGAAATCCATTTTCTTGGCGGCACAGTGACCATAGTCGGCGTCGGGTTGGAAACAGCGGTCACGGCCAGAGCGCGTGTAAGTGCAGATGGGCAAAGGCATGGTGTCGATCACTTGGACCGGGTCCGCCGCCTCCCCGCTCAACAGCGTCAGCTGATGTTGAATGAGCATCTTCACCTGCCATAAGTTGGCTGCTTGCCGGATAAAACCGGTCCGTTCGCGCAATTGGGGGAAGAAGTGACGGTAATGAGCTTGAAAATAATCATAGATGTCTTGGTCTCGGTGGTGACCGAAGTATTCACCGCAGATTTCCATGGTGATAACTTCTTCGTCGCTCAAAGCCGGGGCATAACCCCGCCGGCGAATCGGATATTGCTCGACCACAAATTGGTACAACTCACACACCAAACAGTACACCATGATGATAAAATACTCTCTAGTCATTGGGCAGCCTCCGTAAATAGGTTGGATTGGTACCTCTATTTTACGTCAGTGCTGCCCAATGCAACCTTCAGTTAAAGTTGCACATTAGGTTATCAAATGCTGGTCGTTACTCATTATATGAGTGTTTTGTTCACTGGCAGGTACAAAAACCTCTGTAAGTGCCCATTGCGCTTCAAATCCATCTATTGTCTCTGTTTTGCGAAGTGGTATTGAGTGACTATCACATTCTGGAAGAAAGGCGTTGATCAACTGCCAACATCCACAAGCGATAATAAGAGTTAAACTGACAATAAGTATGATTATGTGTTTAGACCCTTTTTGATCTGCGTTCATGTTAATATCTCTAGTCTGGTAGCACAGAGTCGTAATGTATGCCGTTAAATATCTGTGCCCAGTGATATGCTGTATATGCTCCGGTAGCCCGAGCTGCAAGTCCAACTGTCAAAAACGCGCTCGCTTGAACTGTACCTACACCAGAAATTGCAAGTGCTCCTGCAAACACCATGGCATAAGTCATTGGGGATTTAGTAGCTATTAAGATATCCGAAACCACCTCAGAGGGGCGTACAAACTTTCTATCAAAACCTCCCCCCGCTCTGCGCGGTCTTCTTGTCTGTCCTGCGCTGCGGACAAGCTTTGTCAAGTCTTAAAAAGTGAAAATAGACAACGTTGACCCACAGAGATGCTTTACATAAAGCAATTC
>JBNKZT010000190.1:0-11814 GCA_050301775.1 Promineifilaceae bacterium (SeqCode)
GCGCTTTCAGCGCGTTTTTTGTCTCAGCCTCCGAATTCCATTCGGAGGAAAGGGCCGTCAACAAAAGTTCCGCGCACCCTATTCCATCATCTATCATGTTTCCGTAAACAGATTCGTAAGCAACGGCCGTTATGCTTCAAGCGAAGTTTGCTTTTTCTCTTAGTGAAAGCTAGGATGGTTGGCAACTTCATGCGGCCGTTCAAAAACAGCCGCGGGGCAGAATAGCGCAAGGGCCTGACCAATTGTCAGGTTGACGAGGTGAAGGTTCCCCGCCGCGAGGCGGGTGTTAACAGGTCAATAATGGCAATTCATAATTGGCTTGGAAAATCGAAAGATCAGCGGATGCCTTCCAGGGTGCCACACTCTGTTTCTTAGCCCCTTCGACAAGTGAGGCGACAAATCGGTTCAGGTAACTGGCCGACAAAACGCAGCACATGTGGTGGAAAAGCAATCAGCATTTTAACCAATCAGCTTTGGGCTGAAGGGCTGAAAGGCTGAAAGGCTGACAAGCTCATATTTTGAAGGGGCGTTCCCATGTGAAAAACAATTCAGGGTTCGCCGCATATTTGAAGCGTGCTTTCACGTTTCATGGAGGTTTCACATGTGTGGTATTGTTGGTTATATCGGGCCACGGCAAGCGCCGACGGTCATTTTGCAAGGTTTGAAGCGGCTGGAGTATCGTGGGTACGATTCGGCCGGGATTGCAGTGTTGGAGGAAAACTGCCGTTTCGCTATCCGGCGCGACGCGGGCAAATTATCCAACCTGGAAGCATTGCTGCAATCCTTCCCATTAACCGGCCGGGCCGGGATTGGGCACACCCGTTGGGCAACACACGGCAAACCCAACGCTCGCAATGCCCATCCCCATTTGAGCATGAACGGCCGTGTCGTCATTGTTCATAACGGCATCGTCGAGAATTTCCTGCCCCTGCGCGAAGAATTGGAAGCCGAAGGTGTCAAATTCGCCTCGGATACCGATACGGAAGTCATTGTACAAATGGTTGAACGTTATCTGGCAGCGGGGATGGAAATGGAAACGGCCGTACGCCACACCCTCAAACAGTTACGGGGGGCCAATGCCGTCGTCGTCATGGGACTGGACCGGCCCAAAGAGTTATTCTGCGCCCGATTGGGCAACGCCGGCGGCATTACGCTGGGCATCGGCCAAAACGAAATGTTCCTGGCCTCCGACATTCCCGCCATTTTGGAACACACCCGCCAGATGGTTTTCCTGGAAAATGGCCAGATGGCCCATTTGACTGCCGGCAGCTACCAGCTCATGAATCTGGACGGACAAACCATTACGCCGGAGGAACACACCATCGCCTGGGACCCGGTTAGCGCGGCCAAAGGGGAGTTCAAGCATTTCATGCAAAAGGAGATTTTTGAGCAGCCCCGCGCCATTGTGGATACCCTGCGGGGACGGGCTGATTTTGAAAACGGCCGTATCCACCTGCCGGAAATGAACCTGACCCCGGAACTGGCCCGCCGCTTGAATCGACTGTACATCACCGCCTGCGGCACCAGCTACTACTCCGGACTGGCCGGTAAATTCATGATCGAATCGCTGGCCCGCCTGCCTACCGAAGTGACCTACGCTTCCGAGTTCCGTTACTACGACCCGATTATAGATGAGAATACGGCCGTACTGGCTATTACCCAATCCGGCGAAACAGCCGACACCCTGGCTGCCAGCGAACAGGCCAAGCAGGAAGGAGCGACGCTTTGGTCCATCGTCAACGCCTTCGGCAGCCAATCGATGCGCATCTCCGATGGTTACATCGCCATGCAGTCCGGGCCGGAAATCGGCGTGGCCAGCACCAAAGCCTTCACCACATCACTCGTCGATCAATACATGCTGGCCTGTGCCCTCGGCCAACTGCGCGGCACAATCTCCGACAAACGCTTGCGCCAACTTGTTGCTGATTTGTCCCAACTGCCCGATCTGGCCGGCCGCGTCCTGGACCATGACCCGGAATATCAAGAGTTGGCCAATCATTTCCATAAAGTACACAATTTCCTTTACCTGGGTCGGGGCATCAACTACCCCATTGCCCGTGAAGGCGCGCTAAAGCTCAAGGAAATCAGCTACATCCATGCCGAAGGCTACCCGGCGGGCGAGATGAAACACGGCCCCATCGCCCTCATCGACGAGACGATGCCGGTCATCGCCATTGCCACACAGGATCATCTGTACGAAAAGATGATCAGCCAGATTCGACAGGCCAAGGCGCGGGGAGGAACGGTGATTGCGGTGGCGACTGAAGGGGATACGGCCGTTGCCCAGGAAGTCGATCACGTTATCTATGTCCCCCAAACGCCGCCGCTGCTGGCCCCCATCGTCAACGTCATCCCGCTGCAACTGTTCAGCTATCACGTTGCCGTCCGCCGCGGCGCCGACGTCGATCAGCCACGCAATCTGGCCAAAAGCGTCACAGTGGAATAAAGTAGTAGCCGCTCATGCGTTAATACAAAACGGGGATTGGGAGATTTGGGGATTTATCAATAGATCTTATCCCCTAATCCCGCAATCCCCGCCATTCCTGAAGGAGATTGCACCCTGTGACAAAAACTTACATTCCCGAACGAGCCATGTTCATCTACGCCCACCCCGACGACATTGAATTTGGCGTGGCCGGCACAGCCGCCTTGTGGACCAAACATGGCGCCGAAGTCATCTACGTCGTCATCACCGACGGCAATGTGGGCAGCCATGAGCCGGACATGACCGCCGAAAAGCTGGCCGAAATTCGCCGCTCCGAACAAACGGCCGCGGCTGAAGTAGCTGGCGCCTCTTGCATTTATCTCGGCTACCATGATGGCCTGCTGCAGCCCACACTGGAACTACGGCAAAAACTGGTACGTCTCATCCGGCAGCATAGACCTAATGTTGTCGTTTGCGGCGATCCCACCGTTTTCTTTTCCGGCGGCGGCACACGTATCAATCATCCCGACCACCGCGCCGCCGCCCAGGCCGCCATCGACGCCGTTTTCCCCGCCAGCGAAATGCACCTACTCTACAACGAGATGGAAGCCGAAGGGATAAAGCCGCATAAAGTCAATTACGTCTACGTTTCTTACGGAAATAACCCCAACTATTACGTGGATATCAGTGAAACAATCGATACTAAAATCGAAGCGCTGCGCCAGCACGTCAGTCAGCTTGGCGACTGGGACCCGGAAGAACGAATCAAGGAATGGTCAGCCGGTACAGGGAAAAAAGTGGGGTTCAAGTATGCCGAAACCTTCCAGCGAATTGTTTTACAAGAAATCGAGGAAGAAGCAACGTCGTAATTTGAGTTGTAAGTTTTGCAACTATACTGATAAATAAGTGAGAGGACCCAAACAATTAAAGAGCACATTGCGGTCATAACAGCGACCTGGACGAAAGTCAAAAGGTTGGCCAATTGCCCAATGTAAAGAAGTGAAGTAAAAAGGGTGTCCTCTCAGCAATTATTGAGCCACTGGTTTTACCCAGTGGCTTTTTTATTTGAATGATGTGGAAAGCGGGAATGGGGGAAACGGCCGTTACCCAATAACCTAAGGAGCTGCCTGCCAGATCGCATTCATCTGGCGGCGGACATGATTTAATTGAGCCATTGTCTTCTGTAATTTCGACTCAATATCCACCACCTGCTGCCGGGCAATCCGCAATTCATGCGTAGCCGACACCAACGCCTCATGTAATATTTGTTCTTCGGACTTCAACCTATCTAACAATTCTTCTTCTTGCTCACGCTTTAGCATTACTTCCTCCAGGAGTAAAAAGACGGGAATTGTTGGCTTGATGTGCATCGGGTGGCCTGTAACCAATAATTTATCAAAGATAATCGCACAAATATGCCAATTTCTTACCAGTACTCAAGTACTGGTATTATAGCAGAAAATCCCCAAAAATATCGGTTAAATTTTCGTTAAGGTTGCTCCAAGAAATAAAATAACCGGTATTGCCGAAAGCAACCGCTAGCCAATCCCCGAAGTAGACTTGATTCCGGGTAATTATTTTTGGGGATTGGCCTAAACTAACGCCAATCTTCAATTCCCCTGTTTTGCCGGTTCGCAATCTGGTAAACTGCACACAATCTTGGGATGAGCAGTCCAACTTCTTATCCCTGTCAACAGCCAACCATTTATTCATATATCCCATCAGGAGGATTTTTATGTCTCAAACATTTGATATTATCATCATTGGAGCCGGTATCATGGGCAGCAGCACGGCTTTTGAACTGGCCAAACGCGGCTTAAAAGTCGCGCTGCTGGATAAAAAAGGGGTGGGCGATGGTGGTACTGGTAAATCCTCAGCCATCATCCGCCAGCACTACTCCAAAGAATTAACCGCCCGCATGGCCAAATACAGCCTCGGCATCTTCCAAAATTTTAGTAATGAGGTGGGCGGAGAATGCGGCTTCACCCAGTCGGGCTTCCTGCTTGTGGCTGCCGCCAAAGACCTGGATGGGTTAAAGGCCAACGTAGCCCTTCAGCAAAAACTGGGGATTCAAACGGAACTTATCGACCAGGAAACGGTCCACAACCTGATGCCCGCCCTCAAAACCAGCGACCTCGTTGCCGCTGCCTATGAGCCAGAAAGCGGTTATGCCGACCCTTATTTAACCGTCACCAGTTATGCCAATGCCACCAAACGGGCAGGCGCCGTCTTGTTTCAAGATACACCGGTAACGGGGATTCGTTTTGCTGGCGACAAAGTCGTTGGTGTGGATTCTCTCAAAGGGCCGTTCGATGCGCCGCTGGTTTTGAACTGTACTGGCGCATGGGGTGCACAAGTCGCCAAAATGGCCAATGTAGACATTCCCATCGATTCCTGCCGGGTGCAAGTTGCATTTTTCCGCCGTCCGGCCGGACATGAAGCCAGTCACCCTGTCTTTGCCGATTTCATTAACGCCACTTATTTCCGTTCCGAAACCGGCGGCTTGACGCTTGTCGGGCTGGTTGATCCTGAAGAAGCCCAAGCAATCGTTGACCCCGACAACTTCCGTGAAGGAGTGGATGATGAATTCATTATGGAAGCCGGTGAACGATTGATTGAACGGTTTCCAGCCATGGAACAAAGTCAAGTGACTGGCGGGTATGCCTCCCTGTACGCCATCACGCCCGACTGGCACCCGATTGTGGATGAATTGATTCCAGGCAGCGGTTTTTATGTTTGTTCCGGGTTTAGTGGGCATGGATTCAAGCTGGGGCCGGCGGTCTCAGTGATGATGGCCGATTTACTTACGGGGGTCAAAGATCCGCTGTTTGACCCGCACCTGTTCCGATTGAGCCGTTTTGCCGAAAATGACCCGGTACGCGGCCAGTATGAATACAGCATTGTTGGCTAACCCAACCCCCTGTTTATTTCCTAAAAACGGCTATCAGACATTCTGACAGCCGTTTTTTTATGGTCCTGGCGGCGTCTCAATTGCTGTCGTCGGAGTCGGTGTATTCGTTGATGTTGGTGTCACCGGTGTGTTTGTCGGCGTCACCGGCGTGTTAGTTGGTGTAATTGGCGTGTTTGTTGCCGTCACCGGCGTGTTTGTTGGTGTAATGGGTGTGTTTGTTGGCGTTGCCGGAGTAGTGGTTGGTGTAACTGGCGTGTTTGTTGCCGTCACCGGCGTGTTTGTCGGTGTGACGGGGGTGTTGGTTGGCGTTACCGGTGTATTGGTCGGTGTAACTGTGACCGGTATGTTTGTCGGCGTTATCGGTGTGTTTGTTGACGTCAGTGTGGCTACCGGCGGCGGCGTGGCTGTATGGGTCGGCGGAACGGCCGTATTCGTTGGTTTGGGTTTCCGAGTTGGCGATGGAACCGGAGTCGCAGTAAGCGTGGCCGTTGCCCCACCTGGTGGCAAATAAATCTGGCGTCCCGTATACAAACGAGTACTCACCATACAGTTGGCATTCATGATTTTGGAAACCGATGTTCCCCGCTTTTGAGCCAAGGAGAACAAAGTATCCCCATCTTGAACCAAATATCGGACCCACCAATCTGGTGGACCACAAGCAAAGCGCGGTGGTGGCGGAATCATGGGCAAGTAAATTTGCATCCCGGTCACAAATAATTTCGCTTCTAAACAGTTAACTTGCACAATTTGATCAACCGTCGTCCCTGAATCTCTGGAAAGCGCATACAAGGTATCCCCAGATTGAACGAGATAGGACACCCATCCTGCAGGCGGTTGACCACAGGCAGCAGTCGGAACGGCCGTACTGTCCGGTATCGTAGAATCGTTACTGGAGGCAATGGATGTTGAGCTGGCCGGCAAGGCCGTTGCCAGCGCAATTGCCGATAGAGGGGTCGGCGTTATAACCGGTTCAGTCGCCTGCGCCACAACCTGTACGGTCGGCACCAACCGCGTTTGCAGTCGATCCAACTGGGACATAAGCAAAGCCATCACAACCGTGAGGACAACGCCTACAACCAGCTTTAAATTACCATACCAGGAATCCGGCGCAGTCTGGGAATTCATCAGACGTTTTGAGGGACCTCGGTAACGACCGTTTCCTCGTTCATCTGTTCAACGGACACGGGAAACACGGCCGAAAACGTACTACCCACCCCCATCATGCTGTCAACCCAAAGGCGGCCGCCATTGGCCTCGGCCAGCACACGAGCCACCGACAAAGCCGCGCCGGTATCGCCCAAACCGGCAATCAGCGGGCTGTCGGCATCATGTTGGGCATCAAACACGCGCGGCCGATCTTCAACTCGGATGCCGCCACCGGAATCGGTAACAGCCAGGTGTAAAAAGTTAAACTGCTGCGACTGACCATTCTCATTATGGTGCGGCGGGGGAATGCTGCCAGCCATAACTTTCAAGGCAACGCAGCTATCATTGGCCGAGGATTGGCAGGCATTGCCCAGCAAACTGATTAGAATTTGGCGCAAATCATTATGACTAACCGGCAGCAAAGGTACATCGGAACCGATCTTTAACTCTAATCGTAGATTTTTTTCACGAATTTGATTGAGAACTGTGCTAACGGCCGTATCAATTACCGCTTCCACATCTGTCTCTGCATCGGCTAAACGAGAAGGCGACGGCTCAGCAGAGATCATCAATTGCACCAGTTGATCCAGCAGCACACTCATGCGGGCCGTATTTGCCTGCACCCGTTGGACAAACTCCCGCTGGCGCACCCCCAAAATACCCACCCTTTCGGCCAGCAAAATATCAGTGTAACCGGCAATTGAAGTCATGGGGGTCCGCAGTTCTTGCACCAAAGAGATAATAATTTCGCTAACTGATCCCTGTTCCTGATCATTCAAAGTCATTTCCAGGGATTGGATACGTTCCTGGGCTTCCTCAAGTTGTCCGGAATAACGCGTGATTGTGTGCATCACCCATTCCGTACTCAACTCACCCTCGCTGGCAGCCGCCAAAGCCATCGCCTCTTCAGCTTCGATCAAGGATTCACGCAGTGCCTCAATTTCCATTTCCAGGGCTTCGACTTGTTCACTGCGATTGATTTGATCCATCTCGGCCAGCGTCGCCGCTAAATCACGGACTTGTTTGTTGGCTGTCACCGCCCGCATTTCGGCTTGCTGCAGCCGGCTAATAGTCGTATCCAATTCAGCTTTTAACTGGTTACGTTCTTCTTCAAGGACCATGATACGGCCGCTAACGGCCGTATCGCCAGGCGACATGGTTACCGGCGGGGTTTGACCAGCCCGTGAAAGGTAACGGCCGTTATCCACAGCCCGCGCCACGTACCCGGCAACCGCTCCTGTCAAAGACTGCTCCGTTTCATCCCATTCAATGCGGTCGTCAGGGCCGGCCAACAACAGCAAGCCCAACACATCCTGCTGCACCAGCAGCGGCTGAATAAACAGCGGGCCAAGCGGCGTCACCCCCATTTCCTGATACCAATCACGCAGCTGCCGCGCCCCCATTCCTTCCGGTTTCAGAGTAATGGCCTGTTTTTCGGCCAGCACCTGGCGGAATGACGGCCAATCCTCCAGATTCAAGAACCAACTGCGCGACTTTTCGGCGCCGCTCATCTGAACAGTCTGGCCCCGGGTGCAGGTTAAATGAAGCTGTTTCGGGTTATCTTCCTGATTGAGTGCAATCCCAACAAAAGTAGCGCCCGTCATTCGGACCGCCATATCGACAGCCTGGGAAACGGCCGTTTCCACCTCAAACGTACTGATAACTTCCGTCGCCAAATCAAGGGAGCGCGCCACCTGAACCGCAACGGGCTGTTCATGAGCCGTCAACAAAGGCATCACTGTGTAGCGATAAGTCCAGGCCGCCCACAACGGTAAGACAATCAAGTGCCCCAGCCGAATCCAGTAAGGAATATCAGTTGCAGTCGGTAAAATTTCAGGGTAATTCCAAAAATGAGCAACATGAGCTAGAAAAAGCAGCCCAATAATGATGGCCGGCAAATTTAAACGCAGCCGATTTTGCTGGAGTAAATACACCAGTCCCAGCCCTAACACAATCAACTGCACAATGCCCCAAATCGTGGCCTGCTGCGTTCCATTGTACGCTTCGCCCGCCGCAGCCAGACTTTGCCAGGTCTGCACAAAAGAAAGGGTCATCACGCCGGTGACAACCACAGCCAGCCCCAATAACACATGACCCAATCGGGGATAACGGGTTGAATGAGGGACGAACGCCCAAATGAGGAACAAAATGGTGATGGTGTGAACAGCTTGTTCGATGGGGGCGATGGCGGCAACGGCCGTTAACAAATTCCCCTGAAAAATAAGCCCCGCCAACAGCAAACCCATCCGTGCCAGAAAAATGGCCCCGGCCGCCCAGGCCGTGCGCAAAGCCAACCGATCCTTCCGGTTCCGCTGCCAATGATTAACAGACAGGGAAAACACAACCTGCAAGGCAAACAGCGTCACCAGATGGTAAACAATATTCCCCGGCGCTTCACTTAATAATTGAATTGCTTGCTGCAACAACGACATAACTTTAAGTCGGAGCGAGAGTTAGAGGCAAAAAAGAGGCACCTCTATCCTCTAGCGTTCTTATGTAGACTGAAAGCAATTATAGCATATCAAAAATCTGTGGCGACCAGTGTAAAAGGAGAGTGAAGTTGAAAATGAATAGTCAATTATTCTCCTTGCCCACTGTCACGACCATAGCTTATACTTTCAACTTGCAGGTAAATATCATAAACCATCAGGATAAATTTTATGAAACGTTCAACTATTTTCATCATGACCCTTTTCAGCCTCCTGCTTCTTACAGCCTGCACAAGCGAGCCACAAACTGTCATCGTAACAGTTCCTGTGACAACAGAAGTAGAAGTAACAGCAACGGTTGAAACGGCTTCCACCAATCCCCCTACCGCAACACCCCAACCAGCCAAACCAACGGCCACCGCTGAACCCGCCGCACCTCCCACGAAAACCCCTTCCCCGGTGCAGTTGACCCAAGAAGCTGTACTGGCCCTCATGCCCACGCGAGTCCCTGCCACGCCGGCCCCGGTAATTGCCCCAGACGATTACCCAGCCCTCATCAACCAGGCCTGCGGCATCGTGCGCGACAACTACGTGCGTGACAATTACAATGGCGTCGATTGGGAAACCAAATGCGTCGAATACGCTGGATTGGCCGAATCGGTAGACAGCCAGGAAGCCTACTGGGATTTAATGAGCGCCTTCATCGGTGAATTAGACGACAATCACAGCCGCTACGTGCCGCCAAGCAACTTCAATGCCGAATTTGACCTGCCCAGTGAAGGAACTGGCCGCCCCTGGGCTGGCTGGAGCCTTTGGCCGGCCAAAGAGGATGAGCAGCTTAAAATCTGGTACGTCTGCGAATTTGGTGCAGCGGCCGATGCGAGGTTACAGCGCGGCGATGTTATCCTGGCCATTAATGGTGAACCAGTAGAACGGGGTAAAGAGGGCTTTGATTTGGGAGTCATCAATCAAACTTTGTACGCCAACGAAGCCAGCGCAACCATCACCGTTCAGCGTGGGCCGGATAGCAAACCGGAAGATGTCAAACTAAACTTCGGTGGCGCCGGTGGCTGCGACGGCTGGCAGTTAGGCTTGCTCAGCGAAACACCGCGCATCGGCTACATCCGCGTACCCGATTTCGGTGGCGATTCTTACAATAATTTGTTGAATGGCATCGAGCGGTTGGAAGAAGATGGCCCGCTTGATGGCCTTATTGTGGACATCCGACACAATCCGGGCGGCAATTCTGATGATGAAATATCTATTTTCACAGAAGGCGAATTTGGTAAAACAGGTTCACTACGTGCCGACTCGACCTTAACCATTTACCGCATTCGTGGCCCGGTTAAGTGGAATGAAACCACATCGCTGGCCGTCCTTATCGACGGCAACAGCCACAGCGCGGCCGATTATTTCGCAGCGGCGATGAAGGTTTCTGGCCGGGCCACCCTGGTCGGCATGCCCTCCGCCGGCAACACGGAAGGCATCAACAGCTTTAATCTGGCCGATGGGACGGTTATTCGCCTGGCCTGGACAACATTGGTTATGCCGGATGGCAACACAATCGAAGGTGTGGGGATTACTCCCGACATTCAGGTTCCGCTGGGAGAATGGGGGCTGCGTGAAGTCCCCGATGTGCAGCTCCAGGCAGCGTATGATGCACTAACAAAATAAGATGGCTTTAGATATCGTTGCATCTGATTTGGAAGGCACAATTACCGCCGGGGAAACGTGGCGGGGAATGCGGGATTATTTGGTTGAGAATGGATATGAACGGCCGTATCGCCGATTCTTCTTGCGCCATATTCCAGAGCTGGTTTTGTTCCGCCTGGGGTGGGCGAATGTGCCGGCCTTCAAAGAACGCTGGATTTTAGGGCTGCTGCGTCTGTTCAAAGGGTTTGATGAAACCGAAATGGCTGCAATGGCCGAGTTTGTCGCCATGAAGGCCTTATGGCCAACCCGGCGCGAGGCAGTGGTGGCCGAATTGCAAGCGCATCAGGCTAACGGCCGTTCCGTCATCATTGTCACCGGCTTATTTGAACCGATCCTGCACATTCTGGCCCGGGAACTGGGCGGGTTTGACTCGATTGGTACGCCGCTGTTGTTTGAAAACGGCCGTTTCACCGGAAAAATAGCGGCTCCGCTCAACGTCGGCCAACGCAAAGTGACCCAATTACAATCTCGCCTAAACCAGGGCCAACTGGCTGCTGCCTATGGTGACACCGTACGCGATATTCCCATGCTGGAACTGGCCCAAGAACCTGTCGCCATCCATCCCGATGCCATGCTGCGCGAAACCGCCCAGAGCCGGGGCTGGCGAATTCTGGAATAAGGCTGCAATTTTGCTTGCCTAAATCCGGTTGGTGAGCCAGAATCAATAGGTAAAATTGCAGCAGTAATCGGTAGACAGGAGTCCGACTACCACTCACCAATTACAGCCCCGCTCTCCGCGCTCTTCGCGCGCTCTGCGGTTAGTAATTAAAAAAACGAGGATTCAAATGACACCTCAATCCATTGACCGGTATGAAATTATTGAAGAATTAGGCCGCGGCGGCATGGCCACCGTCTATAAAGCCCGCGACCCCTTGTTTGAGCGGGAAGTCGCCATCAAAGTGCTGCCACCGGAATTGTCGCGTGATTCGCAGTTTCGGTCACGCTTCATCCGCGAGGCCCGCACCATTGCCGCTCTGGAACATCCCTCCATCGTGTCCGTTTACGATTATGGCGAGAGTTACGACCAGCCCTACCTGGTCATGCGGCACATGACCGGCGGCTCGCTGACCGATTTACTGCGCCAGGGGCCGCTATCACTCACACAAACCAGTAAAATATTGCAGCGCATCGGTCTGGCGCTGGACGCCGCCCATCAAAAAGGCATCATCCATCGGGATTTGAAACCGGGC
>JBNKZT010000191.1:0-11764 GCA_050301775.1 Promineifilaceae bacterium (SeqCode)
GGTCTGGACGAGATCATCCCGCACCTGCCAGCCGGCGCCGGGCGATGCCTGATTGGCCTCAGCGTAAAGCAGGCCATTCTCAATCAATTCCCGCACAACTTCTTCGATAAAAAACGGAACACCTTCTGTTTGTTTCAGCACAAGCTGTTCGAGAACATGGGGCAAATCATCCAGACTCAAGAGTGATTTGAGCAAATGGCGACTCTGGTCAGGGGTGAGTTCTTGAAGCTTGATGGTGTTGTACCGCTCCGGGCATTTACGTGAGGCGATGGCGGAAAGGCGCAAATCCTGGTGGCGGTAGTGCGGCCGGTAGACACAAATCATCAAGATTGGGTGTGAACGTAGGGCATCCATCAAGAACGAAATCAGGTCAAATGAGAGATCATCCATCCAGTGTAAATCCTCAAAGACCAAAATAATCGGCCGCTCAAATGATAAAGCCGTCAGGAAATCGTGCACGGCGTGAAACGTTTGCACTTGCAGCATCTGCGAGTCCAATCCTCTCAGCCAATCGCGCCACTCAGGTTCCAGCTTGAGGGTGAGCATATTGCTTAACAACGTTTTGATTTGCCCGATTCTTGTTTCGTTTTCCGCAAACTGGCCCTGATGACGCACTGTTTCTAAACAGGCGGCCAGTGCTTGTGCCCGCCCAGTTTCATCGGAGGCATTAAACGTGGTGTATAAAAATCTTTGCAGCAGGTCAATAAAGGGCCAGAAACCGGTTGACGTTCTGAGGTCCAGACAGCGGCTTTCGAGCCAGAGCGGTACGGCCGTATCGTGTAGCGTCGTCGTAAGAACAACTTGTTTTAACTCTTCAACGAGGCGTGACTTGCCGAAACCGGCATCCCCTACGAGCGATATTAATTGGCCCTGGCCGGTGAGAACGGCCGTAAACGCCCCCTTAAGTTTTTGCAGTTCCTCATCCCGGCCTATTAGAGCGGCCCGCAGCCCTTTGATACCACTCATCTTTTGCGGAAACGGCAAAGCTTGTTTCACTTCGTACACGTTGCTGGATTGGTCTACACCTCTTATTTTTAGTTGATGCGGAACGAATTCAAACATCATCTGGGTGAACAGATAGGTGCTTCCACTCACTAAAATTTTGTTTGGTTCTGCGCTGTCCTGTAAACGGGTAGCGAGCCGTATCACGGGACCTAACGTGGCCACGTCTTGAAATCGGGGGCTGTTTAACGGGCCGAGATAAATGTGGCCTGTATCAATTCCCACGGATAAATCAATGTCTTGTTTTTGGGCCAGGCTCCTAATCTCTAAGGCAGCATGAATTGCGCGCTCCGCGTCGTCCTCATGTACCTGCAACATGCCCAGAATGGCTTGCACGCTGTATCCGTCGAAGTGAACAATCTGGCCTTCGTATTGTTGTGTCACAACCTGGGTTACGATTTGCAGGAGATTTTGGGTGTTCTCCATCATCTTCTCGGCCCGGACCGGCCAATTTGTATCAGACGTTTGGTGCATGCCCACTACCAATACCGTTGTTAGGCGGATTTCACCTGGCGGGGTAAGCGGGGGCTGAGACGGCGCTTGCGCCGTCTGGGATGGTAAGGCTGTCGCTGCCAGGTTGGTTATCTGGTTAACCAACGTTTTCCTGGTTTTGCTTTCGTTTTTCTCCTGGCGGATGCGCCGGTAAAGCGTGCGCATATCTTCTTGCGGTTCCAGCCCCATCTGCTGCTGAAGCAGGTGGGCGTATCTTTGATATTGGTGAACGGCCGTTACGCGTTGATCCGTCCACAGATAAAGCTGCATCAGCCTGTGGTGGGGTGTATCGCTCAACGGATCAAGCATTGACCACCTTTGGGCATAGGGAATGGCAGCCTGGAAATCGGCCGTTTCAATCAAATAATCGGTGAGCTTTCCTAAAGCATCCGTTGCCTTTCTGCGAAAATTTTCTTCTTCTAAAAGCTGCCAGGCATCAAAGCTGGTATTGTCTGGCAGGCTAAATCCCGTTAAGAAGGCATCACGATATAACTGCACCGCCTCGGTCAATAATGGCAGACAGTCAGTACAGGCTTGCTCAGTAGAGTGACTGTGAGTTTGACCGGCTGCTAACAGCGCTTGAAAACGGTACACATCAACCGTAGTATCTTCATCTACGCGCAGGGTAAGCGTTTCCCCTTCCGTCTCTATCCACGATTTCCCCAATACTTTATTTAACTGCCAGAGTGCCTGGCGCAAGCCGGCCCGGGCGCGGTCTTGCGGCGCTTCCGGCCAAAACAAAGAGGCCAGCAAGTCGCGCGTATGACTTTGTCGCGTGACTGTCAGGTAAGCCAGGAGACCGATCCCTTTGCGGCGGCTGATGCTTACTGGTTGACCATCCATCTCAATGGTGGGTGTTCCCAAAAACTGTAAATTCAGTTTGGCCATGGTTTAATCTATTATCTTGACTGCGAGTTAGGGCACATCCGTTTCCATAAGCAGCACAGGTTAGGGATTGGGTGTTCTGTGAAAACGGCCGTTACGACAGGCCGGTCGCCTCATCAAACACCGTTAGCAAGTCATCCAGCAGCGACGTCTGGATGACATCCCAGCCGGTGTAGGGACTGGGTTGTAAACGGAAGAAGGGTTCGACTTATTTCTGCCCCTTGTCGAGTGGCCAGGGTGTGCCAATCTCCTATGAAATCAATGGCGATGCCGTGTTCGGCTAGGTTATCAACCGCTTCTTCCAGAGCGAACAAAGGGATAGTCTCAACCGGCTCAACAGGTTGGCTGCCAATCCGTTCCTGCACCGTGATCCTTGGGGCATTTTCAAACGAGCGCTCAAATTCAAGGATAGAATCAAGCCATTCGTTATGAGCTTCGAGTGAAAGACGGCTGTCCACGTGGTCAAACTGCATGCCGAATTCGCCGCGCAACTGCTCCCGTTTGGCTTGAACTATTGATTCCTGAATACGTCGTCTCATTTCATCCAACGAATGTTCGTTTGGCATATGCATGTTACCCGTGAGTTCAAACAATTCGGCCACGATTACCTTTCCCTGAAATAATTACGGGCAACAATACTATCATTTTCAATGTGGTTATCCAAGTTCAGGGGCCTTTAATGACCATGTAATGGCAATCTCGTTGGCTGATGGCCCATTGAAAACTTTATCGGAAATAACGCCAAGAAGAATTTGGACGCTGATTAACACAGATTCACACTGATTTTTTTTGCTTTTATCTGTGTTCATCTGTGAAAATCAGTGTCCAATTATTTACATAACTTTGTTCCCGATAATGTCTTGTGTCAATATAGAGTGGGACACTTCAAGCTTATGGCGCCTTTAGTTTAAGATTATTTGTAAACGATTCGTAACTACTAAGCCAGAAGTTCAACTTTTTCTCTGGTTGACCAAACGATTTGCCGGCTAAAAGTTGAACTTCTTCTCGTGAGCCTGAGTAGTTACAACGATTCCTAAATTCACATCGCGAGTGAGTTTCAGTGAGAATCATAGGATTCCCAAATCGTCAAAATAGCCCGGTTGGTGGCAACGTTGTCGAGATATTTTTGGCGAATAATTTCGTCTTTGATACTGGACACTTTCTTGAGTAACTCGTTATGCATGTGGGCGAGAATGTTGTGGGCTTGATAGCGAACGGCCGTTTCCCCTCCTCCGACCGCCATCAAAACTTCGTAACAGGTCAGATCAACCTGCAAAGGATACTCAATACCTTCCGAGCCATGCTCCGACAGCCAGGCCAGGATTTCCTGGACGTGCTCGTAAGCCTGCTGGTTGTGTCCTTGCGCCAGCGCCACACGGGCCAACCCGGCTAAATCATCAATAGCCAGGGGCGTTTGACCAATCTCGCGGCGCAAATTCATGGCTCTGGCAAACGCATTAGAAGCCGCCTCCAATTCCCCCAGTCCGGTCAGGGCCAGCCCCAAATAGGTTAGACTGTATCCCTGACCTCTTCGGTCGCCAATCTCTTCTTGAATGCGCAGCGCCTGTTCACAGTTTTGGCGGGAAGCCGCATTCTCGCCCAACCCGTGATTGACCAGACCCAGATTGACCAGGCTGGTTGCCTCGCCCTGCCGGTCGTCAATGATGAGGCGAATTTCCAGCGCCCGTTGGTGATAGTCGCGGGCCGCCGCATAATCGCCCAGGTCACAATAAAGCACACCCAGGTTACTTTGAACAATTGTTTCCCCCCGCCGGTCGCCGATAGCCTGATAAATCGCCAGAGCCTGTTCATCAAAGTCCCGCGCATTGAGGTAATCCGCCAGGTCATAGAAAATCACGCCCAAATTACTCAAGATGTCAGCTTCGCCCTGGCGTTCGCCGGCGCTGCGATAAATCTCAAGCGCCTGACGGTAATACGCTTCGGCTTCCGGGTACTGACCTTGGAAAAGATGAACGTGACCCAAGGTATTGAGGCTTTTGGCCTGACTCTGAAGGTAGTGGTTTTGCCGCGCCAGGCCCAGGGCATGAGTGAGTTTCACGCGGGCCGGTTCATACTCGCCTTGCCGCCACAAAACACGTCCCCAGGAGATATAGGCTTCCGTTTCACTGGCCGTTTCCCGGGTTTGCAGGGCATGGGTGACGGCTTGATTGGCGGCTTTCAATGCTGCTTCGTAATCACTAACCGCTTCAAAATAACTGGCCTGGCGCAGGGCAGCCTGGGCGAGGTAACGGCCGTTATCCATTTCCTCAGCCAGGATAACCAACATAGCCAGGTCTTGCGCCTGTGCATCCCGTTCACCGCGCAAATCATTCACCGCCTCGCGGGCCAGCACCAACTCATAACGCACATCGCCGTCTGCTTCCGGCGTAAGCTGCAAAGCGCGGCTGAAATAACCAACCGCTTCCTCATTGGCAAATTGGGCCGCCGCCCATTGTCCGGCCAGCCGGGCAAAAATCCGCTCTCGCCCCCGGTTTTCCGCCCGATGCCAATGATAAACCAGAAGCGGGTAGTAGGGTGCCAACGGTGTTTCCAGCCTCCCGGTTGTGGGTAGTTCACTGCTCTGGCTGTATTTCTGTTCGTACCAGCGGGCAACGGCTGTATGCAGCTGCCGCCGCTGGGCAAAGAGAAGCGTCTCATAAGCGACTTCCTGGGTGATGATGTGCTTGAAAATATAAGTCAGTTCCGGCTCCGACGCTTCCAACGGCGTAAATTCCTGTTGGGCCAGGTCAACCAGATAGCCTTCCAGCAGCCGGTGACTGATTTCCATATGCTCGCCCAACGTATCATGCAGTGTTGGATAAGCAAAAGTTCGGCCGATGACGGCCGCAACCTTCAACGTTAACTGCTTTTCCGGCGGCAGCCGGTCAATGCGAGAGAGGACAATACCCTCAATGGTGTCCGGCAGCCTTTGGGCCGCCTGGGTTAAATCCCGATTAATCACACATTTTTTGCCGCCAGCCTCATCGACAATGGAAATCAGTTCCGTGTCGCGCAGCGTATGAACCAGCTCCTCGGCAAAGAAAGGGTTTCCCGCCGCCCGAACACACAATAAATCGGCGACCGGTTTGGGTAACGCTTTATCCAATCCCAACTGGGCACTGGCCAGGGCCAAAATTTCCTCCGAAGTCAGCGAGGACAACGACATTCTTTCCGTTATTTCCATTTTGGCCAGCGTCAGAGCTTCAGTACGCACAGCCGCGCTTTCAATGGGCCGCGTAACCACCACCAAAAACAAGGGCACAGAAGAAACCGTTAAGCGGCGCAAAAGCTGTAAAGTAAAATCCCAGGAGAGCGAATCCAGCCACTGCGCATCTTCCAGGACCACGATCAACGGCCGATCCGATGCCCAGGCATACAACAACGACATTAATAAGGAAAGCAGGCTTTCGTGGCGTAAATGCGCATCCAAGGAACTGGTGAGCGAATTTTCCGGAATACCCAAACTCAAAACGTCGTTTAAGAGGGGCAGCCGTTCCTGCATTTCAGGGATGATGTCCATGATTTGCTGGTCAACCCGCTGCCGCTTTGTCAGGGGATCTTCAATGTCATCAATGTCGAAATAAGAAGCGAAAATATCCCGCCAGGCACGGTAAGGTGTTTGTTGTTCAATGCTGTGGCCCCGGCCCATTAAACCAGAAAGTCCGCGCAGTTGCATCAATCGAACCAACTCTTCGACCAAGCGGGACTTGCCAATGCCGGCCTCCCCTTCCATGAGCAGGCAAAAGGGGCGGTCACGGCCCGATTGAATTTCGTTCAGGATGGCGGTAATGCGGGTCATTTCCGCCTTGCGGCCCACGAGCGTACTGACCGTTTTCGGCAGGTGATCGTCAGTTTGGGCGCTGCCGATGGGGCGATAAACACGAATGAGTCCCGCCTTTCCTTTAACACCAGTCGATGGCAGGCTGTCAAAAGCAAGGTGATGGCGCGCCCAACGAAAGGTATCGTAATCGCAGCGAATTTGCCCCGGCCCGGCCAGACTCATCAGGCGGGCGGCCAGGTTGACCGTATCGCCCATGATAGTGTATTCCCGCCGGGCCGGGCTGCCGACCGGTCCGGCAAAAACGCGGCCGGTG
The DNA here is from genome assembly GCA_050301775.1 of Promineifilaceae bacterium (SeqCode). Classification (GTDB taxonomy): domain Bacteria; phylum Chloroflexota; class Anaerolineae; order Promineifilales; family Promineifilaceae; genus JACKCC01. Next base: position 6,474 of record JBNKZT010000191.1, read on the forward strand.
GTGACGCCAACCGCCAATTGGAGGCCCTGGGATTGGGCCAGGGTTTGCAGTTCCATGGCGCAGCGTAGGGCGCGTTCGGGATCGTCTTCATGGGCGTTGGGCGGCGCGCCAAACATGGCCAGCAAAATGGTGCCTTTGTCATCAACAGCCAGTTTGTTGATATTGCCTTCGTAACCACCGATTTTGCCTTGGGCAGCTCGGAGAAAGGCATGCAAGATGACGATGGCGTCGGGCTGGTCATAATCAATGCCTTCGATACCCACAAACAAGACGCTCATCGGGCGCAGGACGGCCAGCCATTCTTGCAATTCTTCGTCTAACCAGGCCAGGACGGTCCGGGGAACGAAAGCGCGCAAACTGGCGGCAACGGCCGTTTCATCTTTCACTTTTGACCAATCATGGGGTGGCAGGGGGCATGTGGGAACCGGTTCCGGTACCATGATTGCCGCCGCTTCCGGGCTGAGGATGATTTCGCCCCGTTGGGCTTGATGTTCGGCCTGGGCCATCTGGCGCAGCGGATCACCGGCAATGACGTACTCCCAACGACCGTGGCTGCCACCAACCTGGGCCGTCAGGATTTCACCGGCGCCGATGCCGATTTTCATGCCCAGCTCGACCGGGCCAACGCTGGTATCCAGGGCCTCAAACTCGGTCATTGCCGCTTGCATGGCGCCGGCAGCCTGCCAGACCCGCCGGACAGCGATGCCCAGGTCTTCTGTGGTTGCCCGGAAAACGGCCGTCATCGCATCCCCACTGAATTTGACAACCTCCCCGCCTTCGCCTTCAATGAGGGCGATCATGCGGCTGAAGTAACCATTCAGCAGCCGGGTCAATTCTTCCGGGCCTTCTGAGCCTTTTTGGGCCAGAGCCTCGGTCAAGGGCGTAAAACCGGAAACGTCGGCAAAGAGAACGGCCGCTAAAACACGTTCGGAAACAGCTTCGGCAGGTGGGGTTGGCGCCTGTTTCTGTAATATCGTGCCGGTGATGCACGGGGGGACATAAGCAGCGATGGTCTGGAGTATTTCAGTCATAAAATGCCACCTATGAACATCAATCTTGGACAGCCAGCTTATAGATCATCCAGTTTAAGATTGGACTATTTTTGATCATACAGTTGCAGCGATCAGTAATGAAAATGGTCCTGTCTCTAATTGAATTACTTGTTATATGTCAAGTATAACATGATCATATGAGTCTTTTCTTGCTTTGTGGCTGAAGCGGCTCAAAATAAAAGCAGCCTGGCCTATGTCAGGCTGCTTTTGTTGCTGCGTGTTAGCCAAAGGAGTGTTTCATTTCATGACGACGGGCAAATAGATGAACGTATCGCCGCCAAATTTGGTTTGCAGGAACCGGACGCTGGTCATGCCTTTACGGTCATCATCGCCAATCCCGCCGACGACGCCGTTGCCCCCTTCGGTAACGGCCCAAACGAGGAATTCATCCCAACGGCCGTTAATGCCACTTTCGTCTTCGGTCATCTGGAAGAGACGGCCGTTAATGTAATCACTAAAAGCGCTGGAACCATTGAACGCCGGATAGTAAATAGACAAACCATGTACGCCGCTGTGGTTCCAATAGTAGCCACCGGCATTACCGCTGGCATGTCGTTCGTACACGACGGCATTGGTAACGGCCGTTTTCACCCCATTAGCGGCGCTGCTGACCCCAGTTAACCCGGCCGTTTTGTCGGCCAAATCCCACAAATCGATGTAGTCGGCATTCACCGGGTTGGTGGCATCGTTGCTGGCGGCGAAGGCCTGGGCATTATTGCGGGCGTTGTTAACGGCCGTCCGGTTGCCGGTCGCTGCCAGGGCATTGCCGAAGGTTGTTACCGCCTGCTTCACGTTGGCCATCTGGCCGGTATTAATCAGCGAGATGGTATGGGGATAACCGGCATTGTTGGCCTGGGCAAAGTAGCGATCAACGATGCGTCGGCCCACAACCAGAGGCGTATCGCCGGCTTGCAAATCGTAGAAGTAATTGGGATAAGTGTTCAACCCCCAGCTAATTTGTTCAAAGAAGATGACGTAATCCACCCATTGGCGAACATCGTAAGCATTTTCGGCCATCCCCATCAAACAGGCTTCATAATCGAAAATGTCGATTTTACGGTTGCCGTTGTTGGTGATGTCTTTCAGCGCCGAGTACACTTCCGGCGGCGTCAGGCTGTCATTGCCATTCGTCTGGTCCCAACTGATGCCGTAGACGCCATGACCATGATCATCGACGGCCAGGTAATAATTTTCCGCCGGATAGAGGTCGATAGCCCAGTTGGCAAAGTTAGCCAGCGTGTCCGGATCGCCCATGTTTAGCTCGCCGCGCGGCCAGCGGTTGACGCCGTTGGTGTAGCTGCCATTTGGCTGGACGTTGTAACGAACGGTGTCGCCGTTTTGCGGGCCATCATACAAGACCAAAACATTTAAGAAGGCACTTTTACTGCCAATAAACGATTCGATGTTGCGGATATACCCTTGCAGCGTGTGTTCAAAGTTAGGGTCTTCACCGTTGAGGTACAGCATGATGGTCCAGGCTTTGAGATTGTCTGGTGTAGGATCGTCATTCGGCGCGGTCCCCTGCCCCGTGCCATTGCAGGTGACGGTTAGTTCGTAGGTGGAATCGGGGCCACCATAGCCAGTGTAGGATTCGACCTGGATGTAAAAGGTCGTGCCGGCGCCTTCGTAGTGAATGAAGGAGTCGTAGCTGAATCCGTCATCGTCGTTAAACGCCAGGAAGCCAAGGTTGCCGTCGTACAGGGTGAGCATCGAATCGAGCGCCGACGGGTTGGCCAGATTGGTACGGGCTTTGATGTCAACGTCCAATGGCGTTATCGCGCCGCTGATGACGAACCAATCCTCGTCATCGTAGCCGGTGAGGGCGTCGCCGATGACGCCGTTAACCGGCGTGTCACAGGTGATGGGGGTAGCCTGGTTAAAGACATCGTTGGGTTCGTTGGGATCTAACTGGCTGCCGCTACTGCCGCCGGTGGCGTAAAAGCGGACGTAATCAATCCATGCGGCCGTTCCCGTCCCATCGCCGCCCCGGTTATACATCTCAAAATTGAGATCAATCGCCTTACCGGCAATCGCAGCGATTTCACTGTCGCTCAGGCTGTACAAAACTTCTTGCCAGTAGCCGGTGGTGTAGTAAATATCCATGCAGCCCAGGTCGACCAGAATGTCCCAGGTACCGGCGGTGGTGAGGCTGGCGCAGTACCAGTCGTAACCGGGCCGGGTTTCGTAGGTGCCAATGCCGAACCAGTAGTTGATGGTGATGTCGGTCACGTCGGCCGGGATGCTCATGGGTTGATAGAGGAAATCGTTCCCGTCAAAGTTTCGCCACAGGTAGGCGCTGTAGGTTCCTTCAACGGCCGTTGTGTCCGATACGCCGACATAGTTAGCCAGGGCCGGCCCATCGGGAACGGCCGTTTTGTTGGTTGACAAGGTGGGGCGATCGGCCGGGGGGTTAACGGCCGTGTTCGGGTTATCGCCGACAATGGGCAGCCAACCGGTCAGATCACCCGTTTCAAAGCTGCCATTTTGAATCAGTTCGCCATTGGGATCAGGTGTAGGCGTGGGCGGCGGTGTTGTGTCAACTGAGTAGCCGTACACATAAACTTCATCCACATAGGGGCCAAAATAGTCGGGACCGCCGATGCTGTAGTCACTCACAAACACCCAGGCCAGCCAGACGCGCGAGTAGCCGGCATAAGACGTTAGCCAGTAAGCCTGGTCGGTCCAGCCGCCCGAATAGCCCGACCAGTAATCGCAGCTGTAATTAACAAAATCAATCGAGGCGCAAAAGTACATCCAATCATAATTGGGTTCGGTGTCATACCACAGGCCAAAATCGATGAAAACATCATCCATGCCACTGAAATCAAATTCATACTCAATCCAACTGTTCAGGTTGTCGGGATAACCAAGCGATGGATCGACTCGATCTGTCCCGCTATCTGCCGGCCAGATCGACCAGTTGCCATATTGCGACCAGTAGGATGTATCGCCCCAAGTACGGTCAAAACCATCATTACTGAAATCTTCTAAAATCCATTGGTCGGGGAATAAACCCTCAAAATCCTCGTAAAGCTGCAACGTCCACCCCTGAGTGGCCAGAATGCCGTCAAAATCAGGCGCTTGATACGGTTCGTCCGGTCCGGCAGGCGGGCCGGATGGCTTGTCAAGGCCGCTGGTTGTTTGATCGGCCGGCTTGTTGGCGCTGCCGGCCAGCGCTCCCATTTCACCGCGCTGGATGTTGAGGCGCGGCTGGAAGGGGATTACTTCCAGGTCGGAGCTGGCGATGTTGCTGGGGGCGTCGGCAACGGCCGTATTCGGTTCGGGTGTGGTGATGGGGGGATTTAACGGTGGTGGGGCTGGTGGCTGGGCCGGTTGGGTAAGAACATCAAATTGAAGTGGAACGGCCGTTTGAGCCGTCGTTTGGCCAGGTAAAAAAATAAAGACAGCAAAGGCCAGGAATACAAAACAGGCTGCGAAGCAGGCAACAAAGAAGCGGCGGAAAAATAAGCTTCTCATTTCCCCTCCAGGAACTATAGGTTGTTAACCATTTCTCAATACCAATACTATAAACTGAAAAGCCGCAATCTTGTTTGCACCCCCACTTGGTTTCGAACAGGATTGTGCCTTCCTTACACAGTATAGACAAGAAGGTTCGGAGAAATCAATATCAATCCGCCGCTTTTAACATAAATTTTGCGTGTTTGAAATGATTAATTGACGATGTTTGGTGAGTTAACCTTGCATATGGTGGCTACATTCATCTTCCACGGGCATTAACTTGATTAGCGGTAAAAATATTTTGTTTTATTGACTCTGGTAATGTCGGTGTCGCTCCCGCTGTTTGAATTTCAACTAGCCTATAAAACAAAAGATCCCTCAAGTTATCTTGAGAGATCATATCCTTATCGTTTTTACTATAGTGTTTCGGGAAATCCAATTCCCAAAACAGACCAAATCGTAGGGGCGGGACGGCGCGGATTGGCGTTGGCCGCAGCGAACGGCCTCCTCACCGCGCGGCCTCGCCCAATTCCCCGCCCACATGGGCGAGACAACCGGTGAACAGGCCATTCGTTTAGCAAAAATTCGCCCCGGTTGTCCCGCCCCTACCGGATGCTCACCTGAAAAATTTTGGCGACCGCGCTGCGCGCGGGGAAGAGGCGGCGCTCGTTACCACTCGCCCGCCAGGAAACAGTGACCAGTGATCAGGGATGAGATGGGGGACGACGCACCACCACCCGAAAACCGCCGAAGTTGTCACGGCTTGCCGGTCGATTGCGG
>JBNKZT010000192.1:0-11618 GCA_050301775.1 Promineifilaceae bacterium (SeqCode)
CTCTCGTTTCTTGGTTGTCATTTTGGTCTTCAAATCCTTGTTGTTGGTTGGTATCTATTCTCTTTCTGTTTGAAGACCGTGTCCATTTCCGTCTGAACTATAACAATATACAGCACAAGAAGCCTTGGTTAAGCCTGTGGTGTTTGTTATAAATTTAACTGCATATGAAGCAAATGGGTCTCCGATCGATGATGTAGTGACGCTCAATAATCAAATGATTGCGGCGATAAAGGAAGCGACGATTTACCATGGTTATTTGTATAATCCGCATCTCAAAGCAACATTTTTAGGACAAGATGGGGAAGGATATGCTGGGGCCGGATGTTCTACCGGAACAGACCTAGATAATGTACATATTCACTTAACCGGCATTAAAACTGATATTGGGACAACAAGCTTTCGGGTAGATGATTATGCGGCAGGTGGTGTTTGGGCGACACCCTGTGATCCAGTATCGAATTGGTTGCTATATGTTATTTCAGATGTGCCTGGAGAGGCTGATATTTATTTCAAGCCGTTTCGTGATGCTCCTGAAGGGACGATTTATTCAGTTTCTATCAGTTATGCCGATGGGTCGATACAGACTACGGCCGTTGTCGGTTCGCATGTTAGTCCTTAAGTAGGGATCAAGCATGAATTTGTGGAACGGCCGTTCCCCATCAAGAACGGCCGTTTTTTGTTAATTTATCCTCTCTCTTACAAAATTCTGTCTTACGTTCACTCCTGCGCTATAATTCCTGAATGCAGTCTATTTTACTACACGCCCCCTTACTCCCCTGGCCGGTAGATTGGGATGAAATTTACGGCCGTTCCGCCCCCATCCTCGTCGAAATTGGGTTTGGCAGCGGCCACTTCCTCATCGACTGGGCCGGGCAGCGCCCCGATGCCAACATTTTAGGGCTGGAAATCTCACTGCCCTCCCTGCGCAAAGGGGAAAGCAAAATCCGCCATGCCGGGTTGGAAAATGTGCGTGTTGTTCAGGGCGGCGCGCCGCTGGTCCTGCAAGCGCTGTTCCCCCCGGCCAGCATCAGCGAAGTCTTCATCAACTTTCCCGATCCCTGGCGCAAGGAACGTCACTACCATCGCCGTCTCATCAGCGATACGTTCCTGCATTTGCTGGCGACGCGGCTGGTTCCCGGCGGTCTGCTGGACATTGCCACTGACCACGCCGACTATGCCCCCTGGATTGCCGAACGGCTGGAGCGGACGCCTTACTTCGCCAGCCGTCTGGCCACGACGTTTGTCACCGAGGACAACGAGCGGCTGCGCACCAAGTATGAGCTGATTGCCCTGGAAGAGGGGCGTACCTGTCATTATTTTAAGTGGCGGCGTAATGGTGAAACGGCCGTCAACATCTTCCCCACCCCGGAGGAACTGCCTATGCCCCATGTCATCATGAATTCACCCCTGAGCCTGGCCGAGATTGGCCAGCGATTTGAGCCGCAGCACACTTCAGATAGCGAGACTCACGTCAAACTGCTGGAAATGTACCAATCTTTTTATGACCAAAAGCTGCTGGTGGAAACATACATCAAAGAGGAATCGTTGACCCAGCGCGTCGGGCTGTCAGTTACCCGACGGCAAACGGGCGAACTGGTCGTTGGCCTGCACGACGTCGGTTTTCCCCGGCCCACGCGCGGCATCCAACTGGCCATTGCTCATCTAGCGCGCTGGATTTTAGATTTGCATTCCGACGGCGTCATCGTAACCAGTAATATTGTGGAAGAATTGCTGGGGATTGACCCGGCTAAAGCTAAAAAATAGTCCGCAGATTTCGCAGTTACACAGATTGTTTATTTTTATCTGCGAAATCTGTGCAATCTGTGGATAAAATGCTTCAGGAGCAGCCATGCAATTAGACCTGGAACTGTATCGCGAATCGGCAGTGGTGGAGCCAAATATTCACATTAGTTATATTGACGTGGCTCCGGAACGGCCGTTACGTACCATCATCTTTTTGCATGGCTTCGGCGGCCGGGCCAGCCAGTGGCGCTACCAGATGGAGCAGTTTGCCCGCGAGAATCGGGTGATTGCTATTGACTTGCGAGGCCACGGCCGTTCCTCCCGCCCCCGCTCCGGCTACGACATGAAACGAATGCTGGCCGACGTAACGGCCGTTCTCGATCATCTCCAACTGCGCCAGCCTTTTGTCATGGTCGGCCACTCCTTTGGCGTCGCCTTCGCCACCGAGTTTGCCTGGCGTTACCCGCAGCGCGTCAGCCATCTCATTTTGGTGGCCGGGGCCGGTGAGTACGACATCCCCAATTATTTCAAGCTGCTCTTTCGCTTGCCGCCGCCGGTCATCCGCTTTTTGGAGCCGGTGGCCGAAAAATCCGTCGGCGCGTCGATGCGTTCCCTGCGCCGCACCTTCCTCGACAACGTGCGCCATTGGCGCGGCTGGGAAATGTTCCCCGAACTGCGGGTGCCGACGATGGTCATTATGGGCAACAAGGATCGGGTGCTGCCGCAGGCGGCCTTCGAGCGCGTCGGCGAACTGGTTCCGCCCGATTCGGAAGTCATCAACGTCGGCGTGTCGGCCCATATGGTCATGCTGGAGCGGCGCGACGCCGTCAACCGGGCCATCGAGCGTTTCATCGGCGACGGCGGGGCGACGACCGGTTACTCTCGCTGGCGCACGGCCGAATCGGAGGATGGCCGGGGCAGTTTGCTGGCGGAACGGCCGTGGCTGGCCAGCTACGAAGCCGACGTGCCGCCGACGATCCACGTGCCCCGCCTGCCGCTGACCCGGCTGCTGGATCGGGCCTGGCGGCGGTTTCCCCGGCGGCCGGCCATCATCTATAAAGGACGCACGCTCACCTACCGCAATTTGAGCGCCCAGGCGGCCCGGTTGGCCAATGCGCTGCTGGCGCTGGGCTGCGGCAAAGGCACGCGGGTGATGCTGCTGCTGCCCAATGTGCCCCAGGCGGTCATCGCCTTTTACGGCATTTTGCGATTGGGGGCAGTGGTGGTTATGGGCAATCCGCTGGCCGAGAAGGAAGAAATCGTTCGCGAGGCACAGCGGTCCGGGGCCGAGGTGTTGATCACGCTGACGCGGTTTCAGGATACGGCCGTCACTGTCAAGGCCCAAAGTAATGTCCGCCACGTCATCTACGCCAACGTTAAGGAGTATCTACCCTGGTGGAAGGCCGGGCTGTTTTCCCTGCGGCAAGAACAGAAACAAGGCCATCGTTTAAGCCAGCCGCTCCAATCGACTGATTTCATCTGGCGGAAGCTGCTGCGCCAGCAGGCCACGACGCCGCCGGAAGTGAACGTCAAGCCTGAGGATACGGCCGTACTCCAATTCACCAGCGGCACCACCGCCGAGCCGAAAGGGATCATGCTCTCCCATCACAACCTGGCAGCCAACACGATGCAAATCCGGGCCTGGCTGTCTGATGCCCGCGATGGGCAAGAGGTGTTTCTCTGTGTCGTACCCTTCAGCCACGTCTACGGCATGACGACGGCGATGAATGTGCCTATCAGCCTGGGGGCCAGCATGGTGCTGCTGCCGACTTTTAACACCGAAGAGGTGTTGCAGCACATTAAGCGTTACAAACCATCGCTGTTTCCCGGTGTGCCCTCGATGTATGTGGCTATCAATAACTTTCCCGGCGTGCGGAAGTATGACGTGCGTTCGATCAATGCTTGTATTAGCGGAGCCGCGCCGCTGCCTATCGAGGTCAAGGAGGCGTTTGAGAAGCTGACCAAAGGCAAGCTGGTGGAAGGGTACGGCCTGAGTGAGGCCAGCCCGGTGACGCATGCTAATCCGATTAACGGCCGTAACAAAGTCGGTTCCATCGGGCTGCCTTTGCCCGGTACAGAGGCGCGCATCATCAGCCTCAAAAGCGGCACGCCGCTCAAGCCGGGGCAGGTCGGTGAATTGGTCGTACGCGGCCCGCAAATCATGCAGGGTTACTGGCAGGACGCTGCCGCCACACGCACCGTCATCGACAAAAAAGGCTGGCTGCACACCAACGACATCGCCCGTATGGATGAAGACGGCTACTTCCAAATCATCAGCCGCCGCCAGGATATGTGGACGGCCGATGACGAAGCGCCCGCCTTCCCCCGTGACGTGGAAGAGGTCATTTACGAGCTGCCGGAAGTGAGCGAAGTGGTCGTCGTGGCCATCGCCAATCAGCCCATCGCCTTCGTCAGCCTCAAGGAGAAGACGCGAATTCCGGCCAAGGCAATTATTGCTTTTTGCCGGCGCCGCCTGCCGTCCAGCCAGGTGCCCAGGCTGGTCATTTTTGTTAAAGAGTTCCCGCGTAGTTTCATCGGCAAGGTGCTGCGCCGTGAATTAGTCAGCCAGTACGCCCACGAACTTACGGCCGAAGCAGGCAGTGTGGGCGACCATCTGGTGGGATTGGAGGATTGACGCATGGCCGCGCAGGCGATTCGAGAACTGTTGGTGGAGCAGGCTAAACAAAATAAATTGGTCCTGCTATTGGGACAAGATTGGCCCGGGGCTTTGACCGGTGTGCCTGCCAGTTCGGAGTTGGCGGCAGAACTGGCGGCGGCCGCCAACAGGTCGGCGGCGGCCGCCAACAGGCCAGCGGCTTCTCTGGCAGCCCTGGCCCAGAGCCTGCCGCGCCATCGCTATTCCCGATTTTTACGCGACAATTTGCCATCGCAAGCGCCGGGGGAGCCGTATTTGACGCTGGCTCAACTGCCCATCTGGTCCTGGCTGACGCTGGCTTATGATGACCGTTTGGAGCAGGCGTTGACGCAGATGAATCGCCGGCCGCTTGTTCTGGTTGATGATGGGGATGTAACGCCGCGGCTGCCTAGTGATGAACGGCCGTATCTCATCAAACTCTGCGGCGATGTCAATCACCCGCCCCGGCTGGTTGTTTCCCGGAGTGAGTACCAGGCTATGCCTGACGCCAGCCGCGGCCAACTGTTCTCGCAGGTGAATCAATGGCTGGCGGACAGCATGGTTTTGGCCGTTGGCTGTGACCCGGCTCAGGGCAGCGACTTTGATTTGTGGCAGTATCGTTTTTTGATGCAGCGGCAGGGTGGCTTTCAGGCGGGTGCCTTTTTGGTGTGGCCATCGGTGAGTGAGGCGGATGCGGCGCGGTGGGCGGATAGAAATGTAACGGCCGTCTCCACCCCGGATGTCCCCGGTTTCCTGGAGGAATTGTTGTTTGACCTGGTCAATCAGGTTGAACCGCCGGCTCCGGGTGCTGAGACTGCGGCTCTGAAACAGTTGATGAAGATGTTGGTAAGCCAGCCGGGTAAAACGGCCGTTAACCAGGCCGCCGCTGCCGTGCCTGACAACCAACGTCTTCAATCCATCAGATTGACATTTCGCTTGAAGTTGTCTGATGCCGATATCCTGCAATCCGAATTAGATATTCGTTATGTCCCCGACATTCAGGGCCATGACCGGCAGTGGCGAGATACAGGCATTCCATTAGCCGAACTGCAAGCATGGGCCAAAGCTGCTGCCCGTCGTCGTAAACTAAAGCAGCCTTATCAAAACAGTCCGGTGGAACAAACGGGTATTGAATTTTTGGGGAAAATGCTTGCAGTTGATTCGTCTGATTGGCGCATGTATGCTCATGCTCTCTTTTTACGCCAGACCTTTGCCGATTCTTTGACAATCGTATTTGAATTGGATGATTCACGGCTTTGGCCGATTCCCTGGGAACTGCTGCATGATGGCCAGGTGAATTGGGAGGATGAAATTCAAGGGAATGGATTCCTGGGCCTAGGTTATCCGATTTATCGGCGGCCGCGAACAATATCTAGCCCTGGTCAAATAGCGGGCCAGATTCAGAAGGCGTTGGTGCTGGCGGCGGATCCGCTGGGCAATTTGGCGCAGTTAGAGGGGGAGCAGCAATGGCTGGTCGAGACGCTGCAAAATGTTGGCGTTCAGGTGGATGTGGTGGGGGCTGGTGATCCAGTTGTTAGCGATCCGGCCGCTGTCAAACAAAAAATACGGCAGGGCGGGTATCAACTATTACACTTCATCGGTCATGGTCAGTTTGATCTGGCAGACCCGGACCAAAGTTTCTTGCTGTTAGGCCGGCCCGGTGAACCGGATGCCAAATTTTCGGCAGCGGAACTGGCGCAAGTGGCGCAGGAATCGGGTTTGACCTTCGTCTTTTTGAGCGCTTGCCAGGCTGGGGATGCAGCGGCGGCGGCCGACGACGAACGTCCCTGGGAAGAAACCGGCATCATCAATGGCTTGCTGCGCAAAGGGGTTCCGGCGGCGCTGGGGATGCGCTGGAATATCGGCGATGTCAGCGCCCGGCAGTTGGTAACGCGGTTTTACACGGAATTATTGGAGGGAAGCTCAATTGAGCAAGCTGTGCTGTCTGCCCGCCGGGATTTACAGGCGGGAGTAGAATGGGCTAACCCGGTTTTTAGCAAACGGCACGGCGTTCTTTAGATGAGGGGGATCAGCCTTCCAGTACATTGGTGCTGACCAGGTTTTGCAGAATATCGACATTCCCCAGCAGCGGGGCGTGTTTAGCCACGCCCAGCGCCCGAACGTCCTCATCGCCAACGAAGTGGCTGCCGCACTGCTGGCAGGCCGGGAAATCATCTGCTTCACCGAAAATGTCAACGGCCGTTAACAGTTCTCCGGTAGGACGATGGGGACAGCGAAACCCCGGCGTCATCTGGTTGATGATGTCGCACAAGCCATTGGCCAGCGGATCAAAAATGGGCGGTGCGTTCAGGGAAGGCACGTTGTCGGCCTGGGTTTTGACGCGGAACGTATCCAGCAGGGTGGCGATCCGCGCGTTTAGAGGTTCGCCGGTCGTCACTCTGGCCCAGAATTCTTGCCAGTGGGTGTCGGTGCCTACGTATTTGATGGCCAGGTTTTGTGGGTCCAACAGCAAATCAAACCGTTCCAAATCGGGCACTTCTTCCCGTTTGTGCCAGGGCAAAAGTCCTTTTCTGAGACCGTCGTGGACACGTTTGGCTTCGGCCCGGGCAGCGGCGTCCGGGGCCGTGATGAATGACAATAATTCGGCCTGGGAAAAGCCTAAATGAACCCAGTAAAACCAGAGGCGCAGGACTAAATGACGGCCGTCGAGGAAGCGGAAGAGTTCGACGTTCATCAGGCGGAAGTCGTGCAGGGGCAGGGCAATGTCGCCGCGAAATTGGGCCAGGTGGGTGTCGCCGTGATGGATGTCGATACGGCCGTTATCCTGGCCATTGTCCTGCCGTTGGTAGCTGACTCTCAGGTTGGATAGGAAGCCAACGTCGGCCTGGTTGACCGGTTCGTAGGTGATTTTCTGTGAAGGCCACCAGCGGGAAACGTAGCGGGGCAGTTGGGGAGAACGGCCGTCAGGCCCCTGGAGATGGATGCTGCTTGATGCCGTCTGATCATGCCACTGCCAGCGCGGGCGCAATGAATCGGCGGCACCTGCCGGCACGGTCAGTTTTACGTTGATGTGGCCGTGTACCACCTTGTTTTCGTCCGTGGCTTGAATGACAAGGTCCTTCTCCTCAGGTATGTGGTTGAACGGTTCGGCCGGCCGGTGAATAAGATGCAGGTAAACGAAATATTCACCGTCGTCATTCAGGGGCAGCGGGACTTTGTTTATCTTGAATCGGTCTTTGGTTTTGATGCAAAAGCCCCGTTCGTCCCCTGCACCCCAGGCCACCCAGAGATCAGGATCGTTTACGGCCGTGCCATAAACTCGCTGCTTTTCAGGATCGTTGGCGTCCGGCCGTGTGTAACCTTCGGGGTGGATCCAGATGGGGCCGAGATCAGGTTTTGTCATCTGGTTGCGCTGGATCCGCAATTTGAGGATTTTGACACCGAAAGGTTGATAGTCTACACTGTTGCCAAGAACAGCAGCTTGCTTGTCAATAACCGTTATTTGCACGTCATTTTCTGCCATTGGTCGTATCCTGATGAACTGTTTATTCCTTGTTCTGGTGTCAAGTATAAGGCCAAATCCAACCGGACACAATTGGAGCATAAACCATGACTGACGAATCAATTATCCTGCCATCGGTTCGCGCCGATGCCCCCGATATTGAAGACAAATTAGGCTTTGCCCCCTACGCCAAGACCATCAGCCAGATTATTTTAGATGACAATGTGGAAACGCCGTTAACCATTGGCATCTTCGGCAGTTGGGGCAGCGGCAAAACGACTTTGATGCGCATGGTTGAGCACCAGATTCAAGAGGCGGCTCTGCAAACGCCCCCTCCCACTCGACTGACCCTGCCTATCTGGTTTAATGCCTGGTTGTACAGCAAGGAGGAAGTGTTATGGCGGGCGCTGTTGGCTCAGGTGGTAACGGCCGTTGGCCGGATGGATGTGCCCACCGATCCCAAGCTGCGCCAGGAGAAGAATGAGAAACTGGAAGCCCTAAAAGCGCGATTGTACCGCACACTGGGAGGGCGCGAACTGGGTTCTCTCTCTTTTGCCATGGCCGATTTGCTCCAGTCCAGCGGCTCCGGCGCTCAGCTTACCCTGACGTTACAGCAAGGCTTTGATTTGTTGGAAAAAGTGGCAACGGAGACATCAAAAACAAAAAATGATGAAGATGAGGTCGAATCTCCGTCGAGCGAGGTCGAGCAGGAACAACTAAAAAAGATGATGGCGTTTCGTCAACAGGTGCGACAAGCAGCTACCGATCTAGAGCAGGGACGCCTGGAATCATTGGATAAATTTCGAGACGAGTTTGATAAGTTGATGGTTGAGTACGTGAAAGATGAAGGCCATTTGGTCGTCTTCGTCGATGATCTGGATCGCTGCCTGCCGGAGAAAGCAGTGGACGTATTGGAAGCGATCAAACTGTTTCTGGATGTGAAAGGGTGTATTTTTGTATTGGCTATTGACCAGGCTGTGGTAGAGCGCGGTATTCAACTGCGCTATGGCGAGTTGGGTAAAGCGACGGAAGATAACGGCGATGATGTGATTGATGGCGGCCGTTACCTGGAGAAGATCGTCCAGATACCGTTTGTGCTGCCGCCCATCAGCCCACGCACGATGGGTCAGTACGTAGCCGATTTAGCTCCCGATTTACCCGATCCGGAATGCGGCAACGTGTTTGCCCAGGGATTGGAGGCCAATCCACGTCATGTCAAGCGGGCGATCAACATTTTTTCGCTTTTGTGGCGTCTGGCTCAAAACAAGTCTGAACTAACAGCGCTGGTGACGCCGGTTCGGCTGGCCAAACTGGTGGTGTTGCAGCAGCGACATGAGGCTTTGTATGAACTGCTTCGTAAAAACCCGACCCGCTTACGAGGCTGGGAGGCGAACTTACGAAAGACAACCAAAACGGATGGAAAAATAGTGGATCGCTCCTTATTGGAGGCTGAATTACAGGAAGTAGATGAGGAGGAAATACTAAAATTGCATGGCTTGTTAACCATGCACGATCCGAGTCGGACGGACATGAATTTCGCCGATTTGAAGCCGGAGGACGTTCATGCTTATGTGTATCTGGCCAGCGCTGTGGAGGAGACGGTGACGCCGGTGCAGCAGACGGCTCCCACAGAGGACCTGACCGAAAAGACCGGAGATGAATCAATAAAGCCGGACGAAGATGAGACGGTTTTAGAGGTCAAATTACCAAAAGGAGTCACAGTTCGTTCCGGCCTGGAAGAAGCCCGCCTCAGCTTTGTCACCGCCACCGTGTTCCGCGACCTGGATAAGCAGCTTTCCCAGTTTGACGCCGCCCAATTCGATTCGGAGCAGGGTAAGCGGATGGTGGAAGTTTTGGGGCCGGCAGGCTGGCAGCTTTATGATCAGATCATTCCTCCGGATGATCGCCCGGCGTTGGAAAAACGATTGGCAGAGCCGACACTGCTGCGCGTGGCGGAAGGGCGCGGCGAGGAGCGCATCCCCTGGGAAATTGTGTATGATGGCCCGCCGCTATCATCCACCAGCCAGACCGGGCGCAAAATGCAGCCAATGCAGGATGTGGTTACCGTGAACTCCAAACACTTCTGGGGCTTTAATCACGTTATCGAACGATCTGGTTCCGGATACGGCCGTGACATCAAAACATTCGAGACGCCCATCAAGCCGCTGATCCTGGCTCATATCGGCTCAGATACCCCCCTGTTTGCGTCAGTTTCACAGTCGGGGGTATGGGATTTAGGGGACTTCCAGCCCTTGACCTCACTCGATGAATTTTTCCGTAGTTTGAGCATCGCTTCGGATCCACCACGAATATACATCCTGCGCTCACAAGCCGGAATAGAACAAGGCGAAACATGGATAGGCTTCGGCTATGAAGAATCGGACCGTACTGATCTGGTAACGCTGCGCAAGGTGTTAGTCGAACGCTTCAGTGAAGCAGAACTGCGCACGCTTGCTTTTGACTTAGCTATTGGTTACGAGGATTTGCCCGGCGCGAGTAAGGCCGGAAAAGCCCGAGAATTAATCGCCTATCATGAGCGTCGTAACAGTACGTCGCAGCTTATTGAGGCTATTGAGAAGGAGCGGCCTGGCGCATTATCCGATTATTCTTTGTCAAAAAAGCAAGTCCGCCTGACGCGGCAGCAGTTGGAAAGCTGGTCAACGACACCTCAGTTGAAAGCTGTCCTCGTTCTTGATGTAGACACAGGTTTGGTCCAGGCAGATGATTGGTCAGCCTGGCTTGCTTTGTTTTATCGTATGGGTTTTGCCGGGGTGGTAGCGCCGACGATTGCCCCCGAGTTAGGCCGGTCGTGGCCGTTCATACAACGGTTCATCCAGGGTTTCCTGGAAGGGGCGGCCATAGGTGAAGCCTTGCGCGATGCGCGCCGCTGGTTGTGGCTGGATCATGACGACCCCGGCGGCTTGTTCTATGCTCATTTTGGATCGGCTGAATTACGGCTGGGTGGCAAATAAATGACCCGCCGCCCTGGCAAGCAAAAATAAGTTTCAAAAAATCCAAGGAGGATGAGATGACATTTTCAGTTATTTTAGAAGTGACGTTAGGCGTGATTGTGTTTTATTATGTGCTCAGTCTAATCGTATCATCCATAACCTCAAAAATTGCCGAATGGATTGATTTGCGGGCATACATGTTGGAGGACAAACTTCGAGAACTGCTAAAAAACCTGCCTGATGTCATGTTAGATCCGTCAATAAAGAACATTAAACCGCCAAAATCCTGGATGAATAATCACGTAGGACTCAAAATAGAAGGGAGGAATATCACGCTGCCCGGTAAAATTCCTACCTCGACTCTTGCAACGGCCGTGTTTAATGTCATTGTGCCTGATCCCAATCAGGAGAATGCGCAGCAAAATCTTTGGGAGAAAGTGTCGGCAAAAATCGACGCAATGCAGTTACAAGATACCGAGATTGGTAAATCTATAAAAGGTTTTGTTAAAACGGCTGACGACAGCATTGAAAATGCCCGCCAAAATGCGGAAGAATGGTTTGATAATGCAATGACCCTGGTTTCGGCCAGATACCGGAAATGGTCGCGGCGCATTGCCTTTATCATTGCCCTGCTGGTAGTGGGCATCTTAAATGCGGATACGATAACGGTGGTCAACCGGTTGTGGCAGGAGCCAACATTTCGAGCGCAGGCCAATGCGCTGGCTGACCAATTAGCCGCCGATGGGCAAACAACCGAGGCCGACACGCAGAGCCTGGTCAATTTGCTTGACGAAAATGGCTTCCAGTTATTTTGGATGGGTTTTGG
>JBNKZT010000193.1:0-11610 GCA_050301775.1 Promineifilaceae bacterium (SeqCode)
ACGCCGGGTGGCCACCATCGTAGCTGCTGCTATTCCGCCGGTTGGGTAGCCTGCCAGCGTTGGTAATAATAGTTGAGTAACGGGACGAATTCGGCCGTCGTGGACACGAAAGCATTGTAACCAAAATCCTTCTTGCCGGGGCAATGATTGCGGATGGTAGCGTCAGGGTCAGTAGCGGAGCAGATGCGGTACTAACCCCGTTTCTTATTAGATAGGGGTGAGCCGTATTCCCTTCCATTACATCCCCGTCAACGCCCGATGGGCCGGTACGTTTTGTAAAAAGGAACGACGCAACGAGGGATTTTGGATGGAAACGGCCGTTTCCCCCAACACCCTTTTCGCCTCATCCAAAACCCCACCCGAACGAGGGTCATTTGACGCTTGTAACGCCTGTACACAAGCCAGATACGCGCCAAACGGCGACAAAACCCCGTAGATAGAATAGGCGGCAAAATAGGCCAAAATCTCATTCGTTGCTGCCATCGCTTCGGTTATATCCCCTTGCGCCAAGGCCGTTCTGACTAGTCCCGCCTGCGCGTCAATGGCCCGCTGCGGTCGGTGCATAGATTCCCATAACGGCAATGACCGACGATACGCTTCCTCTGCCGCTTTCCAATCATTCATCGCCGCAAGCGCATTCCCTGACGCCGTCAATGCCGCCGCTTGCGTCAACAAATCCTCGCTTTCATTCGCTAACGCCAACGCTTCCCGCGCATACGCCAATGCTGTTTTTACACCCCCCTGCTCGATCTTCAACCAACTGTGGTCATGCAAGCTTATCCCTTTGCCGTGGGCTTCTTGCACCTCATCCCGAATGATGGCGCTTTGCCGGAAATACATCTCAGCTTGCGCGTATTCGCCTAGCCGCAAATAAGCTATTCCCATATTGTGCAGGGCGTAATTTTCCGTCCAACGCGCGCCTACTTCCGCAGCCAGGCGCGCCGATTCACGGCAATAGCGCAGCGTATCTTCAAAGAGCATACGCTCTGTAGACAGGGTTCCCAGATTGTTAAGCGTCCAACTTTCACCCCAACGATTGCCTGTGCGGCGATAGATGCGCACAATTTGCTGGTAAAGGCGGTTGGCCTCTTCATAATCGCGCTGAACGACGGCGACCAATCCCAAATTGCCTAAGATAGAATTGTTCCCTGCTGAGTTGCCTATTTCCTGGTAGATGGGCAGAGCTTGCTGATAATAGGCTTTCGATTTGTCATAATCGCCCAGATACCAATAGGCGATTCCTAACATGTTTAGTGACTTGGCCTCGCTCCAGCGGTTGCCCATTTTGCGGAACAGGGTCAAGGCATGTTCCGCTTTTTCTGCGCCTTGCGCGTAATGCCCTTGTCGTATCAAAGCGATGCTTATGGCGCGGATGCAGGCCGCTTCTTCGTGTTCGTCGGCCAGTTCTCGCGCCATTTCCAGCCCTTTTTGGGCGTAGCTGCGACCCTGATCGTACTCGCCTTTGCGGACGCAAGCCCAACTCCAACGCCGGTAACCGATGGCTTGATTTTTAATACTTTCCCCCGCTTTGCCCCAGTGGATTGTTTTTTGAGCGGCGGCGATAACCGTGTCGTAATCGGCAAGCTGGTCATTGAGATGGGCTTGTGCGTCGTACAGTTTGGCTAACAAGTTGGCCTGGGCGGGAGTAGAATGAGGGATGTTTTGCACGGCCGTTTCAAATCGCGCAACGGCCGTTTCTACCAACCCCAACCCCTCCTGAAACGGGCCGCGATGCACATAATACAACACCAACGCGGGCAGTAATCCCACCGCAATTTCAAAATCGATTTGGTCGATGGCGTAAGACCAGGCTGTATGCACATTTTCCAGTTCGGCGGCGATGGCTTTGAGCGTTTCTTGGGTGCGACGGCCGTTTAACAGCGTTTCTCGTTCAGCCATGAAGTTGACAAAATAATGGGCGTGTTTGCGACGGCCGTCCGCCATCTCCGCCTCATGTTGCACACTCATCACGGCGGCAAAGCGGCGCAGGACCTCCAGCATTGCGTACCGATCATTCTCTTGTTTCCGCAAGAGCGATTTTTCCATCAACGCTGCCAACGTCCATGGGGAGACATCGGCAACGGCCGTTGCCGCCTCCACCGTAAACCCGCCCCGGAACAGCGACAACTTCAAAAACAACAGCCGCTCATCCGGCTTTAGCAGTTTCCACACATAATCAAACACCGCCCGTAGACTGCGATGCCGTTCCGACACATCCTGCATTTGCGTTGCCAAAAAGCCGATATTTTGCTCAATTTGCGCCAAAATCTGGTTGCAAGAAAAGATGCGCACCCATGCTGCTGCCAATTCAATTCCCAACGGCATTCCCTGCAACAAACCGCAAATCCGTGCTACGCAAACGTAATTTTCTTCTGTGAGCGCGAAATGTATATCCACCAATTGGGCGCGGTCGCGGAAGAGGTGAAGCGAGTCATATTCAGATATGAGGGGATTGGGGATGGGAGATTGGTTGTCTTTTTCTGATGGGCAGGCGAGACCGCCCAATTCAAACAAGCGTTCCGCCCGCAGTTGCAGACGTTCGCGGGATGTGACCAGCAGGGATATATTGGGCGCGTTTTGCAGCAGTTCATCCAACAGCCGCGCCGCCGCTAGCAGATGCTCGAAATTATCTAAAACTAACAGGGCCTCTTTTTCGCGCAAATGGTTGAACAATTGCTCTTTAGGATCCCCTTTGCCGGCAAAATCCAGCTTAACGGCCTCGGCGATGGCCGAAACCAGAAAATCGGTCGATTCCAGCGGAGCTAACGACACAAAGTAGGCGCCATTGAGGTAATGTTCGGCCATGTCATGAGCAATTTGGATGGCTAACCGCGTTTTGCCGATGCCGCCCAGGCCGATTAGCGTCAACAGGCGCGTTTGCCCGTCGCGTAGTTGTTGACTGATTTGCAGCCGTTCTTTGGCGCGGCCGACAAAGGTGGTCAGCGGCGCGGGAATGTGGGCGGTGGGGTCGCCCTCGGCCAGTTCGATGCGGCGTAACAACGCTTCGGTTTCCTCGTCTGGCTCTATGCTTAACTCTTCATCCAGAATGCGGCGGCAGGTTTCGTATTGCTCAATGGCAGCGCTGCGCTGCCCGTTGTAAGCCAGCAGGGTCATCATTTGCCGGTGAGCGGATTCGTTTAGCGGGTCGTCTTGCAGCAGGATGATGGCGTGTTGGATACCAGCTGCGTATTCTCCTTGCTGTAAATAATGGGCGGCGAGCTTTTGCCGCATTCCATTTGCCAGGTGGTGCAGATGGTCGCGGCTGGTTTGCATCCAGCTTTCCAGCTCGAAACTGTCGCCAACCAGCAGGCCATCCAGAAAGTCGCTACGATACAAGGCCAGCGCGTCTTCGGCTTGGGTGATGGCAGTAGGGTCGGGCCAATTGTTGTTGGCGCGGGTGAGCTGCTGTTGGAAAACGGCCGTATCCACCCACACGTCGTCGTTGATAACGGCCGTTTGGCGCGTAATCGTCACAAAGTCAGCCGCATGTTTACGTAAGTTGGAGAGCAATGTCCGCAAATTGGAGAGGGCTTGTTTTTGGGTGCGGTCTTCCCACAACAGGGTAGCTAATGTTTCACGGGTAAACGGCCGTCTTTCATGTGCCAGGTAAGCCAGCAGCACATCTGCTTTGCGGGAAATGAGTTGGGGAATCGGCTCGCCAGCTTGGGTGGCGGTTAAGCCGCCGAACAGCGTGATACGTTTATTCATGGGTCTGTTTTTAAGCGTTTTTTAAGCGATTGCTTTTGTATGCTATCACAACATGAACAAAACGGTAACGTGAGAGGAGGAGATGATGATTGGTTGGGAATATTGCATTGTGACGGCCCAGGAAACGGCCGAAACATCACAATTTACGATAGCTTATCCAAATCGGGTCGAGCGGCCATCGGTAAACGGCCGTCTCACCGTATTGGCTGAAATGGGGCGCAGAGGCTGGGAACTGGTGACTGTGCATCCATTGACGCCGGGCGCGAATGAATTTTATTTTAAGCGCCGGATTGATGTGCAGAAAACGGCCGTCTCACATTGACTGTAGTATTCGATGGGCCGGCACATTTTGTAAATAGGAACGACGCAAAGAAGCATTTTGGATGGAAACGGCCGTTTCTGCCAATGCCCTCTTTGCTTCTGCCAGGACCTCATCCGCACGTGGATCGTCGGCTGCTTGCAATGCTTGCACACAAGCCAAATACGCACCGAAGGGGGAAAGAACGCTATCAATGGAATGATTGGCAAAATAGGCCAGAACCTCATTTGTAGTGGAAACGGCCGTTGTCCAATCCCCTTGTGCCAGTGCAATTCTGATCAGTCCGGCCTGCGCGTCAACCGCTCGCTGTGGTTGTTGTAAATTGTCCCACAACGGCAATGCACGGCGATATGCTGCTTCCGCTGCCGACCAATCATCCATGGCAGCAAGTGCGTTTCCCAGCGCCGTTAATGCCGCCGCTTGCGTGGGCATATTCTCGTTTGCCTCGCCTATCGCCAGGGCCTGCTGCGCATATGTCAGCGCGGTATCATGATCACCCCAATCATGCGCCAACCAACTACGGTCATGGAAAATGTTCCCTTCGTCATGAGCATCGCTTCTCTCACTTAGAATCACTGCGCTTTGCCGGAAATACGCATCGGCGCGGGCATAGGCCCCCAATCGCCAATGGATATATCCCAGATTGCGTAACGAGTCGCTTTCTACCAAATGCCCTCCCACCCCGGCAGCAACGCGAGCCGCCTCACGGCAATAGCGCAGCGCCTCATCAAAATTCATGCATTCAGCCGCCAGATTACCCAAACTGTTTAATGCCCAACTTTCTCCCCACCGGTCACCGACATGGCGAAAATTGTGCAAAGTACGTTGATAAAGGTGTTTGGCTTCTTCATAATTGCGCTGTTGGACGGCAATCAACCCCAAATTGCCTAAGGCAATGGTTTCCCCTTCACTATTACTCAGTTCCTGGTAAAGAGACATTGACTGCTGATAGTGTTGTTTGGATCTGTCATAATCCCCCAAATACCAATAGCTAATCCCCAGCATATTTAACGCTTTTGCGTTTCCCCAATAATTGCCGGTTTTTTGGAACAGGGTGGCGGCATGTTGGGCGTATTCTGCGGCTTGGCGGTAGTTTCCCTGCCGTACCAAAATCGCACTCATGGCACGGGCAGCAGCGGCAACCTCTTGTTCCGCTAACAAAGTCTGTGCCATCTCCATGCCCTTATGGGCATATTCAGTGGCACTGTCGTAATCTCCTTTGCGGTAGTAGTACCAACCTTGCAAACGGTAACCGGTAGCCTGATTTTTGATATTTTGCCCCAACTCTCCCCATCTGATGGCTTGCCTGGCGGCGGCGATGGCCTGATCGTAATGGGGGATGAAATTGTCCAGTTCTGACCAGGCGGCGTACAGTCGGGATAATAAATCGCAGTGGGCCGGGTTTTCCGGCTGGGCGACGGCTTCAAAACGATGTACGGCCGTTTCTACCAACCCCGCACCTTCAGAAAATAATCCTTTGTGATTGTAATACAAAGCCAGGGTGGCCAAACTACGGTCGGCAATGTCAAAATCGGTGCCTGTCACGGCGTAGGTCCAGGCAGTATGCACATTTTCCAATTCGGCAGCAATGGCTTTGAGCGCCTCTTGGGTACGCCGGCCGTTTAGTAATGGTTCTTGTGCAGCTAAAAAATCGGCATAATAACACGCATGTCTGGCACGCGCTTCAGCGAGAGGACCTTCCATATTTTCGATTTTGACGGCAAACCGCCCCAGCGCTTCCAACATCTCATAACGGTCGTTGTCCTGTCTCCGCAGCAACGATTTTTCCACCAGTGCTGCTATCGTCCATGGGGAGACATCGGCAACGGCCGTTGCTGCCTCCATGGTAAACCCACCACGAAACAGCGACAGCTTCACAAACAATGACCGCTCATCCGGTGAGAGCAGCTGCCACACATAATCAAACACTGCCCGCAAACTACGATGACGCTCCGGTACGTCCCGCATCTGCGTCGCCAGAAAATCAATGTTCTGTTCGATTTGGGCCAGAATCTGGCTGCAAGAAAAAACCCGTATCCACGCTGCCGCTAACTCAATGCCCAATGGCATTCCTTGTAACGAACGGCAAATTTGAGTAACACAGTCATAATTTTCCGCCGTTAATCCAAAATTTATATCCACCAACCGGGCGCGATCACGAAAAAGGTGCAGTGAATCGTAGTTTGCCGTTGGCGGATTAGCGGTTGGCGATGCGGTATCTTCTCGTGATGGACAGGAGAGACCGCCAATCTCAAAAAGGCGTTCTGCCCGCAGCTGCAAACGTTCACGGGATGTGACCAGTAAGGTGATATTGGGAACGTTTTGTAATAGCTCGTCCAATAACCGAGCCCCGGCCAGTAAATGTTCAAAATTATCCAACACCAGCAGCAGTTCTTTTTCACGCAGATGGTTAAACAACTGCTTTTTGGGGTCACTCTGTCCTGCAAAATCCAGATTAACGGCCGCCGCAATAGCCGACACTAAAAACTCAGCCGATTCCAGCGGTGCCAGCGGCACAAAGTAGACGCCATTAAGGTAATGGTCAGCCATATCGTGCGCAATTTGGATGACCAGCCGTGTCTTGCCGATGCCGCCGAGGCCGATGAGTGTTAGCAAGCGGGTTTGCCCATCGCGCAGGCATTTGTTGATTTGCCGCCGCTCTCGGGCACGGCCGACAAAGGTGGTCAGCGGTACCGGCAGGTTGGCGGCGAGATTGTTGTCGGCTAATTCGATGCGGCGCAATAAGGCTGTCGTTTCGTCATCCGGCTCCACACCCAGCTCTTCGTCCAAGATGCGGCGGCAGGTTTCGTACTGTTCGATGGCCGCGTTCCGCTGCCCGCTGCGTGCCAACAATGTCATCATCTGGCGGTGCGCGGCTTCGGCCAATGGATCGTCTTGCAGCAGCGCGTGGGCATGTTCGATGCCGGCGGCATAGTCGCCCTGGAGCAAATAGTGCTCGATCAGCTTTTGTCGCGCATCATTTACCAGTCGGCGCAGGTGGTCACGGCTGGTTTGCATCCAGCTTTCCAGTTCAAAACTGCCGCCGACCAGCAGGCCATCCAAAAATTCGCCGCGATACAAGGCCAGCGTTTCTTCGGCTTGGGCGATGGCGTTTTCATCCGGCCAGTTTTTGTCGGCGAGGGCGAGTTGTTGTTGGAATACGGCCGTATCCACCCACACGTCATCGTTGATAACGGCCGTTTGGCGCGTAATCGTCACAAAGTCAGCGGCATGTTTACGCAAGTTGGAGAGCAATGTCCGTAAATTGGACAGCGCCTGCTTCTGCGACCTGTCATCCCAGAGCAGTGTTGCCAGCGATTCACGACTGTGCGGTCGCTGTTCCTGCGCCAGATAAGCCAGCAGGGCATCTGCCTTGCGTGATATGAGTTTCGGTATCGGCTGCCCATCTCGTGTTACAGTCAGGCCGCCGAGGAGGGTGATCCGTTTTTGCATACTAAGCGTTCCTTTTTATATGATGCTATCACATGAGATGAGAAGATGTAGATGAAATTTGAGGAATGAGCGATGAATAAATGGGAATATTGTAATGTTACGGCACTAGAAACATCTGAAAAGACACAATTTACGATTTCGTATCTGGGTCGGGTGGAGACGCCGCCGGTAAACGGCCGTTTAACTGTCCTTGCCGAAATGGGGCGCAGAGGATGGGAATTGGTGGCTGTGTATCCAGTGACGCTGGGCGCGAATGAATTTTATTTTAAACGCCAGGTGGCGGCTTAGACCTGACAGATTTTTAAAATCTGTCAGGTCTTTTGGAGACAGTCAGACCACATCAAACATAACAAGGAATCAACAATGAACAAACGACAAATTCTTTTTACAATTTTTGCGGCGATGAGCGCCGTTCTGTTTTTAGGGCAAATGATGGCAAAAGCGGCCGAACCGGGCGCACCCAACGCCACTATTGCCGCGTTGCCAAAATACATCACCAG
Organism: Promineifilaceae bacterium (SeqCode); assembly: GCA_050301775.1. GTDB lineage: Bacteria > Chloroflexota > Anaerolineae > Promineifilales > Promineifilaceae > JACKCC01. The sequence continues at coordinate 7,981 of JBNKZT010000193.1, forward strand.
ACCAACATCGCCATCGGCAACAAGAAGAATCCAGAGGAGGTAGAAAAACAAGCCTGGCAGCATGGCCAGGCCCTATTTGAATTCACCGACTATATTACCGATTGAACTTCATAAGTTGTTTGGGTAAGATTAGGTATCGAAAGTCAAGATTTTACCCAATCAGCTTGATTATTTCATTGAATTTGACCCAAAACGAGTGGACACGATTTATCCATCATTTCGCAGAGTACCATCAACCAACATCGTCATGCAGGTTTTTTCATGAGCAAACCGACATTATTAGTTGTAGATGATGAAAGCGACCTTCTGGCCGAACTAAAGCCGCTCCTAGAACGGTCGGGGTATGCGGTTGAAACGGCCGCAGATGGCATCCAGGCCCTTGAAGCGACCAGACGGATGCAACCGGATCTGATCATCCTTGATGTTTTGATGTCGCAAATGGATGGGCGGGAGGTCTTGCGGCGTTTGCGACGGGCAGATAATTGGACGCCGGTTATTTTGCTGACTCAGATTGGCACTCCGGCTGAACGAGCGATGACTTTGCAGGAAGGGGCGGATGATTACCTGAACAAGCCCTTTAACCCGATGGAGCTTGTGGCCCGAATCCAGGCGGTATTGCGGCGAACGCAGCGAGGTAATCTGCCCTTGTCCAGCTTCCGACACTTGAAAAGTCGCGAGCTGACCATCGACCGCCAAACCCGGCAGGCGTCGTCGGGGACTAAGCCGTTGACGCTGACAGCCCGGGCTTTTGGTGTCTTAGAGCATATGATGCTCCACCCCGGAGAGATTGTTTCGCGAGAACGGTTGCTGGATGAGGTATGGGGCTGGGAACATGCGGTTGAGACGCGAGCGGTTGATATTCGTATAGCCGAAATCCGCAAGGTCCTGAATGATGATGCCGGTCAACCGGGCTTTATCGAAACGGTCATCGGGACAGGGTACCGGTTCATCCATGAGGTCACCGGCCATGCGTAGAGCTTTGGTTTTTGTCCTGGCGTTGATTCCGTCGCTGCTGGCGCTGGGCGTAGCTTTTCTATTTGAACAGGGCATCTTTGCCAATGTATTGTGGGTTGGCAGCTATCAGATTGATGCGGCGGGTTTTATTTCGCGAGGCGGGCTATTGGTCGGCGGGTTGATTATTTTTGTTTTACTCACCTTCTGGTGGGCGGAGGGGCGGGCTGAAGAGACTTTTCAGACGGAAAAAAGAATGCAGGATGATACCCGCCGTCGTTTTTTCCGCCGGTTGGACCATGAACTAAAGAACCCCTTGACGATTATCAAGCTGGGTATAACGAATATTGAGCAGAGTCCGAATATAACGGCCGAACAGAATAGCTCTATGAATCGGATTGGGCAGCAGGCGGAGCGGCTGCAGAAGTTGGTGCAGGATTTGCGGTGGTTATCGGAACTGGAGGCGGAGCGGCTGGAAAGTTATCCGGTGAATCTGGCAGAGGTCCTCGAAGAGGCGGTTGAACTTGTGCGCGCTTCTTATCCTGGACGGGTGGTTAACCTGATTGTTCAGCGCGCTCCCTGGCCTCTGTCGGCCGTTTCGGGTGACCGAGATATGCTAGTGGTGGTCTTCCGCAACTTGTTGGATAATGCCCTGAAGTACTCTTCGGCCGAAGAGGAGGTAGATGTGCGGACGGCCGATGATGGGGAGTGGGTCAAGGTAGAGGTAGCGGATACGGGGTTGGGCATTCCAGAAAATGATTTGTCGCGGGTATTTGAGGAGCTTTACCGGAGCGCGAATGTACAGAATATTCCTGGGAGCGGGTTAGGTCTGGCGCTGGTGTGGCGGATTGTGAAGCTACATGGCGGCAGGATCAACCTGGAGAGCCGTCTAGGGCAGGGGACGATTATCACTGTGCGCTTAAAGGTGCCCTCCCCTGAGAATTGATGTTTCAGGTTTGTTACATCGTATATTGATTTAATTACAGGGTTTACGCACCGGGAAACATGGAACAGTGTATGGTTAGGAAAAAATTCTTAACGAAGGAAATGAATCTTAATGAAAAAAACACTGTTCATATTAACCAGCCTTGTTTTATTTTTACTATTAGTGGGATGCGGCCAATTTGAAATAGAGGGGGAGATAATTACCGAATCTATACCAGCAGGGACAACTGATGGCGAGACAGACGTTGTGGATTCTACTGGGGATGCACCGATAACGCCTTCTAATGACGTATCCAGGCCAACGTTGGGTTTCGGTCTGATTGAAATCATCCTCCTTATTCTGGGAGTGGTCGTTCTGGCAAGCTTAGCGATTGGGGCATTTTTTATTATTCGGGATAGAACGCCCACTCCGGACTATCCGCCTTCAGCAGGTGTTGGGGATGAGAAAAAACGTTTTGGACAGATACTGCGCTTTAAACCGACTATTGGTTCACTTATTCTGGCGCTCATTGGTTGGGCGGGCATTTTCGGAATTGGGGCTATTTTACTGATGATAGGTCTGATTCTGCCGGTCAGATCCACCACTGAAACGTGGAGGCCAACATTAACAATGCCTTCTGCTATCCTGATTGGCGAAAATATGAACGAACGCCATATTCGTTTTATTCCTGAGGATGAGGCCTGTACGTTACGGCCGATTTCTGACCGAAACGAACAATTGCTATGTGATGTTGCTTTTGAAGGCGCGCCGTTGGCTGTGGATGTGGAACTGCAGGATGGGATGTTTTGGTATTGCGATGCGACATATGATGGCCAATCAGTTCCCTGTCGGGCCAGCTTTAACAATACCGATAGAGAAACCTTTATTGTTGTAGAGAGTAATCTTGGACTGGGCCAGGAGCGTTTTCGGCAGCTGGTTGATGAAACGTTGAATGCGGGTTGGACTGAAAGTGATTGGTTATGGTTGGCCGGGGGGATTGTTTTTGTTTTGTCACTTGTTGTGTTTGTTTTGCTATGGCGGCATGCGGGTAACCAGATTGAGGGTCATTTAGGGACGGTTTTCATCCTGAGGCTTGTTTACTCTGGCGGAATCAGCCTGATGGTTTTCGCTATCGGCAGTTTTGTTTCTTTTATCTTATTGTTGGCATTAAACCTGATTGATTGAATGATTCGCTTACTATCGTACGAGTGTGATTTAAGGAAAATTACAATGTTTACTTCTTGGAAAAAATATTCTTGGGTCCTGTCTTTCCTTATTGTTGCCGGTCTTTTCAGCGGCTGTACGGTGAAGCGTACGCCGCCGGGTGGTAGTTCGGTCGGAGGAATGGTTGAGGAAGCAGCATATTCGTATCATTATTGGGCTGAGGGTCTGAATTTTCTCATCTGGCATGATTTGTCGCATGGATCGGAGGGTTGTTCGGGGACTGGTTCAACGGAGGATCCATTGTACCGGCTTGAGTGCAGGGCGGAAGTCCAAGACGGCCGAAGCCTGAATTGGGTGGTGCATACAACGGATGGGATTACGGCCGAGATGTGGATTGATGGCCAGAAAGTTGATTTGTCGCAGGGGAATATGTTTTTGATTCGGGTGATGAATAGTGATGTTGATATTGTGCAGTTGGAAAAGGATTTGTCAGGAATCGGTTCGGATAATGCGGCTATTGAGGCGATAGCAACTGATGATCTGGATGTGGCTGCGTTTGTGGAACAAATTGGAAGATGAAAATGGGCAAA
>JBNKZT010000194.1:0-11522 GCA_050301775.1 Promineifilaceae bacterium (SeqCode)
GAATGATGATCCGGTCGCCGCCGCTGACAGCACGACAACGCTGGAAGAAGCAGCTGTGATCATTGACGTGTTGGCCAACGACAATGACGTGGATGGCGACGTTCTCACCGTCACATCAGTCACCACCGCCACCAATGGACTGGTCGTTCTCAACGCAGACAACACTATCATCTACACGCCAGGCGCCAACTTCAATGGGGCTGATACCTTCAGTTATACCATCAGCGATGGCAACGGCGGCGAAGACAGCGCGACGGTGACGGTGGCCGTCGGTCCGGTGAATGACGCCCCGGTTGCGGTAAATGACGTTGCGGACACACCGGAAGACACGGTCGTGACCATTACCGTTCTGTCTAATGACAGCGACGTGGATGGGGATGCGCTGACGGTAACGGCCGTCACCACCCCGACCAACGGATTGGCCACCATCAATCCGGACAACACCATTACCTACACACCGGCCGAGGATTACAATGGCCTGGACAGCTTCAATTACACCATCAGTGATGGCAGCGGCGACATGGCTTCGGCCACGGTCACGGTAACAATAACGCCGGTCAACGACAACCCAGTCGCCGCTGATGACATTGCGTCAACGTCAGAAAACACGGCCATCGATATTGATGTCCTGACCAATGACAGCGATGTGGACGGCGATGCGTTGACAGTAACGGCCGTGACCACGGCCACCAATGGCGTCGTCAGCATTAACTCCGACAACACGGTGACTTACACGCCCGAACTCAACTTCTACGGCAGCGACAGCTTCAGCTACACTATCAGTGATGGGAATGGCGGCAGCGATACGGGAACCGTGACCATCACGGTAATGGCCGGCAATGACAACCCGGTCGCCGTTGCTGACAGCGCCACGACGCCGGAAGACACGGCCGTTAACATTGATGTCCTGGCCAACGACAGCGACGCCGATGGCGACACGTTGACGGTAACAACCGTGACCACACCTACCCACGGCCTGGTCGTCATTAACCCGGACGATACCGTCACCTACACGCCGGAAGCCAACTTCTACGGCAGCGACAGCTTCAGTTACACCATTAGTGATGGCCAGGGCGGCAGCGATACGGCCGTTGTGACCCTCACGGTCACCTCTGTCAATGATGCCCCAATCGCCAATGATGATGTTGCTACTACGCTGGAAGATACGGCCGTTACTGTTGAAGTCCTGGCTAATGACAGCGACGTGGAAGGTGATGTCCTGTCGGTAACAACGGTGACAGCACCGGCCTACGGCAGCGCCGTCATCAACCCGGACAACACCGTGACCTACACGCCAGATACCGGCTACAGCGGCACGGACAGCTTCAGTTATATAGTGGATGATGGTAACGGCGGCAGTGATACGGGAACCGTGACCATCACGGTCACGCCTGTGGCCAACGCCTGCGAGCTTTACCCCATCGCTTTGCCCGAAGACTTGCTGGATGACCTGGACATCGGGGATTACCTGGACGATATCCTCAACGGCAATCAGCCGGGCAACTTCGGTTGGCTAACCTGGGCTGGCAGCACCAACGTGCCTACCCTGGTCGCCAGCCTGACGCCTCCCGGCAACAGTCACACCTACATCAACCCCTTCGACCCCAACGACCACACGCTCTCTACCGGCGATTGGGTGAGAGGCAAACCGGGTATCTCTAACGCCAGTTCTGTGCGGGATGCGCTGGAAGTACTCAAGACCATGAATATCGTCGTGCCGGTGTGGGATGATGCCGGTGGCGAAGGGGCACACGCCAAATATCACGTTTCGGCCTTTGCCCTGATGCGCCTCATCGATTACCATCTCCCCGGCCGGGACAAGATCGAAATCCAGTTCCTGGGTTACACGTCTTGTGCGGAAGAGAACACTAATCCGGTAGCCAACAACGATAGCATCATTACGTCAGGCAATACGGCCGTTACCATTGACGTGCTGACCAACGACAGCGACGTGGATAACGATGTTCTCGCCGTGTTAGAAGTGACACAGCCGGCGTATGGAACGGCCGTTATCAACCCTGATAACACTGTCACTTATACCCCCAATGCCAGCTTCATTGGCGACGACACCTTCTATTACACGGTCAGTGATGGACGCGGGGGGACGGATACGGCCGTGATCACCGTCACCGTTACGCCGGTGGCGGGAAGCTGCGAACTGTACCCCATTGCCCTGCACGAAGACATCCTGGATGGCCTTGATCCGGGCGACATCGTCAGCAACATCAAAAATGGAAACCGGGCCGGCGAATTTGGTTGGTTGACGTGGAGCGGGGACAAGAGTTTGTCCGCTTTGGTAGAGAGTTTGACGGCTCCTGGCGACAGCTACAATTATATCAATCCCTACAACTTGAATGACAACATTGTTTCGATTGATGATTGGGTATGGGGTAAGCCAGGTTTGTCCAATGCCTGCTCTCTCAATCATGCTCTGACAGAACTGGAGTCAATGGATATTGTCGTTCCCTTGTGGGATGACGCTGCCAGCCAATGTGGCAGCCTCAAATACCGCGTATCGGGTTACGCCACTATCCGGCTGCTCGATTATCACTTAAATGGGAATGACAAAATTGATATCCAATTTCTGGGGTATGCTTCATGCGGCGGGCAATGAACCGGCGTTTAGAATGATTCTACTATCACAGGGGATGATACGGCCGTAGTCGCGGACAAGTAATGGGTAAAGCGTGATATTTTTCACGCTTTACCCGTCATTCTTTCCCATTGCATTTTGGTGAAGTCAGTTAGTCGTTGTAGTGGCCCAAAGCATCTCCGCTTTAAGTTTCATGATTGACATGCTCGTCATCCCAAGAGACCTCCTTGACTTCAATGAAGTGAAAGATTGTAAAGGGAACAGCTTATGGCTAATCGCAATATACCACTAGGCTTGAATTTTGCACCAAAAAGCTTCGTAGAATTACTTCAAGCGCAAGCGCACTCTCAGGGAGAAAAACGCGCCTACACGTTTCTTGTCGACGGCGAGCAATTAGAACAAATATTTACCTATAAGGATTTAGACCTCCAAGCACAGTTGATAGCCAGTCATTTGCAGCAACACGCAACCACGGGTGATCGAGCACTACTTTTATATCCTCCCGGTTTAGAGTTCATTACCGCGTTTTGGGGCTGCTTGTACGCTGGAGTCATGGCTGTTCCCGTCTATCCGCCAGATCCTACACGACTTAGTAACACACTACTTCGTTTGCTTGCCATCGTCAAAGATGCACGCCCTGTAGTTGTTTTAACCACTGCCCCTATCCTTTCAATGGCGAAGAGTTTAGACCAGCAAGACTTCCTTCAGACGATGCATTGGCTGGCTACAGATAATTTAAGCGAGGAAACAGACGTTTTCAAACCGCCTCGGATTGATTTAGACACAGTTGCTTTTCTGCAATACACTTCCGGCTCCACAGCTACCCCTAAAGGAGTCATGGTAAGTCATGGCAATCTTCTTTATAACCAAGAGATGATTCGACAAGGCTTTGCACACACAGATGAAAGCACCCTTGTAGGCTGGCTTCCTCTCTATCATGACATGGGCTTGATTGGTAACATATTACACCCACTCTACATCGGCACCCGCTGTATTTTCATGTCCCCGGTGGCATTTCTACAAAAGCCATATCGTTGGTTACGGGCCATTTCCCATTATCAAGCTCATACAAGTGGTGGGCCTAATTTCGCTTATGATCTTTGTGTCCGTAAAGTCACCCCAGAGCAGAAAATTGAACTCGACTTGAGCAGTTGGCGCATTGCTTTTAATGGGGCGGAACCCGTTCGCGCAGAAACGTTAGCTCGCTTCACGAATACATTTATGAGCTGCGGGTTTCACCCAGAAACCCACTACCCTTGTTATGGTTTGGCAGAAGCCACGCTTTTTGTAACAGGTGGCCCCGTTTCGCAAATTCCCACGACCTTGGCAGTGAAGACAAAAGCGTTGGAAAAAGGTCAGATTGTAAAAAGCACAAGGTCTGATACATCAGCAACGTCCCTGGTTAGCTGTGGGAATACCTGGCTAGAACAAACAATCGCCATTGTGAACCCCACCACCTGCTTGCCCTGTAGACAAGGGGAGATAGGGGAAATATGGGTAGCGGGTCAGAATGTAGCCCAGGGTTACTGGAATCAGACACAACTTTCGGCCGAAAGGCTGAAAGCGACCCTGGCAAACAACAAAGATGAACTCTACTTACGTACGGGTGATCTTGGTTTTATGGACAACGGTGAATTATTTGTTACAGGCCGGATTAAGGATTTGATCATCATTCACGGCCGTAACCATTACCCTCAGGATGTTGAGCAAACGGCCGTGGCCGCACATCACACCCTTCGCCCTGGCTGTGGTGCTGCTTTTTCAGTAGATATTGCCGGGCAGGAACGATTGGTTATCGTTCAAGAGGTGAAAGGCAATTATACAAAGAGCGATCAGGGTGATATCGTGGCTGCAATACGGCAAGCCATCGCCAAGGTGCATGAATTGCCTCTTTACGCTCTGGTACTTATAAAACCGCGAAGTATTCCCAAAACCTCAAGCGGCAAGATTCAGCGCCATGCTTGCCGTACCATGTTTCTTGAAGGGACGTTGGACAAATTGGCGGAATGGCATGATACGGCCGTTATCGCCGCAAGTGAAGTCAAAGAGGTGCCCCCAATTACTCAGACACCGGAAGTAGTGGCATTACGTCATTGGCTTCTGAACTGGTTTGACACAGAAATGGGCATTCCAGCCTCTCAATTAGACGAGAATGAACCCTTTACCAATTTTGGCTTGAGCTCCGTCCAGGCTGTTTCCTTGTCTGGTGATTTGTCTGGCTGGCTAAACCGTCCTCTTTCACCAACACTCGTTTGGGATTATCCCACGATAAAGAAATTGATCTCATATTTGGCACAGAAAACCGATGCCGCTGTAGATGACATAGCTCAAACACCTATGCTGGATGAATCAACCACTCCCATAGCTATCATTGGTATGAGCTGTCGTTTCCCTGGAGCGGCAAATCTCGAAGAATTTTGGCAGCTTTTGCAGAAAGGAAGTGACGTGATCACGCAGGTGCCACAAGAGAGGCAAGATATGGTAGCAGTAGCTAAATCCTTGCCTTCAGCAGCGCAATGGGGTGGTTTCTTGTCGGATATCGATCAATTTGATGCTCGTTTTTTCAACATTTCATCTCGCGAGGCTCCCTTTATAGATCCACAACATCGTCTCTTATTAGAAGTGGCTTGGGAAGCCCTGGAACAGGCGGGACAAGCCACACCGGCTTTGGCCGATAGCCAAACGGGCGTTTTTATCGGCATCAGCAGCAATGATTATGCTTATTCTCAAATTGATCCAGCCCAGCAGGCAAACATTTACACTGGTACCGGCAATGCACACAGCATCGCTGCCAACCGTCTCTCATATATCTTGAATTTACGGGGACCAAGTTACGCCCTTGATACAGCTTGTTCCTCTTCACTTGTAGCCCTCCATTTGGCTTGCCAGAGTTTACAGCGAGCAGAATGTGAAATGGCATTGGTGGGAGGGGTAAACTTAATCCTCTTGCCCCAACTGTCAGCCGCGTTTGCCGGTGCTAATATGTTGGCGCCAGACGGCCGTTGTAAAGTTTTTGATGCCGCTGCCGACGGATATGTCCGGAGTGAGGGTTGTGGCGTAATCGTACTCAAACCTTTGGAGAAAGCCATAGCGGCAAACGATACTGTCCTGGCAGTCGTGGCTGGCTCGGCGGTTAATCAGGACGGTCGCAGCAATGGCCTGACAGCGCCCAACGGCCGTGCTCAACAGACTGTTATTGAGCAAGCAATTGCCGCTGCTGCTATTACACCAGATCGGATTAGTTACGTCGAAACTCATGGTTCTGGAACTGCTTTGGGGGATCCTATAGAAGTCAATGCCTTGAAACGTGTCTTGATGAACGGCCGTACAAACACACAACCTTGTCTCATCGGGTCCGTCAAAGCAAACCTGGGACATTTGGAGGCTGCCGCAGGAATAGCCGGTGTTATCAAGGCTGTGTTATGCTTGCAAAAGCGACAAATCCCACCGCAACCCCATTTTTCTCAATTAAACCCTCATATTTCTCTGGCAGATACCCCCATCACTATTCCCAATACGCTTCAACCTTGGCCAACAACCAAAGATACTCGCTATTGTGGTATAAGTTCCTTTGGTTTTGGAGGGACAAATGCCCACGTGATCCTTCATGAGGGGGTTACGCCCCCCTCTGGAGAGAAAACCAGGCCATGGCAAATCCTTGCCGTGTCAGCTAAATCGCCATCAGTCTTGGAGACAAAAGCGGCCAACTTGGCCGGGTGTATAGAAAAAAACCCAGAACTTCGATTGGCTGATATTGCTTATACCCTTCAAACCGGCCATTACCCTTTCCGTTACCGGCATTTTTTAGTATGTCGCGATCAACAAGAGGCTGTTGCTGGACTAAGAAACCTTTCTTTCCAGGGTGACCAGACTAACAGTTCCTTCCCGACAACACCAACCGTCATCTTCATGCTACCAGGTCTGGGCGATCACTACGTCAACATGGCCCTTGACCTGTATCAGACAGAGCCTATATTTCAGTACCATCTCGATCACTGCTTTGACTTGCTCCAAACTCACCTGGATTTAGATCTTCGTCCTGTGCTTTATCCTGATGGAACTGATATCTCTCCAGTGACCACGGCTGCAAGCTCACAAACGCCGGAAATTGATCTGCGCCAAATGCTGTCCCGAGCTAACCATTCCCCAACCAGGGGGGACCAAGAATTAGACTGGACAGAAATGGCCCATACCGCCTTGTTTATCATTGAATATGCATTGGCCCAGCTTTGGGTAGCTTGGGGAATTAAGCCGGCTGCCTTAATCGGCCACAGTTTAGGTGAATATGTGGCTGCCTGCCTGGCTGGTGTATTTTCGTTAGAAACAGCTTTGACGCTGGTGGTTCAGAGAGCGCGATTGGTGCAGTCATTGCCGGAGGGGGCTATGCTGGCCGTAGCCCTATCAGAAGAAGCCATTCAACCCTTTTTGCATAATACCTTACACCTCTCAGCCGTAAATGGAAGCACACGTTGTGTCGTTTCCGGCACACCAGACGCTGTTGAAGCCCTCGAAAAGCATCTAACCTTGAACTCAATAGCCAGTAGCCAGCTTCATACCAATCGGGCCTTCCACTCACCAATGATGATATCAGTAGCTGATGAATTGCACGCTATCTTTGAGGGGATCGCCTTAAATCCCCCTCAGATTCCCATTGTCTCCAATGTAACTGGTACCTGGCTCCGAGCAGAGGAGGCAGTAGATCCTGCTTACTGGGCCGCTCATCTATGCCAGATGGTTCGTTTCGCCGACGGTCTGGACACTCTGGCTACAGACGAAACGCGCATACTATTGGAAGTTGGACCGGGACAAACTTTAAGCGCCCTGGCTTGGCAGAAAAAGGAGCAAGAAAGGCTGACGCAGTGGACAATTTTACCTTCGCTACGCCATGCCTATGATAGGCGGTCAGATGGACCATTTCTGCTCCAAACCTTGGGTCGCCTTTGGCAGGCTGGTATCTTGCCTGATTGGTCAGGGCTTTACGCCTCAGAAAAACGTCGCCGGGTATCTTTGCCCACTTATCCATTTGAACGGGAACGGCATTGGCTGGAGGCTAGCCAGAAACAGAAAAAAACAGTTGTTTCTCCACCACCAATCACAGCCGTAAATAGTAAACAGGCACTGCTATCCCAACTGATAAATATTATTGCCCCGCTGTTGGGTGAAGAACTCACGGCCATTGATGTGCATACACCCTTTCTAGAGTTAGGGGCCGATTCATTGGTTTTACTAACTGCTATCCGGGCTGTTGAAACCCAATTTAAGGTCCAGGTATCCGTGCGCCAATTGTTTGAGGAACTGTACACATTGGATTTGCTGGCGGATTATCTAACTCACCACAGCCCGGTCGCAGCCGCTGGCCCGGCGAGCACGCCTACCACGTCACCCACAACCACAACGATTTCTATGGCTGAACCGGAAGGAACAGCCTTTGATTCGCCGGCCCTTAACCTTATGCGACAGCAACTTGAGGTTCTCTCCCAGGTCATGCGCCAACAATTGGAGGTGCTGCAACAAGAGCGGGGAACGATTGAAACAAAGAAACAAAACGACCTCTCTAACCAGGTTGACCCAACCACCAAATCGCCCCCCTCCATGTCGGTTCTCGCCAAACCAGCTAAAATTTCTGCTCCTGTCTTTCCTGCGTCGGTAAAACCTGACTTAACTCGAACCCGTCTTTCAACCAGACAACAAGCCTACCTGGAAATATTTAGCCAACAGTACATTCAAAGAACCGAACAATCTAAACGGCTTACACAATTATATCGAGCAGTTTTGGCCGACAATCGCGCTTCCTCTGGCTTCCGTTTCTCAATCAAAGAGATGCTTTACCCCATTATGGCGCAACGAGCAAAAGGGGCGCGTCTATGGGATATCGACGGGAATGAGTATATTGACATTTCCATGGGCTTTGGCGTGAATTTGTTTGGCCATCACCCCCCTTTTATTCAAGAAGCATTGCAGCAGCAACTGCAAACAGGCGGTATGCAGCTGGGTCCACAAACACCGTTGGCCGGGGAAGTAGCCACCCTCATTTGTAAATTAACAGGTATGGAGCGCGTAACATTCTGCAATTCGGGTACAGAAGCAGTAATGACGGCGCTTCGACTGGCACGTGCCGCTACCAGGCGGCGTAAAGTAGTCTTATTCCAAAATGCGTTTCATGGGTCTTTTGATGGGACGTTAGCCCGTCATGAAATGGATGAAAGCGGCGCCATAACAACCGTTCCTATCGTACCTGGCACTCCACAAGGAATGGTTGAAGATACAATTATCCTAAAATATGGCGAGGCTGAAACTCTGGATTATATTCGCCAGCATGCCCGCGAATTAGCGGCCGTATTAGTGGAACCAGTACAGAGTCGCCGCCCCCAGTTACAACCCCGCGCCTTTTTACACACATTAAGGCAACTCACAAAGGAAAATGAGATCGCTCTGATTTTTGACGAGATGATTACGGGTTTCCGCATCCACCTTGGCGGCGCTCAGGCCTGGTTTGGCGTCAAGGCAGATATAGCCACATACGGTAAAATCGTCGGCGGTGGGATGCCAATTGGCGTGATAGCCGGCAAGTCGACTTATATGGATGGTATCGATGGCGGTATGTGGCAATATGGTGATGCCTCTTTCCCCGCAGCAGAAACCACCTTTTTTGCCGGCACTTTTTGCAAACACCCACTGGCTATGGCTGCCGCACGTGCAGTGCTTATCCGGCTAGAGTCAGAAGGCGAAGCTTTACAACACCGCTTGAATGAAAAAACCCAACAGTTGGCTGAGCAACTCAATGCCTTTTTTGCCCAGGAAGCTGTGCCCATTCAGGTTGTTTATTTTGGCTCACTCTTCCGTTTTCGTTTTTCTGGCAATCAAGATCTTTTCTTTTACCACTTGTTAGCTAAAGGCATTTATATTTGGGAAGGAAGAAACTGTTTTCTCTCGACTGCCCACACCGATGACGATATTAGGACAATTATAGAATTGGTAAAAGAGACAATTGTTGACCTGCGCCGAGGGGGGTTCTTGTCGGTCAATTCAGACAACGATCCTGTGGCTTCATCCCTACAAATGATACCACTCACACCAGCCCAACAACAGCTTTGGGCTCTCAGTCAGCTGAGTAAACAGGCGCAGACAGCTTATAATGAAATGGTTGTACTGGATTTGTCCGGCAACCTGCGGCCGGCCATGTTGGAGCAGGCATGGCAAACGATGGTGAACCGGCATGAGGCGTTGCGTTTAAGTATTTCTTCGGAGGGTGAAAACCAAATTGTCTGGCCTGATTTGAAAATAGAAGTACCTGTTGTCGATTTCACATATCTGTCGGGCGACGAACAAGAAACACAAGTTATTGATTGGTTGTCTAAAGAATCTAAGTATCCTTTCGATCTAACAGAGGCGCCATTACTACGTGTACATCTTCTCAAATTAACAACAAGACGACATTTACTTGTCGTCAACGCACATCACCTTGTCGTAGATGGTGAATCCCTCAACCTTTTATTGCAAGAGACCAGCACTTTGTATACAAATGCCTGCCAGGGGAAGCAAGCCAAACTGGAATCTCCAAGCTCTTTCATGACGTTTGCCCATCAACAAGCAGAACAATCCCTTGCAACCTTCAGAGCGAGACACGAAGCATATTGGCGCCAGATTTTCCCTGGGGACATCCCAATACTTAATTTGCCAGTTGACAAACCTGCACCAGCTCATTTTTCTTACAAAGGAGCACGGGAAACCCTACAGTGGGATTCCAGCCTGGTAAAGCAGTTGCGCCGATTTGGTTCACAACGTAGTGCCACCCTTTTCATGACTTTGCTGGCGTCTTTCACTGCCTTTTTACACCGCCTAACCGGTGAAACAGACCTGGTCGTGGGCATTCCACTTCGCGGGCGTGAGAGTGAAGCGGCAGGTCGATTAGTTGGGTATTGCGTCAATCTCGTCCCCATCCGGAGTAAAATGCCCCGGCAAATCTCCTTTGTCAAACACCTCTCAAACATAAGAATTTCTCTGCTAGAAGTTTACGAGCATAGACAGTATCCGTTTCCCTGGTTGATTAATCTCTTGAATCCGCCGCGGCAGGCAAACCGCACACCAATTATTTCCACCACTTTCAACCTGGATCGGGTGGAGGAAACTTTGGTTTTTCATGAATTAGACACAAAACTGAGGCCCACCCTTGTTACCACTGCCAAATTTGACTTGAGTTTGAACTTTACCGAGTCGCAAAACACCTTGAGTTTGGACGTCAATTACAGCACAGACTTATTTGAAGCGGAAACGATAAACCATCTAGTGGCCTGCTGGCAAACATTTTTAAACGGGTTGATACTGCAGCCAGACCAATCGGTTTGGGGGTTACCTTTACTGGATGATAAAACACAACGACAGATTTTGTCTTTATGGTCTCTGGGAGATGTACGAAGGATAAGTCAAATACCGGTACAAGAGGAGGTGGAAGCCGTCGCCCGGCAAGACCAGGAACAGATTGCAGTGGTTCGCGGCAGCGACTTTCTGACCTATGGCCAACTGGTAGAACAAGCCAACCAGCTGGCTCACCACCTCAGAAGCCATGGGGTTGGCCCGGAGACGGTCGTGGCCGTCTACCTGCATCGCACTCCCACCCTGCTGGTGGCCCTGTTAGGTGTCCTCAAAGCCGGTGCTGCTTACCTGCCTCTCGACCCGGATACCCCGACGGCTCGTCTGGCCTTCATGCTCGCCGATGCCGGCGCCGCTCTGGTACTTTCCCAACAGTCGCTGCTGCCCCACCTCCCCCCTGAGTCGGGAGCCCTCTGCCTGGATGAAGACCCCGCTCCCTGGCGCCTGGCTCCCAACCATCATCCGACTGTCACCGTCGAACCTGGCCATCTAGCCTACGTTATCTATACCTCCGGCTCTTCCGGTAGGCCCAAAGGTGTCGCTATCACCCATGCCAGCC
>JBNKZT010000195.1:0-11403 GCA_050301775.1 Promineifilaceae bacterium (SeqCode)
GTTTTAACGCACTTCGTTTACTAGCTGTAGATTGAAATCTACAGCAAATTGTAAAGATCATTTCACTGAAAATGAACCATGCCATTATTTGCTATAATAGGCAGGAACCAGATCAAACAGCAGAGGAGCATCCTTCATGACTTTCGGTGCAGCACAACTACCACTCGGCCTGACCAGCCACAACAACCAGTCCCTCTTTTCCGACCATTACCTGGACGACATTCTGCGCCGTACCCGCATCTGGGAGAGCGCCAAAGAGGATGCTCGCGCCTTTTTGGCCTGGCTGCGCCAATTGTATGCCCAGGAAAAGTCCCAACTGCCCCACTACAACGAAGACCAGTTGGAAGACAAATGGTTCAAGCCCATCTTCGCCCAATTGGGCCATACCGAGTGGGAAGGGCAGGCGACGATTCCCGGCTGGCAGGGCAAAATCAAAAAGCCCGACTTTTTCTTTTTCCCTGATGCGGCGGCGCGGCAAACGGCCGTTTCCAAACAAAACACTGCCGCCTACGCCCAAAACGCCCTGGCCGTCGGTGAAGTCAAACAGTGGGAAGTCAACCTGAGCAAAAAGACGGGCACGCAGCCGACCTTTGACGACCAGAACCCGATGTACCAGATCGATACCTACCTGTCGCTGACCGGGCTGGAATGGGGGCTGTTGAGCAACGGCCGTATCTGGCGCTTGCTCCACAAAAACACGTCCCGTACCCTGGAAACCTATTTCGAGATTGATTTGCTGGCGACGCTGGAACAGCCGGATGAGACGAAGGGAACGGCCGTGGCCATCTACTTCTGGCTCTTTTTCAACCAGAGGGGCGTTTCGGCCTGACAAAGGCGGCCGTGTCTTCCTCACCGACGCCCTGTAGCAGAGCCGCAGCTACGCCCTGGCGCGGAATCTGGTGCTGCATTTTTTGAGGCAGGGTCGGTTGGCGGTGTTGGTGGAGAAGGTGAGGGAGGAACGGCCGTTTCTCAACGAATGAGTTGGTAGTGCCAGGCAAGGGGCAGAACGATCCTGGTTTACCAACACCTTACCGCCCCTTGCCTGGCACTTTTGTGTTACAATTTTGGTGTGAGGTGATAAAAATGACTTTGGCAATTAAAGCAAGACCTATTCCGTTAAGAGAAGATGAGGCCGGCACAGTCTGGATAACGGGCACACGCATACCACTCGATACGATAGTCTATGCTTACCTCAATGGTGACAGCGCCGAAGAAATCGTCGAAAGTTTCGATACACTTAATTTGTCCGACGTATATGCCATTATCAGCTATTACCTGGATCATCAAAGCGAAGTGGACGCTTATTTACAGGAGCGGCAAGTTGAAGCAGCCGCCCTCCGCAGCAAAATCGAAAAACGATTTCCGGCTAAAGGCGTTCGGGAACGTTTGTTAGCCCGGCAAAAAAAAGCATGATCAAACTGGCGGCTGACGAAAATTTTAACGGAAAATCGTGCGGGGGGTGTTGCGCCGTCAAGCTGACATAGACATTGTACGTGTTCAGGATAGTGTAGTTTATCGGGCAGATGATCCAACTGTGCTAGAATGGGCGGCACAGGAAGGGCGCGTCGTGCTTACTCATGATATTCGTACAATGGCTGAACATGCTTTCAACCGGATCGAACAGGGCTTGCCCGTGCCTGGATTGTTTCAGGTTGAACAAACAGCATCAATAAACCAGGTCATTGAAGATATTCTGCTGCTTGCTTTATGCAGCATGGAGGGGGAATGGGAAGGACAAATTCGTTATCTGCCCTTGTGAGTTGGAGATAGCGACTCAAGACGAACAGTGCCAACTCAGCGACCACGCCACTGCCAGTTAGCGCCTCGCCGCCACCAACTACCTCATTGGCCGGATCATCTACCATTTCTACGACCTCCCTCTCGCCGAAATCGTCATTGTGGAGAGACAGGCGCGGAATCTGGTGCTGCATTTTTTGAGGCAGGGTCGGTTGGCGGTGTTGGTGGAGAAGGTGAGGGAGGAACGGCCGTATTTATCATGATAGGGAGGGACATGGAAGATGGGAAACGGCCGTGCCCCATCCTTGAACGACCTTCACAAATTGACAAATCCAGAAATGAAAAATAGGGATGCCATTCAGGCAGTTTCTTTTTTCTGTTTGCGTTTTTTCTTATCTTTGATGCTTACCTTAGGCTTGTTGACCTTGCCCTTCTTGCCTTTTTCCTGTCCTTTACCCATTGACCTTACCTCCTTTGTAAATAAACCGTGGAGACGCATGCAACCTTCGGTTGCCGAACGCAGAGAGAAAGAAAATGAGGGTTATTTTCTTTCATTTGTTGGTGTGCGCAGATCATGGTGTCTCCTTGGGAAATGGAGTGGAGCGGTATACAAGTAGACCTTTAACCGCCCACTCCCATGCGCAATTTCAATTGAAGATTAACACAGATCATAATGCAAGCCGTGCTGCCGGTCAATCGGTTGGACAGGTTTTTCCGGGGACAAAATGATTGGGTCATAATCACCCCACGAATTTTCTGGCCTGGGCCTTATTTAGGCAAGCGCAGTTTTTAACTTGTGCATTTTGAGCGGAAAAACTGCGCTTACTTGAGAGGAATCGTTTTCTTTTTGAAAATCTATTTGTAAACGATTCCTTACCTTATGATGCTGGGCAAGTAAACCTTAAAGTTATCGTCATTCAAAATGTGACCGATGCTGCCGTTGACCGAGATGGGCACGTTAGCATTGCTGATTAAGGTGCTGAAGATTTCATCCAGTTCCGTCTCGGTATCGCCGATGACTTGAACGTTGATAAATTGAGTTGTCTCACCGGGTTGGTAGGTCAATGTGCCGGACGTGTTTACAAAGTCCGTGCCGGCGACCGCGCCGGTATCGCCCACGCCGGAGTTGACTTCGTAATCGACTGTGACGACGAATGCGGCCGGCGTGGACAGGGTGACGGTGAACACGGCCGTTGCCATCCCACTATCTCCCTCCCATACTTCCGGACCCACATTTTGTGACAATCGAGCCGTATCGTCGTCGGTGATTGTGCCGCTGCCCTGGGCGTCGTCAATGTTGGCGTTGGTCGTCCCGGAAAGCTGAACGGTGAAGTTTTCGCTGCTGCCTTCGTCCACGTTGTCGCCGATGATGGGCACAGTGATTTGTTTGCTGGTTTCACCGATGGCGAAGGTGAGGGTGTCGCTGACGGCCGTATAATCGCTGCCGGCAACGGCCGTACCATTCACCGTCGTGTAATTCACCGTTACCACACCGGCGCTGGCCGGCGATAGAGTTACGTCGAAGACCATGTTCACCGTGCCGCTGTTGCCTTCCTGCACCACCTCATCCGAAATCGTCAGGGCCGGTAAACCGTCGTCGTCGATGATCGTGCCCACGGCCTGGCTGTCCTGAATTTCGGCGTTGGCCGGATTGCTCAAGTTGACGAAAAAGGTCTCATCCGATTCGTCGCTGGTATCGCCGAGGATGGGGACGCTGATGGTCTGGCTGGTCTGGCCGGGATTAAAGGTGAGGGTGTTGGCAACGGCCGTGTAATCACTACCGGCTGTGGCGGAGTTGTTGGCTGTCGCATAGTCAACGGTTACGGTCTGGCTGCTGTCGGGGGTTAAGGTGACGGTGAAGACGGCCGTTACCGACCCGCTGTTCCCTTCCAAAATCGACACGTCGGCAATCGTCAGTTGGTGCTGGGCCTCATAGGCGCCCACGTCGCAGGTGGCCGTGCTGTCATTGTCGCCGTCATAAGGCCGGGTTACGCTGCGCTGGTCGGCTGCCGGGCAGGCGCTGTTCGTGCCGGCGTCAATGGCCGGGCTGCCGGGCTGCAGGGCGTGAGTCAGCGTGGCCCCGCCATTATCGGCCAGCAGGCCCAGCAGCGGATCAACCCCCTGCTGGTCGCCGGTCTGGGTCAAGGCACAGTAATAATCGGACGAAAGGTTATAGCCCAATGAGGTCCAATTGCCGGTTGTGCCGCCGCAGTTACGGCCGTCGTTACCGGCAAAAATTGTGTTAACGATTTCCGCGGAAGCGTTGTTACCGATCATTAAACCGTTGTAGCCGGTTCCCACCGCGTTGGTGCGGTGGTTGTTGGCAATGGTGCTGTTTTGCAGGTAAAGCGACACGCCGGGACCGGAAAGATAAATACCACCGTAACTATTACTGGCTGTATTTTCGCTGACGGTGACGTTGGTCAGGGTGATGGCTCCTTGCTGGGCGAAAATGGCCGCGCCGCTGGCAGCCTGGTTGCCGGTCAGGGTAACGTTTTCCAAAACGGCCTGATCGTAGAGCCTCAGCCCGCCGCCAAAGGAAGCGGAACTGTTATCGCGGATGGTCGTGTCACGCAAGTACAGGGGACCGTTGGCATCGATGCCGCCGCCGTATGTGCCTACGGCCGTATTCCCGGCCAGCAATGAGTTTGTTAACGTGATCACGCCGCCGGTGTTGTAGCCGTAAATGCCGCCGCCCACGCCTTCAGCCGTGTTGCTGATAATTTCCGTGTTTTCAATCGTCAGCGCATGGTTTAGGGTAAAAATTGCGCCGCCGCTGCCTAGCGCCGAATTATTCTTGATGACGCTGTCTTGAATCGTTAACGTGCCGCTGTTCAAAATTGCGCCGCCGCCGGTATCGAAAATGTTGCTGGGTGGGGTGATGGTGGCCCCATTTTGGATGGTCACGTTGGCGATGGTGTTTTTTAAATAAGTGCGGAAGACACGGCCGTTACCGCCACCGTCGATAATCGTACTGCCGGCGCCAGCCCCCACCAGGGTTAAATTATTGGAAGAAAGCTCAATATCATGCTCCAGATACGTTCCGGCGGCGATTTGGATGGTATCGCCATCAACCGATTTGCCAATGGCCGCAGTGATAGTGGCACAGGCGGCTCCGGCCGACAGACAGTTGTTGCTGTCGCTGCCGGTGTCTGCATTGACGTACAACGTGGCGGTGGGTGCAGCCTGGGAGGACATTACGCCGCCGCCCGGACAGAAAAACAAAAAGGCCAGCAGGCTGCTGCCGGCGAGAAAAAAGGTGGATACAGTTAATAGAAACGATTTGGATTTGAACATACAATACTCCTTCTTGGACTGCCTGTAAATTGGGGTTCACTTTAATGGATTAATGATTCGATTCGCTCCCTGGGAGGTTACGGCCGTAACGCCCGCTTCATCGTTTCCGCCGCTGCTTTATCTTCCAGGGACAGGCGGAATTTATATTTACCCTGGTTGCTGCGAATCTCCAGGACAATTTCACGCAGGTTTTCTTTGATGTTAATTTCTACAATCTGATCAGCGGTTAGCAGTTTGCTGTGCTTTTGCTGGATTAGCTCTTTTGGCCCTGTTTCATTCAGGCGGGTCTCGCCCTCGGCTACTTTGCCGGCAATCCGTTTGTTTACCGCATTTGCCGTTGCCCTGGCTGCCGCTGCCTGGATGACGCCATTGACCCGCATTTGGCTGCCGACGGGCTGTCCGCTGGCCGGTCCTGTGTGAATGACGTACAGGCCTTCATCACGCAAAATGAGGGAAAAGGTTTTGGCGCCGGCGATGAGACCTGGCGGAGTTACTGCGCCATCGATTCGATACTCCATGATTTCTCCTAAGCGCCCGTTCGCCAATAAAGGCGCATAAATGCACTGTGGAATTGGCGAACGGGCGTCTAGTAAGCGGCTTTCTAATCAGATGAGTTGTTGTTGGCTGCTTACTAAGTCACCGGCCAACAATTACTTCCCTTTTGGGAAGGACGGTTACTCGAAGGTCATCCACAAATTCCGATAACTTATTTGTGGATGACCCCTAAGTTAGGCAAGCGCAGTTTTTAATTTGTGCATTTTGAGCGAAAAAAACTGCGCTTGCTTGAGAGGAATCGTTTTCTTTTTGAAAAGTAATTTGTAAACGATTCCTTAATGAGTTAGACCGGCCTAGAGTAGCATGCGTACAATGTTGATTTGTCCTGCCATTGGGCCGGTTTGTCCTGAGTTGCGAGGCGGTGCAGGAATAAAAAAAGCCGGATGCTGGTCAGGCATCCGGCTGAAAGGCGAGGAAGTGTGGGGGAAACGGCCGTTACCCGGTCCCGGTGCAAACAGGATCAACACGAATTGGCCCCATTGTCCCTTCAAAAGAGTCGCCCGAAAGCGGTGAGTGGCCCAAATAAATCGTGCTTTCCAACGTGGTGAGGGACATTCGCTGATTGATAGTGGCTGGCGTGGCTGCCAGGCTGCTGCCGTCTACAAAAAAGTGGGGGGTGAATCCTACCGTGCCGGATCGGGCGAGATAGGCGGTAAACTGTTGTTCAGCCGGATCGATGGTAAAAGGATCGCTTGTGGCTGTGGCCTGGTCAAATGTCATAGCCAGTTTAGCCTCCTGCGCGGGTACATCGAGCGGGATATTAAACTGGATGTCATCCCGGTAAAAAACGGGATTATCCGGAGTGGCATCGGCTGGATTGCCCTCAATTGTGATCTGGCCAATGACGTATGGCCGTTTACTGGGGCAAGAATCAGCAATTTGCATTTGCCACTCTTGGAAAGCGATACCCTTGATACTGGGCATAGCACATTGGAAATAACTGCTGCCATCCAGAAGGACTCTGCCATTTTGGATGACGGGATTGCCCACAGTCTGGCATGTGAGCAGTTCATGGACTTCATCCGTAACAATGTGGTCGCCGGATGCTGTTGTATAGCCAAGCTGCACAACCAAAAGGGCATTCAATTTGCCGGGATAAGTGAAATCAATTCGCCACTTGACCCAGGGCGGACTAACAGCCGCCGCCGGATGAGCTGTTAAAAACAAGGAAATACCAACAAGCATTACCGCTACAAATAATGTCGGCCACCGATACAGATTTCTTTTCATGGATATACGCTCCTTATTCATACATTAAAATACATGGTATCATTTACGAAATGATTCAATAATAATTGGGGGTTGGGTAATTTTGTCCTGATTTTATGTGATTTTGTCCTGCTTTGCTGTAAGTTGGTTATCAGGCCAACGATTCGTAAGGTTGCAAAATATTGGAATGAGCTAGAACCACTGGTGAAGGATGTGTGCAGCAAAACAATCTGATTCAGCAGAACTATACTTTGACCAACTCCGGTTAGCGCTAAACAATTTCCACGATCCGCACTGGTTGGGCCGGGAATCCCCGCTGGCCGCCCCTTACTTTTTGGGCGCTGCCTTAACCGGTGGCGAAGATGGACACACGGCAGAAGGCCGTGGTCGGGCTTTGCAGCAAACCATCCAACAGGCGGCCGACAGCTTGTGGGGCGGACCTTTGCCTACATCGCGTGAGGAATTGGAAACGGCCGTGCAAGAAGCCCGTCAAGAATCAGGTAACAGCAGTAATCGGTATTACTTCCTGCTGCTGGATTTGCGCTACCTGCGCCGTTATTTCCGGCCGCGAGCCAATCCTTCAGCCGACAGTGAGCAGGCCATTCGTGATTATCTGGGCGTCGGGCGCGGGCCGTACTTCAACCATATCAAGGCGGCGCGCAGCGCATTGGGCGAATCGCTTATCAATTTGCTGCAGCCCACCTTCCGCCTGGAACAGCCGCCCCAATTTGAGGGTCAGCTCATCGGCCGGGAAACCCTTATCGACCAATGTTGGCAAGAATTGCAGAAACAGCGCACCGTAGCCATTACCGGGATGGGCGGCGCTGGCAAAACGGCGCTGGCGGCGGCCGTGGCTACCGCATGGTCGCAGTTGCCCGTGTTCTGGTTCACGTTTTGGCCCACGTTGAATGACCAATTGAGCAGCCTGCTCTTTTCCCTGGGCTATTTTTTGCACCAACATGGGGAATCGGGATTATGGCTCCAGCTTGTGGCCGATCATGGTCAAGTGGACAATCGTCATCTGGCATTGGAACAGGTTCGGGGGGCTTTGCATGCTCTCGATCCCAAGCCGCTTTTGTGTATTGACGAAGTTGATCGTTTGATAACGGACCCGGAAAAAGTGACGCCGGATCAGCAGCAGATCCTTGCTTTTTTGGAAAGTTTACGCGGTAAGGCTCCCGTTATCTTGATCGGTCAGCAAGTCAATATTTTGACGGACGCGCACTACACGCTGGCGGGATTGACCCCGGTCCAGGTGCAGACGTTTTTGGTGCAAAATGAGGTAACGCATACGAAGGCGGATGCCCATCGTTTGCAAGCCAGGACTGGCGGCAATGCCCGAATGATTTGGTTGTGCACTGCTTTAGCGCGTGACGGCCGTTCCCTGGCTGATGTGTTGGCTAGTTTACCGGAAACGGCTGTGTTCCAGACATTGTTTGCCCGCTTCTGGCAATTGCTCACGCCGGATGAGCGTTCCTTTTTGCAACAAATCTCTGTTTTCCGCAGCCCGGCTCCGGCCGATGCCTTTCTGCAAGCAGCGGCCGTGATAGACAGCCTGGCCGCACGACACATTTTGCAGCGCGATGGTCCGGGGGCGATTTCCCTTCTGCCGGTGATTCGCGATTTGGTTTATGAAGATCATCAGCGATTGTCGGCCAAGGCGCGGGAGCAGGCCCATCTTTCAGCGGCCGGTATCCGCGCCGAGCGCGGCGAATACACGGCGGCCGCTTATCATTTCTTTCACGGTGGTGAAACGGCGGCGGCTGTCAAGGTGTGGTATCCCTACCGCCAACAGGAAATTAAGCGGGGCCAGGCGGCGGCGGCATTAGCCTTGTTTGAGCAGCTTTCGCCACGCCGCCTGGCGGAAGCGGAAGCACAGGCGCTGGCTTTGCTCAAGGCCGAACTGTACCAACTGGTTGGTCGGACTGAGCAGGGAGTGGCTGAATTAACGGCCGTTGATTGGCAAGGTGATAGTGAAACGGCCGTGCAGGCTTACCTGCTGCAAGGTACATTCCTTAATGCCCTGGGATATCCACAAAATGCCCTGAATAAACTAGAAGATGGCCTGGCAGCCATCGCGCGTTTGCTGCAACAATTAGTGCGGTTTCGACAACAGCGGGCCGTTATCCATATTCAGCAGTGGCAGATGCAAGATGCCATTCAGGAAGCGCGTTTGGCCCAGTACACCACTGAGCATTTACAGGGCCAAATCCATGAGCAGCAAGGCAATTACGATGAAGCGTATCTGGCCTATCAGCGGGCGCTGCTATTGGCTCGCAGCATCACTTATGATCCAGGCATTGCCCAAACCAATCGTGACCTGGCCAACTTGTTAGTTCACCAGTCTCGGCTGGATGAAGCACAGCGGCATCTGCAAGATGCACTGGATTATTATGACTCCATTGGTGATCGGCTAAATTGGGAAAAAGCGCGCAGTTCGTTGGTGGGCATTCATTTCCAGGCCGGTGAATTTGAACAGGTCATTGCTATTGGCGAACAGTCGCTGCCGTTTTTTGAGCAGGCCAAAATCCCTTACTATGCCGGGGTTATCGCTTCCAATATGGCCGAGTCTTTTTACGAAATCGGTGATTTGGCGCAAGCGGAATTTTACGCCCGGAAAACGTTGGCATTTGAAGAGACCCATCCGTATCCGTATGCCTTGTATACGTTGGGATTAATTTGCCGGGCACAGGGGGACCATGCTGCGGCTGAAGAGTTTTTGCGGCAGTCGCAGGAAGTGGCGGCCAGCAATTCGGACAGCTTTATGGAAGCATATGCCCTGCGGCTGTTGGGGGAAGTGTTGATGGAGCAGGGGAAGGGGGAAACGGCCGTGCCCATCCTCAACCAGGCGCTAAGCCAATTCAAACGGCTTAACATCCGCTCCGAAATCGACAAAATCCAAAATATGCTGGCCAAACTGATCTGACCGCATTATCAGAGCAATTGCGACCCGATCAAAATAAGCTTATACTTTCTCCGATAACTTGCAAAGCACTAAAGACGGGAGACCCTTAACGATGGATTATGTTATCTTGATCGCCTTGATCGTTATGTTGGCAAGCATGTTTTTGCCATTAGCTGTGTATGCCAGGCGCGTACACACGGTTGGTCCAAATGAAGTTTTAGTTATTTCTGGACGGACTGAGGAGCCTCGATTTGTCACCGGTGGGCGTGCCTTCGTGTGGCCAATTCTTGAACGAGTAGATTTGCTTTCTTTGGAATTGATCTCGGTTCCGCTGCAACTGCGCCATATTAAAACAAAGGATGGAGGGACAGCTTCAATTACGGCCGTGGCCCAGGTGAAAATCGGCTCTGATGAAAGGTCACTTTGGACCGCCAGCATTCAACTGCTATCAAAATCAACCGAAGAAATCAGGCAAATTGCCCAGGAGATACT
Source organism: Promineifilaceae bacterium (SeqCode) (assembly GCA_050301775.1). Taxonomy (GTDB): domain Bacteria; phylum Chloroflexota; class Anaerolineae; order Promineifilales; family Promineifilaceae; genus JACKCC01. Next base: position 10,196 of record JBNKZT010000195.1, read on the forward strand.
CAGTGGTAACTTCAAATTGATTCTGGGAATAACAACCACAGAGACTGTTCAATTAGACTGGGAAGCATTAGCCATGAAAGTCCAAGAAGTTTCGAGTGAGCCATTGAACAAAATGGGGCTAGAAGTTGTTTCATTGGTTACTCAAGATGTTGAAACCAAGGGGAAATAAGCTTCCTGATACAAGGAACTAATCTTCATAAAGCTTAACAATCTGTCGCGCATAATCGTGGATGCTGGTCCGCAAAGCATGCGGATCCACCACCTCAATAGCGCTGCCCATGCCCAGCAGACGTGCCCTTGCTGCTGGCAGCGATTCAAAATATAGGGTTATTGTGTTCCAGTCGTCTTCCGGCCAGGATTCAAGTTGATCGACAACCTGATCGCCAAAATAGTGGCGTAGTTCAGCTACAAAGTGCGGGGCGACACGTACCGTGACGGGGTACAGTGTTCGGCTGGCCTCTTGCTGGGTACACCAATTCTGCCAAAAGGCGGCCAGGTCAAAATCTCTCTGCCGTTCAAACGCTTCGCCAACGGACTGCGCGGCTAACAAATCGGCCACCCGCTGGACGCGGAAACCCTCGCGATAGTAGACCAGATACCAGGTGCTGGCTTTGGCGACCAGACCGTATGGTTCGACCAGATGTTGCAATTCGATATTGTGGTAGGGTAGGCGGAAGGTTAGCAGCAGTTTCTGGGCTTGCCACACGGCTTGGTGGATGGTTTGGAGATGGGGCACGGCCGTTTCCCCCATGTCCCACGGCGTCGAATCCAGGTAAAAACGCTGCCGGACTTTCTCCTCGTCCTCGCGGCGGGCGGCGGGCAAGGCCGCCGTCAGCTTGAGCAGGGCGGCTTTCAATTCCTGTCCCACGCCCAATTGAGCCAGCGCATCGGGAATACGCATCATGAACAACGCCCGTACCTCGCCTTCGTTGAGGCCGGTCAGGCTGGTGCGGTAGCTGTCCAGCAAGCTGTAACCGCCCGCTCGCCCCGGCTCGCCATAAATCGGCACGCCGGACGCGCTCAAAGCGTCGATGTCGCGGTAAATGGTGCGTTCGGAGACTTCGAGTTCTTTTGAAAGGGAAACGGCCGTCATCCGTCCCCGTGTTTGCAATAACATCAACAATGATAAAAGTCGATCAGCGCGCATAATCATTCCTTTGTTAGATCATACGATAATACCTTGACATGGATTGTCAGGGTAGTGGGGT